>JAFYZX010000090.1 GCA_017548505.1 Bacteroidales bacterium | reverse complement strand
CTCAGTTGGTAGAGCATCAGCCTTCCAAGCTGAGGGTCGCGGGTTCGAACCTCGTCTTCCGCTCTAAGGCCGACGTAGCTCAGTGGTAGAGCACTTCCTTGGTAAGGAAGAGGTCACGGGTCCAATTCCCGTTGTCGGCTCAAAGAATATTCAAAATCATTATAAATTAATTAATTTATCACTATGGCAAAAGAAAAATTTTTGAGGGACAAACCTCACGTTAACATTGGTACGATCGGCCATGTTGACCATGGTAAGACCACTCTTACTGCTGCTATCACCAAGGTATTGGCAGAGAGAGGTTTCACCAGCAATGATGATATCAAGTCTTTCGACCAGATTGACAACGCTCCAGAGGAGAAGGAGAGAGGTATTACCATTAACTCCGCTCACGTTGAGTATCAGACCGCAAAGCGTCACTATGCACATGTTGACTGCCCGGGTCACGCTGACTACGTAAAGAACATGGTTACCGGTGCTGCCCAGATGGACGGTGCTATCCTTGTTGTAGCTGCAACCGACGGTCCTATGCCTCAGACAAGAGAGCACATCCTCCTGGCCCGTCAGGTGAACGTTCCAAAGATCCTTGTTTTCCTTAACAAGGTTGACCTGGTAGACGACCCTGAAATGCTTGACCTGGTAGAGATGGAAGTAAGAGACCTTCTCGGTTTCTACAAATTCGACGAAGACTGCCCTATCATCAGGGGTTCCGCTCTTGGAGCACTGAACGGAGATCCACAGTGGGAGGCAAAGGTTATGGAACTTATGGACGCTGTCGATGAGTACATTCCTACTCCTATCCGTGACAACCAGAAGCCGTTCCTGATGCCTATCGAGGACATCTTCTCAATCACTGGCCGTGGTACTGTTGCCACCGGTAGAATTGAGACTGGTGTTGTTCACGTAGGTGATGAGGTTCAGCTCATTGGTCTTGGCGACGAGCCTAAGAAGACCGTTGTTACCGGTGTCGAGATGTTCCGCAAGCTGCTCGACGAGGGTGAAGCCGGAGATAACGTAGGACTTCTCCTTAGAGGTATCGACAAGAAAGAGCTTAAGAGAGGTATGGTAGTTGCCAAGCCTGGCAGCGTTACCCCTCACAAGGAATTTGAAGCTCAGATTTACGTTCTGAAGAAAGAGGAAGGCGGACGCCACACTCCTTTCAAGAACAAGTATCGTCCTCAGTTCTTCATCCGTACACTGGATGTAACTGGAGAAATCCAGCTTCCTGAGGGTCACGATATGGTTATGCCTGGCGACAATATTTCTATCAAGGTAGATCTGATCTATCCGGTAGCAATATCTGAGGGTCTCCAGTTCGCAATCCGCGAGGGTGGCAGAACCGTAGGCGCTGGTCAGGTAACCAAGATTCTTGACTAATCTCTGGACGAACAGTCTTACTGATTAATCTCAAAATTCCCTGACGGCCGGAAGAAATTCAGGTCTAGGGGAATTTTTTAGGGACATAGTTCAAGGGTAGAATAGCGGTCTCCAAAACCGTTGATGGGCGTTCGAATCGCTCTGTCCCTGCCACCGGAAGGAAATGTTACGATTTCCCTTCGGAAAACGGGAAGCCGAAAGCTTCCATTCGGCTTCCGTAATTTTAAATTAAATGAGCAAGATAGGTACATACATCAAGGAGTCTTATAAAGAGCTTACCAAGAAAGTGACCTGGCCAACTTGGGCACAGCTCCAGTCAAGCGCAGCCGTTGTAATGGTGGCAACCGTCATCTTTGCAGTGCTTGTGTTTGTAATGGACCTGGCGTTCAAGAACATCATGACCGGTATTTATAGGATGCTCCAGTAATCTGCTTACAACAACAATCGAGTTATGGGCGAGCCAAAGCTTAGGTGGTACATCTTAAGGGTGCAGGGCGGTAAGGAGAAGAAAGTTCAGGAGTATATCCAGAACGAGGTCCGCAGAGCGGGCAAGGAGGAAGAGATTCCTCAGGTTCTCATACCAACCGAAAAGGTCTATCAGGTAAAGAACGGAAAAAGAGTGCTGGTCGAGAAGATCTGCTACTCTCAGTACGTCTTTGTCCAGTGCAGGCTTTCCGGGGAATCTCCGGACAAGCTTTCCCTTTCCGGAGAAATCCAGCACCTGCTTTGCGATATCCCTTTCGTGGCCGGATTCCTTACAAGCAATCCAAGGTCAAAGGATACCAAGAAGGAGCCTTATCCTGTTCCGGACGCTGAAATCAATCAGATTCTCGGAAAGGTAGACGAGATGATAGACACTGAAGAAGAGGCCGCTCCATCGTTTGTTGTGGGAGAGCCTGTAAAGGTCATCGACGGTCCTTTCAACGGCTTCAACGGAAATGTCCTCGAGATTCTCGAAGACAAGAAGAAGCTGAAGGTCGAGGTGAAGATCTTTGGAAGACCAACCACAATGGAACTGAATTTTGTTCAAGTAATTAAAGAGTAAAAAATTTCAATTATGGCTAAAGAAATTGCCGCTTTGATCAAGTTACAAATTAAAGGCGGTGCAGCAAATCCCTCACCTCCTGTAGGACCGGCACTCGGTTCCAAGGGTGTGAACATCATGGACTTCTGCAAGCAATTCAATGCCTTGACCCAGAATAGAGCAGGCAAGACTCTTCCTGTTATCATTACTGTATACACAGACAAATCCTTCACCTTCGTGGTAAAGGAGCCGCCTGTAGCAGTGATGATCAAGGAGGCTGCCAAGATCCAGAGCGGATCTGCAGAATCCAACAGAAAGAAAGTAGGCAAGCTCACCTGGGAGCAGGTTAGAAAGATCGCAGAGGACAAGATGCCTGACCTCAATTGCTTTACCCTGAAATCTGCCATGAGCATGGTTGCAGGTATAGCAAGAAGCATGGGTGTCAAAGTTGAGGGAGAATTCCCTGCCGACGTTAAATAAAAGTGCAATGAGTAAGCTAACTAAAAATCAGAAAGCAGCCCAGGCTAAAGTTGAGCCTGGAAGACAGTACAAGTTGGCAGAGGCTTGCAGCTTGATAAAGGAAGCCGCCTTCACTAAGTTCGACTCATCCGTTGATATAGCGATGCGTCTGGGCGTTGACCCTAGAAAGGCCAACCAGATGGTAAGAGGCGTCGTTACTCTTCCTAACGGAACAGGTAAGACAGTGAGAGTACTTGTACTTTGTACTCCTGACAAGGAGAACGAAGCTAAAGAAGCTGGAGCAGACTATGTTGGCCTGGATGAATACATCGAGAAGATCAAGGGCGGATGGACTGACGTCGACGTCATCGTCTGCACCCCTTCTGTGATGGGTAAGGTCGGTGTGATCGGTAGGATACTCGGTCCGAGAGGTCTGATGCCTAACCCTAAGACCGGTACGGTTACCATGGATATCGCTGGTGCCGTTAAGGAAATTAAGGCAGGTAAGATAGACTTTAAGGTTGACAAGCAGGGTATCGTATCCTCAAGCATCGGAAAGGTTTCATTCACAGCCGAGCAGCTTGCGCAGAACGCCAATGAATTCATCAATACCGTACTTAAGCTGAAGCCACAGGCACTCAAGGGCACATACGTCAAGAGTGTATTCCTGTCTTCAACCATGGGTCCTGGCGTAGAGCTGGACATGAAGAGTGTTGGTGTTGATGCATAATGATGAGGAGGTAAAGATATGAGGAAAGAATTGAAAGCACAGATTATTGAGGATCTGACCGCCCGCATCAAGGAGAACCCTAATTTCTACATCGCTAATGTAGAAGGGCTCAATGCAGAGGCTACTGCAAAGCTGAGACGCAACTGCTTCAAGCAGAATATAAAGATGCTGGTAGTAAAGAACACTCTCTTCGCCAAGGCTTTGGAGAAGAGCGGCGTTCAGGACTGCCAGGCATTCGAGAACGTATTGAAAGGTTCTTCTGCGATTATGTTTGCAGAAACTCCGAACGGTCCTGCAAAGCTGATCAAGTCTTTCAGCGCAGCCGACGGCAAAGGCAAGCCTGAATTCAAGGCCGCTTATGTCCAGGAGTGCTCTTACATAGGTGCTGAGAACTTGGAGGTACTTTGCAACATCAAGTCCAGAGAGGAACTCATCGCGGACATCGTTGCATTGCTGCAGTCTCCTGTCAAGAACGTCATCTCCGCTCTTCAGAGCCAGGGTGGCGGAAAGATTGCAGGTATCGTCAAAACATTATCGGAGAAAGAATAATTATTAACACAATAAAAATCAAAAACTATGGCAGATATTAAGAAATTTGCAGAAGAGCTGGTTAACCTGACAGTAAAGGACGTTCAGGAATTAGCTAAGGTTCTCAAGGAAGAGTATGGTATCGAGCCAGCTGCCGCTGCTGTTGCAGTTGCTGCTGCCGGTCCTGCTGCCGCTGCTGCTGAGGAAAAGACTGAATTCGACGTTATCCTTAAGGCAGCCGGCGCTCAGAAGCTTCAGGTTGTAAAGGCTGTGAAGGAGTTCACAGGTCTTGGACTGAAGGAGGCTAAGGACCTCGTTGACGGTGCTCCTAAGGCTGTTAAGGAGAAGGTTTCCAAGGCTGATGCTGAGACTTTGAAGGCAAAACTTGAAGAGGTAGGAGCTGAGGTTGAGATTAAATAAGTTCATTTTTGGTCTCTACTTCCCCCTGCCTGTCAGGACGTAGTCAGGTTTAGGGCTAAAATGCCCTAAACCTTTTTGTCGTTTTTTTAAGTTTACATCAAGCTAAATTTGATATAATGCCTCAAAATACTAAAAATCAGCGAATTTCATTCGCAACATCAAAGACGCTTCTGGATTATCCCGATTTTCTCGAGGTGCAGCTGAAGTCCTTCAAGGAATTCTTCCAGCTGGGAACCACCGCTGAAAACAGGAAAAACGAAGGCCTCTACAAAGTCTTCCAGGATGCGTTCTCTCAGAATTCGGAACCTTCAGGCATCAGGGATACGCGCAACAACTTCGTTCTGGAGTTCATAGACTATACCATTGATCCGCCAATCTACTCTGAGGAAGAGTGTCTGGACAGGGGTCAGTCTTACAGCGTTCCTTTGAAGGCAAAGCTCAAGCTCTCCTGCACCGATCCGGAGCACGAGGATTTCGAGCAGGTTATCCAGGACGTATTCCTGGGCAACATTCCGTACATGACTCCGAGAGGTACATTCATCATCAACGGTTCTGAAAGGATCGTGGTTTCCCAGCTGCACCGCTCTCCGGGTGTTTTCTTCGGACAGAGCATGCACCAGAACGGAACAAAGCTGTATTCAGCCAGAATCATTCCGTTCAAGGGTTCCTGGATCGAGTTCACCACCGACATCAACAAGGTGATGTATGCATATATCGACAGAAAGAAGAAACTGCCGGTAACCACACTTCTCAGAGCCATCGGTTTCGAATCAGACAAGGACATTCTCAACATCTTCAATCTGGCCCAGGAGGTAAGGGCAGATAGAGAAGAGCTTGAAAAGCATATCGGCCAGAGACTTGCCGCAAGGGTTCTCAAGACATGGAACGAAGACTTCGTGGACGAGGACACCGGCGAGGTTATGTACATCGAGAGAACTGAAATCGGTATCGAGAGAGGTACTGTTCTGACCGAGGAACTTATAGACAAGGTTATCGACTCCGGCGTAGACTACATCCTTCTCCATAACGAGGATGCCGCCAGCGCTGAATTCGATATCATATACAACACTCTGCAGAAAGACATCTGCAATACCCAGAAAGATGCTATCTTCTACACCTACAGGCAGCTCCGCAACTCGGAACCGCCTGACGAGGCAACGGCAAAAGACGTTATCGAGAAGCTGTTCTTCTCAGACAAGAGGTACGACCTGGGAACAGTAGGAAGGTACAGGCTCAACAAGAAGCTGAACCTGAACACTTCCGAGGAAGTGAGGGTTCTTACAAAGCAGGATATCATCGAGATTATCCGCTACCTGATCCAGCTGATCAATTCAAAGGCTACTGTCGATGACATTGACCACCTGAGCAACAGAAGAATCCGCACCGTCGGCGAGCAGCTTGCAAGCCAGTTTACAGTAGGTCTTGCAAGAATGGCAAGAACCATCAAGGAAAAGATGAATGTCAGGGACAACGAGGTATTCACCCCTTCAGACCTGATCAACGCCAAGACTCTGTCTTCCGTAATCAATTCCTTCTTCGGATCCAGCCAGCTCTCCCAGTTCATGGACCAGACCAACCCTCTGGCCGAGATGACCCACAAGAGAAGGCTTTCAGCCCTCGGTCCTGGAGGTCTTAGCCGAGACAGGGCCGGATTCGAGGTCCGCGACGTGCACTACACGCACTACGGACGTCTCTGCCCTATCGAGACACCTGAAGGACCTAACATCGGTCTGATTTCCTCACTCTGCGTTTATGCAAGAATCAACAACCTCGGATTCATCGAAACTCCTTACCGCAAGGTAAAGGACGGAGTTGTGGACCTGAGCGACGAAGGATTCGTTTATCTTAGCGCAGAAGAGGAAGAAAACCAGATGGTTGCACAGGCAAACGTTAATCTGGACGAGAACGGAACAATACTCGACGAGAGAATCAAATGCCGCTGGCAGGCAGACTACCCTGTAGTCGGTAAGGAAGACGTCCATCTGATAGACGTCGCTCCTAACCAGATTGCCTCCATTGCAGCATCCCTGATTCCGTTCCTGGAGCATGACGACGCTAACCGCGCCCTCATGGGTTCCAACATGATGAGACAGGCTATTCCTATCATCAATCCGGAAGCCCCTATCGTAGGTACCGGTCTGGAAGGTCCGGTAATGAAAGACTCCAGAACCCAGATTGCCGCAGAAGGAGACGGTGAGGTTGTTTACGTAGACGCTAACCAGATCAAGGTCAAGTACGACAAGACCGAAGAAGAGAAATTCATCAGCTTCTCTCCTGAGATTACCGTTTACGACCTCCCTTTGTACAGGAAAACCAACCAGAGCACATCCATCCGCCTGAAACCTGTTGTCCGCAAGGGCGACAGAATCGTCAAGGGACAGATTCTTACGGAAGGATACGCTTCCCAGAACGGAGAGCTTGCACTGGGAAGGAACCTGAAGGTTGCCTTTATGCCTTGGAAAGGTTACAACTACGAGGATGCTGTCGTTCTTTCAGAAAGGATTGTTAGGGAAGACATCCTCACTTCCGTTCACGTGGACGAATACCTCCTTGAGGTAAGAGACACAAAGAGAGGACCTGAGGAACTTACCAAGGACATTCCTAACGTCAGCGACGACGCTACCAGGAACCTGGACGAGAACGGTATCATCCGTATCGGCGCAACCGTACAGCCTGGCGACATCCTCATCGGAAAGATCACTCCTAAGGGAGAGACCGATCCGTCACCTGAGGAGAAACTGCTTAGAGCTATTTTCGGCGACAAGGCCGGAGATGTAAAGGACGCTTCCCTTAAAGCATCCGCATCCCTTACCGGAACCGTCATCGGAAAGAGGCTCTTCTGCAAGGCCGGCCAGGGCAAGATGACCGACAAGGAGAGAAAGAACTTCAAAGCCAGGATGAAGGAAGAAGTAAAGAAGGCAGAAGAGGACTACAACAAGAAGTGCTCAGAGCTTAAGGCTTCCTTCATAGACAAGCTTCTTACTATTCTGGGCAAGAAGACTTCCCAGGGCGTAACGGACATCTTCGGAACCGTTCTGATTGCCAAGGGAAACAACTTCAAGAAAGACGTGCTGGAGTCCATAGACAACTTTGAGCAGGTTAACCCTGCCAAGTGGACTGCGGACAAGCACACAAACGAGCTGACCAGATCTCTTATCCGCAACTATCTGACTGCTCTCAAGGAAATTACCGCCAAATTCAAGAGACGCCAATTCGACATCCAGCAGGGTGACGAGCTTCCTAACGGAGTAATGCAGGTAGCAAAGGTTTACATTGCCAAGAAGAGAAAGATAATGGTCGGCGACAAGGTTGCGGGACGCCACGGAAACAAGGGTATCGTGGCCCGCATAGTCAGCGACGAGGACATGCCGTTTATGGAAGACGGTACGATTATGGATATCGTGCTTAACCCTCTGGGCGTGCCTTCACGTATGAACCTCGGACAGATCTACGAGACCGTTCTCGGATGGGCCGGAAGGGAACTTGGAGTCAAGTTCGCCACCCCTATCTTCGACGGAGCTTCTCTGGAAAACATCTGCGAGTATACAGACAAGGCAGGACTGCCGCGTTACGGTACAACCAGACTCAGAGACGGCGGAACCGGAGAGCTGTTCGACCAGCCAGCTACCGTGGGCGTCATCTATATGATCAAGCTCGACCACATGGTTGAGGACAAGATGCACGCACGTTCAACCGGCCCTTACTCTCTGATCACCCAGCAGCCTCTCGGAGGAAAGGCACAGCTCGGAGGCCAGAGATTCGGAGAAATGGAGGTATGGGCGCTGGAAGCATTCGGCGCAGCCAACATCCTTCAGGAAATCCTGACTATCAAGTCAGACGATATCACCGGAAGAAGCCGCGCATACGAAGCCATCGTCAAGGGCGAGCCTATGCCGGCGCCTAACATTCCGGAATCTTTGAACGTGCTCCTGCACGAGCTCAGAGGTCTGGGATTGAGCGTTCACTTGGATTAATCGGTAACTTAGAAATCTATCATTATGAATTTAAAGAAAGATACAAAGGTTAAGAGCAATTTCAGCAAGATTTCAATCGGTCTTGCCTCTCCGGAAGAAATCCTGGAGAGGTCTCACGGTGAAGTCCTCAAGCCGGAAACTGTTAACTACCGCACCTACAAGCCTGAAAGGGACGGTCTGTTCTGCGAGAGAATCTTCGGTCCTACAAAGGATTACGAGTGCTCCTGCGGGAAGTACAAGAGGATCCGCTACCGCGGAATCGTCTGCGACCGTTGCGGTGTGGAAGTTACCGAGAAAAAAGTAAGAAGGGAAAGGATGGGACACATATCCCTTACCGTTCCTGTAGCTCATATATGGTATTTCCGCTCCACTCCAAACAAGATCGGATCGCTTCTCGGCATCAAGAGCAAGCAGCTGGATTCCATCATATACTATGAAAGGTATGTGGTTATCCAGCCTGGCGTTGCGGCAGAGAAGGGAGTAAAGGAACTGGATCTTCTCAGCGAAGACGAATATCTCGCTCTGACAGAGACTCTTCCTAAGGAGAACGCTATGCTCCCGGACGACGACCCTAACAAGTTTGTCGCCGAGATGGGTGCAGGCGCTATCTACAAGCTCCTTGCAAAGATCGACCTTGAAAAACTCGCTGCCGATCTCCGCCACTCACTGGAAACGGAGACCAGCCAGCAGAGAAAAACGGAAGCGCTCAAGAGACTCAGCATCATAGAGGCCTTCAGGGATTCCAAGGATATCAACCGCCCGGAGTGGATGATACTCAAGGTTATTCCTGTAACCCCTCCTGATCTGAGACCTCTGGTTCCGCTGGATGGAGGAAGGTTTGCAACTTCAGACCTCAACGACCTTTACAGAAGAGTTATCATACGTAACAACCGTCTGAAGAAACTCATCGAGATAAAGGCCCCTGAGGTAATTCTCCGAAACGAGAAGAGAATGCTCCAGGAGGCTGTGGACTCCCTGTTCGACAACTCAAAGAAGTCCAACACCATCAAGAGCGAATCCAACAGGGCTCTCAAGTCTCTGTCCGATTCCCTCAAGGGTAAGCAGGGAAGATTCCGCCAGAACCTCCTCGGTAAGAGAGTCGACTACTCTGCACGTTCGGTTATCGTCGTAGGACCTGAACTGAAAATGCACGAGTGCGGACTTCCAAAGTTCATCGCCGCTGAGCTTTACAAGCCGTTTATCATCCGCAAGCTTCTGGAAAGAGGCGTGGTCAAGACCGTAAAGAGCGCAAAGAAAATGGTCGACCGCAAGGATTCCGTAATCTGGGATATCCTGGAGAATGTTATGAAGGGCCATCCGGTACTTCTGAACCGTGCTCCTACCCTCCACAGACTCGGTATCCAGGCTTTCCAGCCTAAGCTCATCGAGGGCAAGGCCATTCAGCTTCACCCTCTGGCTTGTACGGCATTCAACGCAGACTTCGACGGAGACCAGATGGCGGTTCACCTCCCTCTGGGAAATGCAGCGGTGCTTGAGGCACAGTTGCTTATGCTCGGAAGCCATAACATCCTCAACCCTGCCAACGGAGCCCCTATCACCGTTCCTTCCCAGGATATGGTGCTCGGACTCTATTACATTACAAAGGAAAGGGCAGGAATGAAGGGAGAAGGCGGAAGATTCTATTCTCCTGAAGAGGTTATCATAGCCTACAACGAACAGAGACTGGACATCCATTCCAAGATTTCTGTCCGTCTTCCTATCGATTTGACAGATCCTTCAAAGGGTTATCATCTGGTGGATACCACTACCGGGCGTATCCTCTTCAACCAGGTGGTTCCTAAGGAAGTGGGCTATCTCAACACCCTGATTAACAAGAAAGCGCTCAGAGATATCATCTCTCTTGTTATCAAGACTTGCGGAGTCATGAGGACCACCCAGTTCCTTGACGATATCAAGAACATGGGATACCTGATGGCATTCCGCGGAGGACTTAGCTTCAACCTCGGAAACGTAATTGTTCCGGCAGGAAAGCAAAAGCTCATCGACGATGGTTACAAGAAGGCCGACGAGGTTAAGTTCAACTTCGACAACGGTCTGATAACCAACAACGAGCGTTACAACCAGATTATCGATATCTGGACTAACGTAAACAATGAGCTCAGTAAGGTTGTGGTCAAGGAAATCTCTGCAGACAACGAAGGATTCAATCCGGTATGGATGATGCTGGACTCCGGAGCCCGTGGTTCCAAGGAGCAGATCCGTCAGCTCTGCGGTATGAGAGGTCTGATGGCCAAGCCACAGAAATCAGGTGCTACAGGAGGTAACGAGATTATCGAGAACCCTATCCTTGCAAACTTCAAGGAAGGTCTTTCCGTGCTCGAGTACTTCATCTCCACTCACGGTGCCCGTAAGGGTCTTGCCGATACCGCGCTTAAGACTGCAGACGCAGGTTATCTTACCAGAAGACTTGTGGATGTATCTCACGACGTGATAGTTACGGAAGAAGACTGCGGCACCCTCAGAGGACTTGTAGCAACCGAAATCAAAAACAAGGACGAAGTTGTGGAGACTCTCTACGACCGAATCCTCGGTAGAACCACAGTTCACGAAATTTACGATCCTACAAACGGAGAACTCATCATCGGAGCAGGTGAGGAAATCACAGAAGAGATTGCCGCCAAGATCGAGAGCCTGCCTATCGAGGCAGTTGAGATCCGAAGCGTGCTCACCTGCGAGAGCAAGAAAGGCGTCTGCGCCAAGTGCTACGGACGTAACCTTGCTAGAAACAAGATGGTCGAGACCGGTGAGGTTGTGGGCGTTATCGCCGCACAGAGTATCGGTGAGCCTGGTACACAGCTTACTTTGAGAACATTCCACGTCGGTGGTACTGCAAGTGCTTCCGTTGCTGAGAATGAAATCGTCTCCAAGTATGACGGAAGGCTCGAATTCGAAGAGCTCCGCACCCTGGACAAGATAGACGAAAACGGTCAGAAACAGACCATCGTTATAGGTAGAGGCACTGAGCTCAGGATCGTCAACGCGGATAGCGGAATTTCCATGTCCGAATACCGAATTCCTTACGGTTCAATTCTTTACAAGAAGAACAACGAACTCGTCAAGAAGGGAGACAAGATCTGCGAATGGGATGCATACAACGCACTCACACTCGCCGATGTTGACGGTAAAATCGCATACGACCAGCTGGTTGAAGGAGAAACATTCAAGTCTGAGCTGCTTGACGAATTCTCCAACCACGTAGATAGAGTCGTAGTTGATTCCAAGGACAAGAACAAGAACCCTGTAATCAAGATTGTGGACGCAGAAGGAAACGAGCTCAAGAGCTACAACCTCCCTCTGGGTGCACATATTATGGTATCTGACGGACAGGATGTCAAGGCCGGAGATATTCTGGTCAAGATTCCTAGAGCCGCCTCCTCAAAGGCCGGAGACATCACCGGAGGTCTTCCTAGAGTCACCGAGCTGTTCGAGGCGCGTAACCCTTCCAACCCGGCTATCGTCGCCGAGATTAACGGAGACGTCCAGATGGGCAAGATCAAGAGGGGTAACCGCGAGATCATAATCAAATCCCGTCGCGGAGACATCGAGAAACACTACCTGGTTCCGACAACCAAGCAGATTCTCGTCCAGGAGAACGACTACGTGAAAGCCGGAGACGCGCTTTCAGACGGTAGCATCGCTCCTGCAGACATTCTCCGTATCCTCGGTCCTACCAAGGTCCAGGAGTACATCGTCAACGAGGTGCAGGCGGTTTACAGAATGCAGGGCGTTAAGATCAACGACAAGCACTTTGAAGTCATTGTCCGTCAGATGATGCGCAAGGTGCAGGTTGTGGATCCGGGAGATACCCGCTTCCTTCCTGAACAGCTTGTGGACCGTCAGGAATTCTTCAAGCAGAACGACGAGCTTTGGGACAAGATGGTAATACTGGATGCCGGAGATTCCAAGAACCTCCGTGCCGGCCAGATAGTTACCGTCCGCGCTCTTAAGGACGAGAACTCTATCCTCAAGCGTCAGGCCCTGAAGACCGTTACCGCACGCAATGCCGTTCCCGCAACAGCAGACCAGATTCTCCAGGGAATCACAAGAGCCGCCCTGAAGACAAACAGCTTCATGAGTGCAGCTTCCTTCCAGGAGACGACCAAGGTACTTTCCGAGGCTGCAATCTACGGAAAGACAGATACTTTGGAAGGTCTGAAGGAGAACGTTATCTGCGGACATCCAATACCTGCCGGTACAGGTATGAGAGATTACGAACAGATTGTCGTAACCAGCGCTGAAGAATACCGCAAGATGATGAAAGCTCAGGCAGAGCTTGCAGCTCAGGCAGCTTCGTCTGAACAGTAATCAAAAGTTTTACCAAAACTGAAGGGGATGACCGAAAGGCCATCCTCTTTTTTTGCTATTTTTGTCTGCGCTATTGCAAATAACAACAATACATTTATATATGAAAAAACTATTCATTCTGGCTGTAGCCACTTTTGCCGCACTGAGCTGCACAGAGAAAAAGGCCGGCTACACAGTTACCGTAAACACGGAAGATGAGGGCTTTACAAGCTTCATCCTCACTAATCGCGACAAAGAAAACCCTGTAGCAGACACTGCTGCTGTAGTTGACAAGAAAGCTGTATTCACAGGAAACGTCGAGGGATTCGACATCCGTTCCATCATGGGAGTAAAGGAAGGAGAAGAGCCTGTTCAGATTGCAAGATTCTTCCTTGAAAATGCAGACTACACCATCAGCTTCACTCCGGACGGAAATCATTTCCATTCAACAATTGAGTCCAACGGATCTATCCAGAGGGAAAAGGACTCTCTTGAAAACCTGATAAAAACAGCTTACGGAGAAACCGATATGGACGCCCTGGAAAAGGAGTATATGGCAGGAGACGCCAAGGTGAAGGATTCCATCTGGGCTATTGTCCAGCCTCTGCTGCAGAAGGGAGAAGAAGTTGAGAAAGAGTACTATGCAAACAACCCTCTCTCCGTTCTGACTATGGAAGAAGCATATTCTGCTATCAGATATTCTCAGATAGACCTCGATTCTGCAAAGAAGGTGATTGAGAGATATGCCGCTGTTCCTGCAGTTGCCGGCACAAGGCTTATGAAGAATATGCAGAAGGAATATGACAAGAGAGAATCTCTGGCTCCAGGAAACCAGGCTCCTGACTTCACCCTCAACGATCCTGACGGAAACCCTGTCACCTTCTCCGAGGTTTATCCTAAGAACAAGGTTACGATGGTTGACTTCTGGGCTTCCTGGTGCGGACCTTGCCGCCGTTTCAACCCTACCCTTACCCAAATTTACGCAAAGTACAGCAAGAAGGGCTTCGGCATTCTCGGAGTTTCACTCGACAGCGACAAGGACAAGTGGGTTGAGGCCATAGCAAAAGACAAGCTCGTATGGCAGCATGTCTCCGATCTTAAGTTCTGGGACAGCGAGGCCGGCAAGCTCTTCAATATAAGTTCAATACCTCAGAGCTACTTTGTAGACAGCGAAGGCAAGATCCTGCTTGCATCGCCTTCCGAAGAGCAGATTGAGAGTTTCCTGGAAGAGTACCTGAAATAAGACGGTTAAGAGCGGGGCAGTTCCAGGTGTGCCTCCACTATCTGAAGGCCGCCGGTTGAACGGATGTCCACGGCACCCAGTTCAGCAGGAATAAGGAACAGGTCCCCATCCTTTAGGGTTTGGCTCTGGCGAATGCAGCCGGAGCCAAATTCTTTATAGAAGAGAGTTCCGCTTCCCCCGGTGCAGACAATCACTGTAAAGGATTCCCAGCGTGAATTGTCCAGGTGGAAGAAATTTTCCACACCGCACTCGGGACGGCAAAATGAATCGAAGTTTATGAAGGAACTTGTAAAATGAGGGCATCTTGCAAGCGGCACTTCCCCTCCTTTGCTGTCAAAGACATTGCGCTGGACTTCAACATATTTCTCCTGCTTTTCCTCAAAGTCTATGGCATCAAGGGCATCCTCAAGGTCCAGATGGCGCCTTTTCCCTTCTATGTCCACGCGGTTGAAGTCGTAAAGCCTGTACGTGACATCAGAAGGCTGCTGGATTTCAAGGATTCGGGTTCCGGCTCCGATGCTGTGAACAGTACCGGCAGGGATGAAATACCAGTCTCCCGGTTTTGGACAGAAGCGGTTAAGGACATCCTCAAGGGTTTTCTCTCCCTTAAGGACGTCTTTTTCCTGAATGGAATTACTTACTATCTGGGCAAACTCCTTCTTTGAAAACTTCTTGGAAAATCCCAGGAGAAGCTCGGAATCCTTCTCAGCCTCAAGCACATACCACATCTCAGTCTTTCCGTTTGGAAGGCCTTTGCGGTCTGCCATCTCATCTCCCGGATGAACCTGTACGGAAAGCTGGTCTCTGGAGTTGATGTACTTTACAAGAAGAGGAAAACGGCCTCCGAATTTTTTCCACACGCGTTTACCTACGAGTCTTTCTCCATATTTGGCAACAAGAGCGGACAATTCCAAAGAGGTATCCTCGCCGGTAAGGCATACGGTCTCCCTTCCCTCCATCGCAGAGAGAATCCAATCCTCGCCTCCCCATATTGTGCCTATCCTTACAGGCTTGAACTTCAAAGGTTTGATCATCGGCTCCAGTCCTCTGTCTTAAAGAATGTTAAGCGCAACGGTAACTCCCGCCATCACGATGGAAACCATGCTCATAAGCTTGATAAGTATGTTCAGCGATGGGCCGCTGGTGTCCTTGAACGGATCGCCAACCGTATCTCCGACAACGGTAGCCTTGTGCGCGTATGAACCCTTGCCTCCAAAGTGTCCTTCCTCTACATATTTCTTGGCATTGTCCCAGGCTCCTCCGGAATTAGCCATAAACACGGCAAGAACGAATCCGCTGCTCAAGCCTCCAATCAGAAGACCCAGAACTCCGGAAACTCCGAGAACTATTCCAACTACCACAGGAGCGGCAATGGCAAGGAGTGAACTTCCTATCATCTCCTTTTGGGCGCTGCGGGTGGAAATCTCTACGCAACGTGCATAGTCCGGAGTGCTTGTCCCTTCCAGGATTCCCTTGTCCGAGTTGAACTGGCGCCTTACTTCCTCCACCATCTTCTTGGCGGCCCTTCCCACGGACCCCATAGTGAGACCACAGAACAGGAAAGCCAGCATAGCGCCGATAAACACTCCCACCAGAACCTTAGGGTTCATGAGATTGACATCGAACCAGGTCATGAAGTCTGCAAACCCCGCATTGTGGAGAGCCTCCTTGCTGTCTATACTTAGAGACTGCACGTTGAGGTTGCGGATAGCGGCCTCAAGTCCGGAAGTGTCCGCAACCCTGAGGAGGGCAATCTTGATTTCCTCTATGTATGAGGCCAGCAGAGCCAAAGCGGTAAGGGCGGCGCTTCCGATGGCGAATCCCTTGCCGGTGGCGGCGGTTGTGTTTCCAAGAGCATCCAGAATGTCTGTGCGGTCTCTGACCTCAGGATCTAGTTCACTCATCTGCGCGTTTCCGCCGGCATTATCTGCAATTGGGCCGTAAGCATCTGTAGCCAAAGTAATTCCAAGAGTTGAAAGCATACCCACGGCGGCAATTCCTATACCGTAAAGTCCGAGGGAAAGATTCTCCTTGGAAAGCAAGCTTCCGGTAAATTCCGTGGCGCAAAGGTAAGCCAGAATGATAGCCGCGCCAATCGTGATAACAGGAATGGCAGTGGAAATCATACCGGTTCCCACACCGGAGATGATAACTGTAGCAGGCCCTGTCTCCGCATTCTCAGCGATTCTCTTTGTCGGACGGAAAGAGTGGGAAGTGTAGTATTCCGTGGTCTTTCCTATGATGATACCGGCTATAAGTCCGGTAACGACAGAGAAGGATATTCCCAGCCAGTGGGTAAGTCCCAAAGCATACAATATAATAAAGGAGAAAACGGCTATCAGCACCGACGCGAAATTGACTCCCAGGTTGAGGGATTTCATAAGCTGCGCCATATTGGCCTTCTCCTTTGTCCTTACCAGGAAGATTCCTATCACTGAGAGGAAAACTCCGACTGCGGCAATCAGCATAGGAGCGAAGACTGCCTTGAGCTGCATTCCTCCGGAACCTATAAAGGCGGATGCGCCAAGAGCGGCGGTAGCAAGCACGCTTCCGCAATAGGACTCGTAAAGGTCCGCTCCCATACCGGCAACGTCTCCTACATTGTCTCCAACGTTATCCGCAATGGTTGCAGGATTCCTCGGGTCATCCTCAGGAATTCCGGCCTCGGTCTTTCCAACGAGATCCGCTCCCACATCTGCGGCCTTGGTGTAGATACCGCCACCGACCCTGGCGAACAGAGCCTGGGTGGAAGCACCCATTCCGAAGGTAAGCATCGTAGTGGTGATGATCGTGAGTTTCTGGGCCGCATCTGCCGGATTGATGAAATAATCCAGCACCATATACCATATAGATATATCAAGGAGTCCGAGGCCCACAACCGTAAGTCCCATAACCGCACCGCTGCGGAAAGCCACCTTCAGGCCGCTGTTGAGAGACTTGCGGGCGGCGTTTGCCGTACGGGCGGAAGCGTATGTGGCGGTCCTCATTCCGATGTAGCCTGCCAGGCCGCTGAAGAAACCACCGGTAAGGAAGGCGAACGGAACCCATCCGTTCTGGATTCCCAGCCCGTAAGCCAGGAAAGCGAAAATCGCGGCAAGAACCACGAACACTATTATGACTATCTTGTACTGCTGCTTAAGATAAGCCATAGCACCCTGGCGTACATAAGAAGCAATCTCCCTCATTCTGGGGGTGCCTTCGTCCTGACGAAGCATCTGACGGTAAAACAGGAACGCGAATCCAAGCGCCACCAAAGATGCGGCAGGAACCAGATAAAACAGTAAAGAGGTTGTATCCATACTCTAACTTTTATAAAAGATTTAAATTATATTCCCAAAGATACAAAAATTTTATTTTCCAGACGTGCAATTTCACTTTCATTTAGTAAGCCCTCCGCAATAACCTGTCTGATCACCGACTCTGCAAGATACTGCAAAGTATCTGTCTTTGAACCTGTTGTGGCGATAACAATTTTCTGTCCACCCGTTAGAGAGTTAGCGTTTTCCCTAGCTGAAACCCTATTTTTACGCACTTTTTCAAGGAGTTGGCGGGCTCTCTTTGCCACTGCAGGTGCCGGATTGATAACAATCAATTTGTCAGAGGACACCTTCCTGATCAGAGGTTCCAGGAACGGATAGTGAGTGCATCCCAGGACCACGCAGTCCGCACCGGCCTCTATCATAGGATCAAGATATTTCTTTACAAGAGCCTCTGCCTCAGGAGATTGTGTATCGCCATTCTCTACGAGCTCAACCAGTCCGTCCCCCACTTCCTCTATGATTTTCACCTCTTTACGGCGGGCATACTTTTCAGAAGTAGCCTTATAGAGGCTTCCCTGCAATGTTCCGTGGGTTGCCAGCACCCCTATCACTCCCGTCTTGGTCAAAGTGGCGGCCGGTTTGACTGCCGGTTCCATCCCAACAAACGGAATATCAAAGGTTTGCCTCAGTCCTTCTATAGCCGCTGCTGTTGCTGTATTACAGGCCACCACGATGATTTCAGCTCCCCTTTCAATAAGAAATCTGGATATCGCGGAGACTCTTTTCAATATCATTTCCTTACTTTTTCTGCCATAAGGACAGTATGCCGCATCTGAAATATAGAAGTAATCCTCTGAGGGCATTATCTTTATGAGCTCCTTCCAAACTGAAAGGCCTCCGGCTCCCGAATCAAATATACCTATCATATATAAGGCGTTTTAGCAAACCTTGCGGCTGCATCCACCACAAATATAACATAAATGTTGCATTTTTTCATTAAAAAATAAAAGCAACTGAAAATAGTTGTTCAAAAGTTTTGTCAATTGAGATAAATTTCAGTATCTTGCACCCCTAAACTAAAGCCAACCGAACCAATTTATTATTAACAAATAAACAACACTACTTAAAATTAACTAAAAATCAACCAAATGAAACGAATTACATTTGTTTTGGCGTTACTGTTATTGTGTGTTGGGCAAATTGCTTATGCACAGACAATAAAAGTAACAGGAACCGTTACCGACGCGGCCACCGGCGAAACGCTTATCGGTGCGGGCGTTCAGGTTAAGGGTGCCACCACCGGTGCTGCTACTGATTTGAACGGACAGTATGTCATCAACGTTAGAAGGGATGCCGTACTGGTCTTCACTTATCAGGGCTACACCACCCAGGAGGTGCCTGTTAACGGCAGATCCGTCATCAACGTAGCTCTTTCTGAGGATGCTACCACTCTTGAGGACGTGATCGTAGTTGGTTACGGTACAGGTAGAAAGATCTCCACCGTGGTAGGTTCTGCCCAGACCGTTAAGGCAAAGGCCCTCAAGGACAAGCCGGTTATCAATGCCGCCGATGCTCTTCAGGGACAGGTTGCCGGTCTGCAGGTTTATACCTCTTCAGGAGACCCTTCAGCTACCGTATCAATGAGAATCAGAGGTGTGAACTCCCTCCAGGCATCCACGACTCCTCTGTTCGTGCTGGACGGAACCCCAGTTCTCAGCGACATCTTCAACACTCTGAACCCTAACGACATTGAGAGCGTTACCATTCTTAAGGACGCTTCCTCAACCGCAATCTACGGTTCACGTGCTGCCAACGGAGTTGTTTACATCACTACCAAGAAGGGTACAACCGAGAAGCCAGTAGTAAAGCTTTCCGCTAACTACGGTATCTCCAACCTTGCAAGAAACCCAATCAAGCGTGTGAACTCCGAGGAGTGGTTCAGACTGAACGAAATGGTTGACCCATCCTTCCTGACCGATCCTGACTTCCAGGCAAACAAGAAGTTCAGACTGGAAAACAAGATCGGGACCAACTGGATGAAGTGGGCTTTGAACCAGAACATCCCTACTATGGGTGCAGACCTTTCAGTTTCCGGTAGAACCAAGGTTGTTGACTACTACATTTCCATGACTGCAAACAGAATGGAAGGTATTGAGCCTATGACCGCCCACAACCGTTATGCTGCACGTATCAACATGAACGTCAAGCCTACAGACTGGTTCAAGTTCGGTATCAGCATGGGTCTTGGATATCAGCAGTCAAGGGAGAACCCTTACAACTCTGACTTCTCTTCCGGTAACCGTAACAACTGGAACAACCCTGTAAACTTTGCTCTGTGGGCACCTACATGGTGGACTCCTTACGAGATTCTCACAGACAGCTCAGGAAACTTCATCGGCTACGGAGAAGAGACTCCTTATATGGATGACTTCGGTTCCTGGAACCCTCACTACCGTTTCAAGTATCTTAAGGTTAAGAACAATACCGTAAGATTCAACGGCAACCTCTATGAGGAAATCACTCCTCTCAAAGGCCTGACAGTTAGATTTGCACAGGGTCTCGAAGGCTACGACTACAGATATACCCGTAGAGATCTGAAGGATCCTAATGGCTGGATTTACATTTACCACAATGGAAATGACGGAAATCCTTACGGATCTTTGGCACAGCAGAGTTTCACAAGATACTATCGTCTTACATCTACCAATACAGCTGAGTACAAGTTCCAGTTAGGTGAAAATCACAACATCACCGCTCTGATTGGTCAGGAGGCCATCATAAACAACACAACCGGTTTCAGCGCATACGGTAGCAATATTCCAGATATCCGCCTTTGCACTCTTGACAATATAGATCCGGAAAGGGCTTGGAGTATTGGAGAAAGCTGGTCACAGTCCAAGTACAATTCCATCTTCTCAAGACTTTCTTACGACTTTGCAGGCAAGTACTATATCGACGCTTCTTTCCGTCGTGACGGTTCTTCCCTCTTCGGAGCAAACAACAGATATGCAAACTTCTGGTCCGCAGGTGCAATGTGGAACATCAAGGCAGAAAACTTCATGAAGGATGTTGACTGGATCAACAAACTGCAGCTCTCTGCCAACTACGGTACTGTAGGTAACTCCGGTATCAGCAACTATCTGTCTCACGCAACAGTTGCAACCGGAACCAATTATTTGGGAACTACATATTATATCAACAACTCCGGTAACGAGAACCTGACTTGGGAGACTCTGGAGAGCTTGAACATAGCTCTCGACTTCAGACTCTTCAACAGACTCGAGGCAAAGGTTGAGGTTTACAGAAAGAACACTAAGGACATGCTCCTTGAAATTCCGTGGTCTTACTCAACCGGTTTCTCCGGCGGTTACGGTAACATCGGTAACATGAAGAACGAGGGTATCGAGGCAACTCTTACCTACGACTGGATCCGCAACGAGAACATGTTCCTGCAGACCAGCCTTAACCTTTCCTACAACAAGGACAAGATCACCAAGCTGTTCGACGGACGTGACTCATTCGAGCTTCCTGACTACGGTCTGAACTACTGCGTAGGCCACTCCGCAGGTGAACTCTGGTACGTAAAGAGTGCCGGTATCGACCCTGCAAACGGTCGCCCTCTGTGGTACGACAAGGACGGCAACATCACTGATGTTTACTCAGACGATAACCGCGTTCTCCTTGGCAAGTCCAGATACGCTCCTTGGTCAGCCGGTCTGCAGATCGATTTCACCTACAAGAATTTCGCTCTCCAGGCTCAGTTCTCAGGTATCTTCGGAAAATATCTGATCAACAACGACCGCTACTTCTACACCAACTCCAACTTTGCAGACAACCGTCTTGCAAGCGAGCTCCTTACAGAAATGTGGCAGACTCCAGGCCAGAAGGCAAAATATCCGAATCCGGCATATGTTGTTAACGGCGAATGCTTCGACTCACGTCTGGTTGAGAACGCTTCATTCGTAAGACTTAAGGGTGTTACCCTTTCTTACTCTTTGGGCAAGAATGCCATCAACAAGCTCGGTGGTGTACTTACAGGCGTAAGATTCTTTGTAACAGGTCGTAACCTCCTTACCTGGACCAAGTACTCCGGTTGGGATCCTGAGCAGAACATCAATCTTCAGCTCGCTGTTTATCCTAACACTAAGCAGTATGCAGCAGGTGTCGAGTTAACTTTCTAAAATCGCAGAGAATATGAAAAAGATTATATTATCACTTGCAGTTTTGGCTCTCTTTTTAACAAGTTGCAACTTGGATGAGCAGCCTCAGGGAGTTATTCCAAAAGATAACTCCATTGCTACAGTAGAAGATGCTGAGGGATGGATGAACTACGAATACATCTATATGAGGGCTTATACAGCCGGTTCTTTCATTTACACTCCTGAAATTGCATCAGACTTCTACAATCCTAGCATTGACTATGGTAACCGCGAGGGTTCCGAGTACAGATGGGATTGGAATTCAGGCGACCCGTTTGTTGATATCTGGGGAGGAGCATACAGTGGCATTAATCACGCATGCTATGTTATCGAGTCCATCGATAATCTGGACAAGAGTGGATTTGATTCAGACGAGCTTAATCGCCTCAACAAGGTTCTTGGTGTAGCGCACTTCACAAAGGCATATTTTGGACTCAAGCTTCTTGAGTACTATGCCCCTGTTTACAATGCTGCAAATAAAGACAAGTACGGAATCATGCTGGTTGACCTTCACCGTCCTACCGGTGACATCACCACCTATCCTGGAAGAAGCACAGTTGCTGAATCTTACAACTGGGTACTCAATGAGGCAAACCAAGCTCAGAACTATCTTTCCTCTATCGCTGGCGAAGTTGGCTCAGAAGAACTTACCATTGACGTCGTTCGCGCCTTTAAGGCAAGACTCGCACTGTATATGGGCAATTTTGATGAGGCTATATCCCTTTCAACCGCTTTGGTTGACGGTGGAAAGTATCCTCTTTGCGAAAATCAGGCAGAAATGACCGCTCTCTGGAAGAACGACTCCGGTAAGGAATGCATTCTTCAGCTTTGGGCTGACGCTGGTGCAAACTCTGTTCCTAGCTCTAACGACCCAGGTTACCTTGGATATACTCCTAGCAATGGTCAATACAGGCCAGACTGGATTGTAAACAAGTGGGTTGCAAGTACTATGTATGATGTAGATGACCTCAGATACACTACCTGGTTTAAGACCGGCCTCAAAGTTACAGTATCCATTGGAACTGCCTCCGGAATGACTCTTATGGACAAGTTCCCTGGAAACTCTGCACTTGGTTCTGAGACAGCTCATGTACAAAGAATTAAACCTTTCCGTATCGCTGAGCAGTATCTTATCGCTGCAGAGGCATTTGCCATGAAAGGCGGTGCAGACGCAGTTGCTTGCCAGTATCTGGATAAACTTCTTTCCAAGAGAGTTCCTTCCCACACCTCCCTCTCCCTTACAGGAGACGCTCTTAAGGTTTTCATCAAGGAAGAAAGGGCTAAGGAGTTCATTGGAGAAGGTTTCAGATGGTTCGACCTCAAGAGATGGGGAGAAGGAATGGCCGCAAGACCAGACCCTCAGCTCAAGGCTCTGATTCACACCGGTGGTTCCAACGGTCCTGCACTTAATCTTGCAGTTTCTGCTTCTGACCATCGCTGGGTAGCTCCTATTCCAGTTGACGAGCTTGCAGCCAACCCTCAGATCAGAGATCAGCAGAATCCTGGTTATTAATAGTTAAACTTATTAAACAAGAAGATTATGAAATCATTGAAATACGTTTTAGGTTTAGTGCTTTCTGTATTGCTCGTAACTTCCTGTGCATCAAAGTGGCCTTACTATACGGTTACAAACGATGATGTTACCTGGGAATTAGAGGGTAATACTTACAGCTTAAATGCAGAAGAGACTCCTATCGTTATTACGATTCAGAGAGGTGTTGCTACCGAGGCAGCTTCTGTACCATTGACTTTGGAAGACACCCACGGCATTTACACTCTCACCCCTTCTAAGGTTGATTTTGCAGCTGGCGAGTATGTCAAGACAGTAACTCTTACTTATCAGTATGCTGGACTGACTCCAGGTACGGAGTACACCTTCAACCTGAAATTCCCGGATTCCCAGGCTGGTGCAGGTTGCTATAACGAATTTGCCGGAAACGGTATGATGCAGCTTGAATACGAGGACTACAAGGATGTTGAGTACGAGGTATTCTGGTTTGTAAATGCCTCTGCTACCGCTTTCACCTACAGAATAGGATCTATTGATGAAGCTTGCGATGTAACTGAAGTTAAGCTCATGAGAGCCAAGAGCACCAAGAACTATTACAAGTTCTGCGTTTGGGGAACTGGCGGCAATTTCACCGAGCTTGAGTTCAAGAACAATGGAGACGAGTCTATAACTGTTTCCAAGTATGCCGGCTACAACGAGAATATAACGCTTAACACTTCAACCAACAGGGCTGTTTATACCGCTACCGTTGCCGGACACACTTACTCGTTTACCACAAGAATTGCCAATTGCGGTGTTTACGGTTCCGGTAATGTAGAGATTCAGACTGGAGACGAGATAGAAATGGAAGGCTGGGTTCAGAAAGACGGAGCTTACTATCCAAACAGCTACAATACCTATCGTGACTACTTAGTTGACTAACAGTTGACTTGGCAGATAATTCCTGAAAGGGTCCGGGCAACCGGGCCCTTTCTTTTTGCTCTTCTTCAAATAAGGTTTTGAAATAGGAACAATAATTGCTACATTTGTTTTATTGCAATAGAATGAAATGTACTAAAACCGATATTAATATGAGAACAATCGTGAGAATTCACAGGCTTTGTGCTATGCTGGTTGCATCGGGTATAATCTCCTTGGCAGCAACTTCTTGCGGCGGAGGAGGCGGAAAAGGCGACAAGCCAACACCTACCCCTACAACAGAGACTTTAAGCGTAAGCCCAAGCACCCTTACTCTTGCAGGAGGGGCTTCCGGAACCATAAACATTACATCAAATGTTGCCTGGACGGTTAGCGCTTCTACAGGTTATACCGTATCTCCGGCCAGCGGAAGCAACAACGGAACCGTAAAGGTTACCGCAAGTGCTTCGGCAGCAGGCGGAACCGTTACGGTTAAAGGAAAGAGCAAGACAGTTTCCGTTACAGTAAGCGCTCCAAGTGCCGCTACCATAACAGTGAGTCCGGAAAGCATTTCAATACCGGCGGCGGCAGGAAACGGTACTTTTACAATAAACTGCAGCGGTGCGTGGACGATTACCCTTCCAAGTCCTAAACCGGCCTGGCTTTCAAGCGTTACTCCATCAAGCGGAACCGGAAACGCAACCGTTTCTGTCAACACCGCCAAATACACGGAAAAGGTAAAAGCTCAGACATTCCTTACCATTAAGAGCGGAACCAACACCAAGTACCTGACCATTACAAAGGAGGCTGCAACCAACACTCCTCCTACCAAGCCAACAGGACTTAAGCCAACAGGTAGCGGAGTTGAAACCATAACAACATTCTCCTGGACCGCTTCTACAGACCCTGATGGAGACAAAATCAAGTACACGGTAATGCTCTCCAAAGACGGTGGCGCCAACTGGACTTCTTTAGAAGCTACGGAGAAGACCTCCATAATGAACAAGACAGAACTGGAGAAAAGCACTACATATCAATACAAAGTAGTCGCCGATGACGGATATGAGGGTGGAAAGACTGAAAGTGATGTTGTTACCTTCACCACCACCTCTACAAAAACATATTGGGCAGACGGAGAATACAAACTCTATGAGGTTGGCCCTGACGGTACGCCAACCGAGGTATCTTCAACCTCCAGGCCTTTCAAGCTCATCTACACAGGAGACGGCTATACCCAAGACCTCTTCAACTACGGCGGACAGTTTGATCAGGAAGTTCAAAAAGGAATAAAAGCTCTGTTCCAGATTGAGCCATACAAACATTACTATAGCTACTTTGCAATCTATGTTATTGCAGCATATTCCAACGAGGCCGGCATGAGTATAGGAAGCACAGGTTCAACCCCAGGTTCTACCAGTTGGGATGAGGCTGCAGTAAAGGTTGATACCAAGTTCAAATGTACCTGGGCCGGAGGTAACTCTACCGGTATAGGTTGCAATTCAACCACCGTTCTTGAGTATGCAGGTAAGATTCCGGGAATGACTTCTATGGCTGCGATTACATCTTCGCCTATAAGTATCATTATCAACGCAGACCAATACGCCGGAACCAATAGCTGGAGTTTTAACTCATCTTGGGGTGGCTGGAAAGTTCTCTCAATTGCCATGACACCTGCAAGACACCCTGCCAGTTCATCTTACGGTGGATTCGAATACACTTTAAGACACGAATTTGGCGGCCATGGAATAGGTCTTTTGGGAGACGAGTATGTATATTACAATACAACGGCTTACCCACAATCAAACGAGGGGACTTTCCGTATATGGCAGGATCAGGCGGGATGTTACAGCAACACATATCTTCCTAACTGGGATACTGCAAATAATGCGTGGTATTCAGATTATGATCACTGCAACATTGGCCTTACTCCAACTGTAGAAGGCGCCAACTGGAAGACTTTTGCAGACCAATCCAAGTATAGCGGCTGCAATATCAATCTTCACAAAGGAGCTTTAATGTATGGCGTGGGTATTTACCGTTCAGAGAACAACAGTTGCATGATCAACAATGTTACTCACTACAACACGATTAGCCGCTGGAAGATTTACTGCAGAATCAAGATTACGGCAGGAGAAACCCCTACTGTAGAAGACTTTATGTCTATCGACACAGACGTAATCAATCCTTACGCTTCCGCAGCACCTTCTACCAAGGGTGCAACGCCTGACAAGAGAAGATGTGAGGGACCGCTGCTTATGGACCCTTATCACAAGAAACCTTACTTCCTGAAGTAACACCTTGTTATACAGTTCAAAGGAGAGGCTCGGCGATGAACCTCTCCTTTTTATTTTCAGAGCTCTGAAAAAGATAAAAAAGGGAATGCGTTTGAACATTCCCTTTTTCGTATTATTTAATCGTTCCCGATTAAATAATTCCCTGCTCCAGCATTGCAGTAGCAACCTTCATGAAGCCGGCGATGTTGGCACCCTTTACATAGTCTACATGACCGTCTGGCTGAGTACCATACTTAACGCACTGCTCGTGGATGCTCTTCATGATGAAGTGCAGCTTGTCGTCAACTTCTTTTGCATCCCAGCTGATATGCTCGGCGTTCTGAGTCATTTCAAGACCTGAAGTTGCTACACCACCGGCGTTAACAGCCTTACCAGGGGCAAAGAGAATGCCGTTGTTCTGGAAATAGTGGATAGCGCCAGGCTGGCAACCCATGTTGGAAACCTCGCAGCAGCACCAGCAACCGTTTGCCTGCAGCTCTTTTGCATCGTCCTCAGAAAGCTCGTTCTGGAATGCGCAAGGCAGAGCGATGTCGCAAGGAATGCTCCAAGCCTTCTTGCCTGCAGTGAATTTAGCTTTCTCAGGGAACTTGGTAGCCATATCCTCTACCTTGTTGCGGTTGGAAGCACGCATATCAAGCATATAGGCGATCATCTCGTCTGTGATGCCATCAGGAATCTCGCAAACTCCATCAGGACCGGAGATGGCAACAACCTTTGCGCCAAGCTCCTTAGCCTTTGTTGCGGCACCCCATGCTACGTTACCGAAGCCGGAGAGAGCAACCTTCTTGCCTACGATATCCTTTCCAGCCTTCTCAAGAAGGTGCTGGGTGAAATACAGGGCACCGAAACCGGTAGCCTCAGGACGAAGGATAGAACCTCCCCAAGTTGCGCCCTTTCCGGTAAGAACTCCGGTATTGTACTCTCTTGCGAGCTTCTTGTACATACCATAGAGGAAACCGATCTCGCGGCCGCCAACTCCAACGTCTCCTGCAGGAATATCCTGGTCAGGACCGATGCACTGCCAAAGTTCAGTCATGAAGGCCTGGCAGAAACGCATGATTTCGTCGTTTGACTTTCCTACTGGATCGAAGTCAGAACCACCCTTTGCACCACCCATAGGGAGAGTAGTCAGAGCGTTTTTGAAAGTCTGCTCGAAACCGAGGAATTTCAGCATTGAAGGAACCACTGCCTTGTGGAAACGGAGACCTCCCTTGTAAGGGCCGATAGCGCTGTTGAACTGGATACGATAACCGATGTTCGTCTGAACTTCTCCCTTATCGTCTACCCAAGTTACTCTGAATGTGAAGATACGGTCTGGTTCAACCATTCTCTCTACAATCTTAGCCTTTTCAAATTCAGGATGCTGGTTATAAACCTCCTCGATGCTCTCGAGAACTTCCTGAACGGCCTGAAGGTACTCATTCTCACCAGGATGCTTTGCAGCCAGGTTAGCCATTATTTCAGCTGTTTTCATAAAATTATGATTTTAAAAATTTGGTTTTGTTATAGTGTGTTTGTTTAGTTTATTCTACTGTCCAGGTAGCGCCACTGTGGAGCAGCTCGTCCATAGAGTGGATCTTTGCCTTGGCCTTGACTTCGTCCATCTGCTCATAGATGCTGTCGTCGTAGGTCTTGTCTGCCACATCGCGGATGACACCCAGTGCCACAGGGAAATCAGGACCCTTCATATCCACCAGCATAGAGTGGATTCCGAAGTTGTCCTCCTTTGAATTGTGAACCAGAAGGTCTTTTTCCGTGATGCCGTTTTCACCAATCTTCACAACCTTGAGCTTCAGGCCGTCCAGGATGATTCCCTTGTCGCGGTCCTTTCCGAAGATCATCGGCTCTCCGTCGCGGAGTATGATGGTGCGGTCTGCCCTTACTGCACGGTCTGAGATGTCTGCATGAGTTCCGTTATTGTAAATCATGCAATTTACAAGCATCTCCATAACGGAAGTACCGTCGTGCATTGCGGCCCTTACCATAATCTCCTGGTTGAGAGCAAGCTCGCTGTCCAGGCTTCTGGCAAAGAAAGTTCCTCTTGCGCCGAGAACCAGTTCACCAGGGGTAAACGGATACTCTACGGTTCCATAAGGGGAAGTCTTGGTAACCATTCCGAACTTGGAGGTTGGAGAATACTGTCCCTTTGTAAGACCGTAAATACGGTTGTTGAACAGAATTATGTTTACGTCTATGTTACGGCGGATCTCGTGGATGAAGTGGTTTCCGCCGATAGCCAGGGCGTCTCCGTCTCCTGTCATCTGCCAAACGGAAAGCTTAGGGTTTCCAACCTTCATTCCGGTAGCCAGGGCACCTGCCCTTCCGTGGATGCCGTGGAAGCCGTAAGTGTTCATGTAGTAAGGGAAACGGCTGGAGCATCCGATGCCTGATACAAAGACAAATTGCTCTCTGGTATATCCCCTCTTCTCGCAAATCTCGGGCATTGCCCTGAGAACGGCGGCGAGTATTGCGTGGTCTCCGCATCCCGGGCACCACTTTACTATCTGGTCGCTTTTGAAATCTTGCTGTGTGTATTTCATAACTTTTCCTCCGCGATTAAAGGGTGTTTACTTTATCCACGATTTCGTGAACCATAAATGGCTGGCCCTGTACTTTATTGAGCTGCAGATACTTGAACTGAGGAAGCTTTGCTCTCAGATAATCTGCAAACTGGCCGCTGTTGAGCTCGCATACCAAAATCTTCTTGTAGTGGCTGAATACTTCGGCGGTATTCTTCGGCAGCGGATTGATATAGTCGAACTGTGCGAATCCAACGCTCTTTCCCTCTTCAAGCAACTGGGATGTTGCGGTATAGAGATGGCCGTAAGTTCCGCCCCATCCAACCAGGAGAACATCTGCTTCCTTCTGTCCGTAAACTTCCAGTTCAGGAATGAAGTCTGTCATTTTCTCGATCTTCTTTGCACGGTTTGCCACCATCATCTCGTGAACCTCAGGATCCGAGGAAACGGCTCCGGCCGGAGTTTTCTCCAGACCGCCTACCCTATGCTCCAGACCAGGAGTTCCTGGGATAGCCCACTTTCTTACGAAGGTCTCGGGATCTCTCTCGAACGGCTTGAACTTGCCCTCGCACTCCGTGATAATAGGAGGGTTGATTGCAGGGAAGTCGCTCATGGAAGGAATCTTCCAAGGCTCGCTTCCGTTTCCGAGATAACCCTCTGAAAGGAAGACAACCGGCATCATGTGCTCCATCGCGAACTTGGCGGCGTAGAAGGCGGCCCTAAAGCAGTCGCTTGGAGTTCTTGCAGCCATAACCATTACCGGGCACTCTCCGTTTCTTCCGTAGAGAGCCTGGCCGAGGTCTGTCTGCTCTGTCTTTGTAGGAATACCGGTAGAAGGGCCGCTGCGCTGAACGTCAACCACAACCAGCGGAAGCTCGGCGATGCAGGCAAGACCAAGGGCCTCGCTCTTGAGGCTCAGGCCTGGACCGGAAGTCGTTGTCACCGCCATGTTGCCGGCGTATGCGGCACCTATGGATGTACATATTCCGGAAATCTCGTCCTCGCACTGCATTGTCTTGACATTCAGATTCTTGTGTATGGCAAGCTCTTCCAGGATCGCTGTGGCCGGGGTGATAGGATAAGAGCCTACGAACATAGGCCTTCCGCTCTTCTCGCAAGCGGCTATCAGACCCCACGCTGTAGCCTGGTTTCCGTTTATACTGCGGTAAACGCCTTTCTCAAGCTTTGCCGGCTCAATGGTGTAGGTATTGCCGATAGCATGAGTGTTGTGGGCATAGTTGTAACCGTCGTTGAGCACCTTGATATTAGGTTCGATAAGATCCGGTTTCTTGGCAAACTTCTTCTTAAGATACTCCTCTGTGAAATGCAGAGGGCGGTTGAACATGAAATAGCACATTCCAAGGGTGAAGATGTTCTTGCACCTTACGATGGATTTGATGTCCATTCCGCTGTCCTTCAGGCTCTCCTTTGTAAGAGAGGTGATAGGAGCCCATATTACGTTGTAATCCTGGAGATTGAGTTCCTGTACCGGATCCATTGTCTTGAAGCCGGCCTTCTGGAGGCCCTGCTCGTCGAAGGAATCCTGGTCAAGTATAATGCTTCCTCCTGGTTTCGCAAACTTGGCGTTTGCCATAAGTGCAGCCGGATTCATCGCTACGAGAACATCTGCAAGATCTCCCGGAGTCTTTACATTGTTGTTACCGATATGCACCTGAAAACCGGACACTCCTGATACCGTGCCCTGCGGAGCTCTGATTTCTGCCGGATAATCCGGGAATGTGGAAATCTCATTACCGTACAGCGCGGAAGCGTCTGCAAACAGAGTTCCCGTAAGCTGCATTCCGTCTCCGGAATCACCGGTGAAGCGGATTACCACATCTTTTACGTCAACCACTTTACGTTCCATAAAAACTATTAACGATTCGAGTGTAGAAATACTTTCAATTATTCATTAAAATATTTCCAAATATAGTTATTCTTTCAACCTTCACCAACAAAATCGCGATAATTTTTAAACAAACCTGTCAACACCGCATAAAAAACGTGCGGCCCGTTTTCACAGGCCGCACGTTTAAATAATCAAGCCGCGTCATCGGCCGGCCGAAAGGCCGTAATCCCCCTTGAGGGGGTGCAGGGGGTGAGTCAACTCAAATTCAGGCTATTGAATTTGAGTAGGTTGGGTCTTACTAGCCGGAATCCCTAATTCTGCCTTTACCAAAGGAAGCAGGTTAACAGTATTTGCATCGTCGATATAAACCAGTGCTCCTGATGCAAGATCCAGAACGTATGCAAGGCCCTGGGCCTTTGCCACTTTCTCGATAGCCCCGTAGGCTTTCTTCATTACAGGCTCCATCAGAGTGTTCTGGCGGGCGGTGAAGTCTTGCTCTGCCTGCTCCTGGAACTGACGGATACGCTGGATGATGCTGTTTATTTCATCTTCCTTGGTCTTCTTGATAGACTCGTTCCAGGTAGCCTGCTTTTCCTGATACTCTTTAACCTTTGCCTCATAGTCGTTCTGCATTGAGGTAAGGGTTTCCTGGAGCTCCTTTCCGAAAGCCTGCAGCTTGGTATAAGCCTCGTCTCTCTCGCTCATGAGAGCAACCACTTCCTGTGAATTGATGTGTCCGAGCTTCTGGGCTAAAACCTTGGTAGGCATGAGGGCTGCGCTTGCGATAACTGCGGCAGCCAGCAACATAATTGTCTTCTTCATAATTGTATCTTATTCTTTTTGTTTTGTTATTCTATTTGATTGTCGGATAAACGCTTATAACCTTTGAAGAAAGGTCTGCGGCACTGGCTGCATAAACAACGCCCTCGTTTGTGGCTATGTCTATGATCAGCATGTAGCCGCCGTCTTCCGCTACCTTGTCAATCGCTTTCTGCACCTTCTCTTTGATAGGATCCAGAAGCTCCTGGCTCTTCTTCTGCATCAGACCGTCCTGGCCGAAGTACTGCTGCTGCTTCTGCTTTGCAGCCTTCTCCTTTGCGATTATCTGCTCTTCCTTTGCCTGTCGCTGAGCAGCGCTCAGGGAAGCCTTCTGCTTCTGGTAATTGTTGTAAAGTGTCTCTATCTCGGAAAAGTCTTTCTTTACCGCTTCCTGATATTGCTTGCTCAAAGCCTCAAGCTTGTCTGCCGCTACCTTATACTCCGGGATTGCGGAAAGTATGGTTTCCGTATTCACATAACCGCATTTCTGCGGAACATTCTGCGCCGCTGCACTCAGGCAGACCAGCGATGCCAATGCAAGAACCAATAACTTTTTCATATCCATTCAGTTTTAAATGATTGTCCTTTAGAACTGCTGTCCTATTACAAAGTGGAACTGGCTGCCTCCTTTCTTCTTGCCCTCGTTAGGAACAGAGTCGAATCCATAGCCCCAGTCAATACCCATCAGACCAACCATCGGGAGCATAATCCTCACGCCGACTCCGGCACTTCTCTTGATATCGAACGGATTGAATCCGCCGATTTCCTTCCAGCAGTTTCCGCCTTCGAGGAATGCAAGAGCAAATATCGTGCTCGACGGCTGAAGAATCAGAGGATATCTGAGCTCCAGGGTGAATTTATCGTAAACGTGACCAACGTATGCGTTGTTCTCCAGAGGTGTCAGAGAGTAGTTCGGATAACCTCTAAGTGATATAATGTCAGATCCGTATGTGTTGTAGCCGCTCATACCGTCTCCACCAACCTCGAATCCCTCGAACGGAGAATATCCCAGACTTTTCTTGTAATATCCCAGATAGCCCCAGTTGGCTGCGGCCCTGAACACGAGGTTCTTTACAAGGGACAGATAGACGTCGCTCTTGAACTGCCACTTGTGGTACTCAATCCACTTGTACTTCTCAGTTGCGTCCATGTGCTTGTAGTCGCGATGTCCTCTCATCAGAGAGTAAGGCGGAGTCACCTGAAGGGTGAAGGAGAAGTCAGAACCGCCTCTCGGGAAAATCGGCTGGTCTGTGGAATTTCTCTCAAGACCTATGGTGTAGCTGAAATTGTGGCTCTTTCCTGTATCGAACAGGAAGTTGTAATACCAGTTCTGCAGCTTGTATGTCTGCCAGCTAAGGGCGTGGAACAGCACAAAGTAGTTATCCGGCCAGTTGAGCCTGCTTCCCAGGCTTGCGCTCACGCCGTAAACCTCCATATACTGGTCTGAATGACGGTAGAAATATGTGGAGTTGGTCTGGCGGGTAAAGTATGTGGAAACACTCAGGCTTACAGGCTTGTTGCCCAAAAGCCAAGGCTCGGCGAAGCTGGCGCTCAAAGCAGTGTAGTATGTACCGCTGGTCTGGAATCTGATGGAAAGATTCTGTCCGTCTCCAAGAGGAACAGGCCTCCAGGCTTTCTTCTTGAACACTCTCTTGATGGCGAAGTTGTTGAAGCTTAGTCCTAGGGTTCCCACAAAGGTGTTGCCGCCCCATCCTCCGGAGAGCTCAACGTGGCTGTCCGGTTTTTCCTCCAGGTTATAGGCAATATCAACAGTGTTCTTGTTTGCGTCAGGAACAACGCTGTAGCCGGCTCCTGTCTGGAATACCTCAGGGTTGAAATGTCCTATTGAGGAAAGTTCACGGACAGACCTCTCGAAATCAGACTGGGAGAAGAGATAACCCGGCTTTGTGAAAACAGCCCTTCTGGCAATTTTCTCTGCGGTGATATTGTTTCCGTTGATTATCACCTTGTTGAAAGTTGCAGGCTTACCCTCGTAGATTCTCATTTCCACATCCACGGAGTCGTTCTGGATACTCTTTTCCACAGGCATCACGTTAAAGAAAAGATAGCCGTTGTCCGTGTACATTTTCTTTACGTCAGGTTCCATCTGTTTAGGGTCTCCGTTAAGACGCTTTTCCATGGTTACGAGGTCGTAAATGTCTCCCTTCTTGATTCTCAATACGGAATTCAGCTGGTCTGTGGAATAGATGCTGTTTCCTGTCCAGGAGATGTCCCTGAAATAATAGCGGTCTCCCTCCTCAAGGGTGAAATCTATTGCAAGGCGGTCGTCCGTCATGTAGTACATCGTATCTTTCAGGATCCTTGCATCGCGATAACCTTGCTCGTTAAAGGCGGATATCAGATTTACTTTATCCTCTGCATATTCCTTCTCTTTGAATTTCTTGGACTTGAAGAAATTCATAAGCCTCTTGTCCCTGGTATGCTTCATGGACTTCATCAGCTTAGAGTCTGACAGGTTCTGATTTCCGGCAAAAGTGATCCTTCCAATCTTCACCCTCGGACCGCGGTCTATGTCAAATGTAACCCTTACAGCGTTCTTGATTACAGGATCTTCCTCCTGCAGAACCTTTACCTGGCATTTGAGGAAGCCCTTCTCGTGGAAATACTTCTTTATGATGTTGGTGGAAGATTCAATGATATAATCGGAGAGCTCGGATCCCCTCTTGAGCTTAAGCCTCTCGTTCAGGTCCTGCTTCTGGCCATTTCGGATGCCGCTGAACAGCCAGCGGGAAACTCTCGGACGCTCTGAAAGGCGAAGCCCCAGCCAAACGGTATCCCTGGCGGCGGAAAGAGAGTCGATGTAGAATCCGGCATCGGAAAAATATCGCTGAGCCCAAACTCTCTTGAGAATGTCTGAAAGCTCTATGCTCGGGATGGTTATCTTGTCTCCCTTGTTGATTCCCGTTACGGAGAGAATCTGCTCCTCGCTAAGATATTTGATTCCGGAAACTCTGATTCCACCTACTATATAGGTCTTTGGACTGGTGTAGTCAACGTCCTGGGCGGACAGTGACAGGGGCAGAATCATTAAAACGCAAGCAATTGTCAGCTTTAATATTTTCATCTGTTACTCATTATTCTGTTTAACCTTGCCGAATCTGCGGTCTCTCCCGGCGTACTCCTCAAGGGCAAGACGGAACTCTTTTTTGCGAAAATCAGGCCAAAGAGTGTCCGTAAAGTAAAACTCCGTGTATGCGGTTTGCCAAAGCATGTAATTGCTGATCCTCTCTTCTCCGCTTGTTCGTATAAGAAGGTCTGGGTCAGGCACTCCCGCTGTTATCAGGTATCTGTCGAAATCTTCCGGAAGCATCTGCTTTCCCGGATTCTCCTCAGCGAAGCGGTTGGCGGCCTGGACTATGTCCCACTTGCCGCTGTAGTTAATCATAACCACCAGAGTGGTTCCCTGCCCGCCGGAAGTAGCTTCCATCAGCCCCTCTATGGCCAGGCGGAGATCAGGGTCCAGCTGCTGGAGATTGCCCAGCATAAGCACCCTTACCCTGTTCTTTATCAGATACTTGGTCTCCCTTTCAATAGCCTTGAGCATAAGAGCCCAGAGCCCCTGAACCTCGTCTGAAGGGCGGCCCCAGTTCTCTGTGGAAAATGCAAAAAGGCTAAGGTATTTGATTTTCATCTCCACAGCAAATTCCAGGCAGGCACGGACGCTTTCCACACCCTCCTTATGGCCTTCAAGGCGCACCTTGCCGCGGGCCTTTGCCCACCGGCCGTTGCCGTCCATGATTATGGATACGTGCTGCGGTATTTTTGAAATTTCTTCCATAGAATGCGTATAGATGGCAAATATAAGAAATTTAATCCAACTCCTCTATAAAGAATTGCGCCAGTCTGCACCCCAGTACAGTTTGCTGCTGAGAGCCTCCATAAAACTGTTGTCCGGGCTTACGATTTCGAGGTCTGTGGAAGATGCCGTGAAGACAGCCTTCTCCCCGTCAGGAATGGAGAAAGAACGGTTGTCTGCACTCAGCGTAGCGTCTTCGTATCTGGTGGAAAAACCTACTTCTATTGTAGCCGAATCGGAGACAACCAGAGGGCGGATATTCAGGTTGTGCGGAGCTATAGGCACGATTATAAGCACCTTGCAGCCAGGCATCACGATTGGGCCTCCGGCACTCATCGAATATGCCGTAGAGCCTGTGGCAGAGGCTATCAGCACTCCGTCTGCCATATATCTCGGGATTGGCTCCCCGTTAACTTTAATTTCAAGTTCCAGGACTGCCGGGCCCTTCCTCTGGAGAGTGAACTCGTTCAGGGCGTAAGGGCAGAAGCCCTCCGGCATGCTGCTGCAGTTCATCTTAAGGAGAGTGCGCTTTTCCGTCTTGAACTTTCCCTGAAGAAGGGATGAGATGCCCTCAACCTTGGAAGTTGTAAGGAAGCCCAGCCTTCCGAAATTAATTCCGGCAACTGGTATCTCCCTCCCTACGACCAATGGCACGCTGGAAAGGAAGGTTCCGTCTCCGCCCAGAGACAGCAGCAGACCGGTATCCTCCGGAAGCTCTCCCGCAGATGAAAAAAGTTCCGCTCCCCTAAAGCTGAAAGACGGACATATCTGGGAAATATGACGGAAGAAAGGCTCGTAGAAATAGACCTTGGAAGAGGATTCCTCTACAATCTTCAACACTTCCATAAGCTTGGGAAGGGATGTCCTGTAAACCGTTCTTCCGAAAATTGCAACTTTCATAAGCACCAATTTTTCGCAAGTTAGGCATAATTTCATAAATTTGTCAAATATGGAAACAAGACTTAGCGTAAACATAAACAAAATAGCCACCCTCAGAAATGCCAGAGGAGGCAATATGCCGAATGTCCTTCAGTGTGCACTGGACTGCGAGAGGTTCGGGGCACAGGGAATAACCGTCCATCCAAGACCGGACGAAAGGCACATCAGAAGGCAGGACGTGCTGGATCTCAAGCCAGTCCTGACAACAGAATTCAACATTGAAGGCAACCCCAAGGATCCTTTCAATCAGCTGGTTCTTAGCGTACTGCCAGCTCAGGTGACACTTGTCCCCGATGCGGAGAACGCAATTACATCCAACGCCGGATGGGACACCATAGCCAACCGTGAATTCCTGAAAAAGACCTGTAAAATGTTCAAGGATGCGGGCATCAGGGTATCCATTTTCGTGGATCCGGTTGAGGATATGGTCAAGGGAGCCGCCGAATGCGGATGCGACCGTGTGGAACTTTACACGGAAGCCTATGCAAGGGATTTCAAGGCAAACCGTGAGCAGGCAATTGAACCTTATTACATGGCTGCCGTCCAGGCTCAGAAGTGCGGACTGGGACTCAACGCCGGGCACGACCTGAATCTTGACAACCTGAGATACTTTGCCCAGACCATACCCGGTCTTCTGGAAGTTTCCATAGGGCACGCCCTGATCTGCGATGCTCTTTATCTTGGACTTGAAAACACAATCCGGGCTTACAGAAGGGAGTTGCTGTAATTTTTACTAAATTTGCAGCCTGCTTAACAGAAATCAATAAAACGTAACATACATCAATATGAAAATCAAGACACTTCTTTGCATTGCACTCGCTGCTGCATTTGCAGTTTCCTGCAACCAGAAAACAAACAACAATACCGTATCGGAGGGACAGAGTTCCGCCCCTCAGGCAGGAAGCATAGTTTATATCCAGCTGGATTCCATCGTTGCCAAATACGATATGTTCAACGACCTGAAAAGCGAACTTGAGGAAAAGGTTCAGAAAATCCAGAACGAACTCCAGTCAAAGGGAAGAGCCTTCGAAAGAGACGTAAAGGATTTCCAGAACAAGATCCAGAAGGGACTCATGACTCAGTCAGAGGCAGAGGAGAAAAACCGCGTACTGGGTAACCGCCAGGCAGACCTCCAGAACCTCAGCGCTCAGAAAGAGGCTGAAATCCAGGAGGAAAACGCTGTTATGATGAATAAGGTCATGGATGCCATCGAGACCTTCGTAAAGAAGTACAACGAAGAGAAGAAATACTCCATGATCATAACCGGAGTATTCGAGGGAGACCCTAACCTGAACATCACCAACGACATTATCGAAGGCCTCAACGAGGAATACGTAAAGAACAAGAAAAAGGCCGTTTCTTCAGAGACTGAAACCGAAACCAAGACTGAGGAAACACAGGCAAAGTAGCCGCCGATGAGGATTGCAATACTTTCTTGCTTTTACCCGTTCAGGGGAGGGATATCGCAGTTCAACACCTACTTGCTGAAGGAACTTTCCAAAAGGCACACCGTAAAGGCGTTCAACTTCAAAAGGCAGTATCCCGGCATCCTCTTTCCCGGCAAAACGCAGAAAGTAGCAGCTGACGACACGGCTCTCCCCGTAGAGAGCGAGGCTCTGCTGGACAGTGCCAATCCTCTGACCTACAGGCGTACAGCCAAAGCTATCGCCGCCTTCCGTCCGGATGTCCTTATTACGAGGTACTGGATGAGTTACTTCTCCCCTTCACTGGGAGGTGTCTGTGGGAAGACGGCAAAATTTCTCCGCAGGCAAGGTTATGGAGAAAGCGGAAAATTCCGCACCGTAGCCATCGCGGACAACATTATTCCTCACGAGAAGCATTTCTTCGACATCCCGCTCGCCCGCTACTTTGTCAAGCGGCAGAGCGGGATTGTTACACTCAGCCACGCCGTGGAGCAGCAGCTGAAGGAAATCTGCCCCGGCGTGAAAAGCACCACGATACCTCATCCCCTCTACTCCAACTTCGGGGAAAGGATAGATATCCTTCAGGCCCGCCGTCAGCTTGGAATGCAGGGAACAGACGAAGAAGTTCTTGGACGCAAAGTCCTTCTTTTCTTCGGCCTGATAAGGGATTACAAGGGACTGGATATCCTTCTGGAAGCCTTGCCGCTGCTCGACCGCTCATATACGCTTGTGATTGCGGGCGAGCCTTACGGCAGTTTTGAGAAATACCGCCAGATCATAAATTCGGAAAGATTTGCGCCTGTCAGGAACAATCTCATTCTCCACGACAGATACATCCCGGACGGGGACGTAAAGGTTTACTTTAGTGCCGCCGACCTCAGCGTGCTGCCATACCGGTCTGCAACACAGAGCGGTATAAGTTCAATTTCCTGGAATTTCGATGTTCCGCTTATTACCACTCCGGTAGGAGGTCTGGTGGAAAGCGTGGGGAAAGCAGGAACAGGAATGCTCACTGACGGCCTCACTCCCCAGGATGTGGCCCGCAGCATCGAGAAATACTTTGCAGAAAACAGGAAAGAAGAGTATCTTCGCAACATATCCCGTCTGAAGGAAGAACTCGGATGGGAAGCCTTTGCAACAAAACTGGAAAACTTCATAAACACCCTATAACTATGGATTCCATTGTAAGAACCGATTTTGATTTCAAGGACCTTACCGGAAAATATACAGGAAAGGTCCGCGACGTGTACTTCATCAAAGACAAGTATATGGTGATGGTGGCAACGGACAGGATCAGCGCCTTTGACGTTGTACTGCCACGCGGAATCCCTTATAAGGGACAGGTTCTCAACCAGATAGCCGCAAAGTTCCTGGACTCTACGCAGGACATTGTACGCAACTGGAAGATAGCTTGCCCGGATCCTATGGTTACAGTGGGCTACAAGTGCCAGCCGCTACCTGTAGAGATGATAGTAAGAGGCTATCTTACCGGCAGCAGCTGGAGAAGCTACAAGGCCGGTGCAAGGCAAATCTGCGGAGTGGATATCCCGGACGGAATGCGCGAGCACCAGAAGTTTGACCACCCGATAGTAACCCCTACCACCAAGGCGGAAATCGGCGGGCACGACCAGGATATCTCAAAGGAGGAAATCATTGCCAAGGGCCTGATTCCGGCAGACATTTACGCAAAGGTCGAGGAAGCCGCCCTGAAACTCTTTGAGAGGGGAACGGAAATAGCCGCGCAGAGAGGCCTGATACTTGTAGATACCAAATACGAGTTCGGCCTGCTGGACGGTGAGGTTTGCCTTATGGACGAAATCCACACCCCTGACTCTTCAAGGTATTTCTATCTGGAAGGTTATCAGGAGAGATTCGACAAGGGCGAGCCGCAGAAGCAGCTCTCCAAGGAGTTCGTAAGGGAGTGGCTGATGTCTAACGGATTCCAGGGAAGGGCCGGAGAAAAGGTTCCTGAAATGACAGATGCTATAGTAACCGGCATTTCAGACCGCTACATAGAACTCTACGAGGCCGTGACCGCGGAGAAATTCGTAAAGCAGCCATACGACAACCAGGTATTTGAAAGGATAGAAGAAAACATTAAGAATATGCTTGCAAGACTATGAAGGCCAAAAGTATAATTCACCGGTTAGCCCTGCGCTCCGCCATAGTTCTGATGATGGCGGCAGCTCCGGCTCTTGCGCTTTCGCAGGTGAAAATCACCATATCAGACCAGATAGTGAGTGTCAAGGGAGAGAAGATGTATGTGCATAACGTAAACAAGGGAGAGACCATCTACTCTATCTGCAAGGCATATAACATCACTGCGGACGAGCTCCAGAGGCTGAACCCGATCATCAGCGACGGCCTCAAGGCAGGCCAGCTTCTCTACATCCCGGTAAAGTATTTGCTGTCAGCCAAGCCAGAGGAACCGGAAGAAGTCCAGCCAGACCAGCAGCAGGAGCCTCAGGGTTATCTCACCCATAAGGTAAAATGGTATGAGGACCTTGACGAAATCGCCGAGAAATACGGCATTTCCCCTGAAGAGATCCTTGCCTTCAACAACATAAAGAAGAAGAGGAAAGTAAAGACAGGAATGGAGCTCAAGATTCCTCTCAAGCAGAAGACAGAACCATACACCATTGAAACCGATCCGTCCCAGAACACCACTGATCCTGATAATCCTCAGACAGATCCTGAAGTTGTAGAGACGGATACCACCACGACTCCGGAATATACATACGGCAATTACACCATGCCGGTGGTGGACAAGACAAAAACCAGAATCATTTCACTGCTTCTTCCACTCAATTCAGAGGGCAAGGCAAACGGCAACTATATGGATTTCTATAGCGGAGCGCTGATGGCCCTGGAGCAGATCAAGCGAGACGGAGGAAATATTCACCTTAACGTAATAGACTATGCCTCAGCGGATTTGGCTTCCATCGCAGAGTCGGACAAGATAGAGGATGCAGATATGCTCATCGGCCCTATCCGCTACGATGCCCTAAAGGAGTTTGTGGGAGTTGCCAACAGGCTCAGGATTCCTTTGATCTCCCCTCTTGACGCCGCTGCAGACTCGCTCCTGAAAGAGAGTCCATATCTTTTCCAGGCTGCGCTCTCAAAGAAGAGGCAGGCGGAGGCAATGGCGGAGATGATCGCCGAGAAATACCGCACCTGCCAGAATCCTAATGTCATTCTGGTTTACAATTCCGAATCGTCGATGGGTGCCCAGGGAGATATGCTCAAGAGCGCCCTTGAAGAAAGAGGGATTTATGTGGACAATGCAGGCGGTATCGGGGCCCTCGCCAACATGAGAAGAGACAGGGAAAACATTGTAGTGATACTTACCACAGCGGAGTCATACGCTGCAGAGGCTCTCAGAAACCTGGACATCAAGATGATTCCTCCGGAGAAGGTAATTCTCTTTGCAAATTCCAGATGGAAGAACTTCGAGACTCTGGACATGAACCTGTACTTCAAGTACAACATGCAAATCTGCATGCCTTACAACGTAGATCTGGACAGGGAAGAGGTAAAGCAGTTCATCCGCCGCTACCGCTCTTTGTACAACAGGGAACCGAGCGCCAACGCTTTCAGCGGATTCGATATCGTCTATCTGTTCTGCCGCAATTCCGTTCTCGGAATGAGAGAGTATGCGGAGAATCCTTTCAACGCTACGGCTTCAGGCTACATGGAAAACAATCTGCTGCAACACAATATGCTGCAGCAGAAATTCAAGTTCGTGAAATATCCTGGAGGAGGATGGTTCAACACGGCGGCTACTCAGGTGTCATTCAATCCTGACTACACCATTACATCCCGCTAAAACTCTCCCTTTTCGATATCCTTGAAATAGTTAACGGTGCCCACCTTGAGTTCAACGGTGGCTGCATCGTCGCATACTATGATACCCTTCTTGTGCATCTGGAGAATGGAAACTGTCCACATCTGGCTGATTCCCTCCTCGATTGCGTGTCGCAGAGCCCTTGCCTTGTTGTGGCCGTTCACCAGTATCATAACCTCCTCGGCATCCATGATTGTTCCCACTCCAACGGTAAGCGCGGTCTTAGGCACCAGGTTGATGTCGTGGTTGAAGAATCTGGAGTTGGCGATGATGGTATCAGTTGTTAGACACTTCAGGCGGGTGCGGCTCGTAAGGGATGAACCCGGCTCGTTAAAAGCGATGTGGCCGTCCGGTCCGATTCCTCCCATGAACAGATGAATTCCGCCGTATGACTTGATCTTCTCCTCATAGCGGGCGCATTCTGCCAGAAGGTCCTTGGCGTTGCCGTCCAGAATGTTGATGTTTTCCTCTGGGATGTCTATGTGGCGGAAGAAATTCTCCCTCATGAAAGTGTGGTAGCTTTCAGGATGGTTTTCAGGTATTCCGACATATTCGTCCATGTTGAAAGTCACCACATTCTTGAAGGAAATCTTGCCTTCCTTGTAGAAATTGACCAGCTCCTTGTAGGTGCCGATTGGAGTTGATCCGGTAGGAAGGCCCAAAACAAACGGATGTTCCTCTGTAGGTTTGAAGTCTGTAATTCTTTTAAGAATCAGCGATGCAGCCCATTTGGACATATCTGCATACGACTTCCGGATAATTAGTCTCATAATATCTGGTTTTTATTTATTTGTTTCCAAAAGCACCTGGGCGTTTGCAACGGCCTCGGGTGTAGTCTTTTCTCCGCTGAGCAGCCTCGCTATTTCCATTACCCTTTCCCGGCCCTTGAGATACTTCAGGCGGATGGCGGAGCGCCCGTTTCTGTCTGCCTGCTTGTAAACCAGCAGATGCGCATTCCCCTTGGATGCCACCTGCGGCAGATGGGTTATGGAAAACACCTGCATTATCTGCCCCATCTTCACTATCTGCCGGCCCATCTTGTCAGCCACGCTTCCGCTCACTCCGACATCTATCTCGTCAAAGAACATCGTAGGCATTTTCCTGAACGATGCCATCAGGCTCTTGATGCACAGCATTATGCGGGAGAGTTCCCCTCCGCTGGCAACCTTTTCCAGAGGCACAAGCTTTTCCTTCGGGTTAGCGGAAAAGAGTATCTGCACCCTATCCTTCCCAACTGGCGTGTATTCTTCCTCTGAAGAAGCCAAATCTATGGAAAGTTCCGCAGAAGGCATCTCCAGATCCCTTATCATTCCCAGCAGAACCTTCTGCATCTTTGCCGCACCCTTCCTTCTCTTTTCAGAAAGCTCTGAAGACAGTTTATCTCTATTTTCCCTGCGGGAGGAAAGAGACTGTAAAATCTCGTTTTTCCTGTCCGTAAGGTATTCCGTTCCCAAAACGGTTTTGGCAAGTTCATCTCTCAGAGCTATGAGGCCGGCTTCTTCCTTTACCCCGAATCTCTTCATCAGGGAATAAAGGTCCCCCAGCCTTTCCTCAACCTGGGAACGCCTTGCAGGAGAAGCGGATACGCTCTCTGCAAAAGCCTCGATGTCAGATGCTATGTCCTTGCACTCTATGCGGCAGCTTTCAAGCCTGCGCCTCAAGTCTTCCAGATGCGGGGCGTATGCGGCACATTTTTCCACACACCTTTCAGCCTCCCTCAGGTTATGAATCACGGAACTCTCCTCACCGTCCAGAACCGCTGCCGCAAAGGATGAATTTTCCTTCAGCGTTTCAGCGTTTTCCAGAAGGGAATGCTCGCTTTCCAAAGCCTCGGCCTCTCCTTCTTTCAGAGAAGCGTCCTGAAGTTTTTTAAGGTCCGAAAGCTTTCCTGACGTGTCTTTTTCCGCCTCGGCGATTTGCCTTTCCACTTCCTCCAGATCTTTTTCAAGACCCTTGACTGCCTCGTACTCTGTCTTATATTTCTGGAGCAGGGATCCGTTTGAGCAATAGCCGTCTATCATATCCAGCTGCCAAAGCCTGTCTGCAAGAAGGATATTGTCTCTCTGACCGTGAATGTCCAGAAGGCTGGAAGCCTCCTCTTCCATTTCGGAAGCGCTTACCGGGCAGTCGTCCACAAAATATCTGGAACGCATTCCGCCGGAAATAACCCTGCGCAGAATCTTCTCCTGCCCCTCTGTTTCAAAGACTCCCTCGACCACACAACTCCGGCCCTCGTCGCGGAGAATCGCCTTGTCTGCCCTGCTTCCCGATAAAAGAGAAACGGCGCCAAGCAAGACGGACTTGCCGGCACCTGTCTCTCCGGTCATAATAACCAGACCGTCAGGAAACTCGATGTCAAGGCTCTCTATGAGAGCATAGTTCTGTATGGTCAGCCTTTTAAGCACTAAGACTCGATCTTGCGCCAGTAAATTTCTCCATCCTGGAACTCCTTGACAGCCGTAAGGGTTGGCTTAGGGAGTTTCTCGTAATGACGGGATATCTCTATCTGCTCGCGGTTTTCGTAGGTCTCCTCCAGAGTGTCCGCAACATTGCTCTGTGAAAATTCTTCAAGCTTGTCGCTGAGCTCCTTCTTGAGCTCGGCAGCTATCTGGTTTGCCCTCTTTGCAATGATCACTACAGACTCGTAGATGTTTCCTGTAGGCTCGCTGAGCTTGATAACGTCTCTTGTTACGGTATTGTCAGGAACCTTTGTTGATTTCTTTTCTTCCATATTGTAATTTATTCTGTTTCAGATTATTGTTTCTTTTCTTCGTTTGCCTTTTCCTTCGCCTTGGCCTTAGCCTGCTCGTAAATCTTCAGGGCCTCCTCCCTTTCCTTGCGGGCCTTGCGCCTTTCGTTCTGACGCTGGGTGCCGGAAGTCTCCTCGTTCACCTTCCTGGCCACTGCACTGCGGCTTTCAGCCTCGCGGACAGCCTTCTTTGCTTCCTTGATGGCTTTCTTGGTATTCTTTCGGTCTGTCCTGATATTCTTGCCGGAACGTGTGGTTTCGGCATCTTCCTTGGCTACCAGAGCCGCCGCCGCAACCTGTGCGGAATCCAGGCCGGCCTTGAGCCCAACAACCTTCTGGGCCCTTACAAACAGCTGGTCAAGTTCCTTGCGCTCATTCACTTTAGGGAATTCGCCGATGAAGTTGTAATAATCGTCGATGAAGGTCATATACCTTTCCTTCTGCTTTTCCTTGATACTGTTGAAAGCATATTTGTAAGACGACATTGCGGTATAATACAGGATTTCCTCGCGATAGCGGTTTTCAGAGTTGTCCCTGAGTACGGATCTGAGAGCATAATGGGAAGACTTGTAGTCTTTCATCGTGTAGTATAGTTTTGCGCCCTCGTACGCTTTGCGGTCCAGCCTCTCGTTGAACTCGTCCATCATAGCCTTGCATACGTCGTAATACTCGCTCTGGGGATTGTCGTACATGAACTCGGCAATTGTGGCCATAGCCTTCTGGGTTGGAACCTGATCCAGTTCCCATCGGTAGGTACCCTCGTAAAGGCATTTGATTCTCAGGAACTTGGCCTCCTCAGCCATAGTGCTTCTCGGAAACACCTCAAGGAATTTGTTGAAGTTTTGCTCGGCAGTGATATAGTCTCCGTAGCGGTAGTTGCTCATACCGTTGTAGAACTGCACGCTGTCTTCCTTGTCCGTTCCCTGGGAAAGGAATATCATGCTCTCGAACAAAGCGGCGGCCTTACGGTATTTGCCGTTCCCGTAATAGTACATTGCTCCCCGGAATCTCTCGTCCAGATCCTGTGTCCTGAACAGGGACTCGTAATAGCTCTTGCAGCCGGCAAGGGCCAGAAGAGCAATCAGAGCAATGGAGGTAACTTTAATTTTTCTCATCTTCATATCCCGTTATTGGCCCTGCAGGAAGCGATCCGCCTCAATGGCAGCCCGGCATCCGGAAGCAGCGGCCGTAATAGCCTGTTTATAATGCACATCCGCAACATCTCCAGCGGCGAATACGCCGGGGATGCTGGTTAAAGGAGAATCCGGAAGAGTCTGTATGTAGCCTTCCTTGTCTGTCTTTACCCAAGGAGCGAACACCTCTGAATTCGGATGATGCCCCACGGCCAGGAACACTCCCGTAACCGGAATTACCCTTGCTTCTCCGCTGAATTTATCTTCAATCTTTATGCCATTAACCCCTGTAAGATCCCCCACAACTTCCTTCGGAAGGCTGTTCCAGAGAATTTCTATGTTGGATCTGGAAGCCACTTTCTCCTGCATCGCCTTGGATGCCCTCATCTGGTCGCGGCGGATTATCATATACACCTTGTTGCACATACCTGCCAGATACACAGCCTCTTCGCAGGCGGTATCACCCCCGCCTACCACGGCCACGTCCTGCTTGCGGTAGAAGAAACCGTCGCAGGTGGCGCAGGCGCTCACGCCGCTTCCCCTGAATTCCTGCTCTCCAGGTATGCCCAGGTACTTGGCGCTGGCTCCGGTGGCAATGATCAGGGTATCAGCCTCAACCTCAAGGTTACCGTCCACTGTAATCTTGAACGGGCGGGAAGAAAGGTCGCAGGAAGTGATGGTTCCGGTACGGATTTCCGTACCCAGCCTTTCCGCCTGCCTTCTCATATTGTCCACAAGCACAGTGCCGTCCACGCCTTCAGGGAAGCCCGGGAAATTCTCCACAACCGTAGTGGTCGTGAGCTGTCCTCCAAGCTCCATCCCGCTGTAAATTACAGGGGAAAGGTTAGCCCTTGCGGCATAGATGGCGGCAGTGTAGCCGGCCGGACCGCTTCCGGCAATCAGAACCCTGATTCTCTCCATAAAACGTTACAAGTATAGTTAGCCCGCAAATTTAGTAAATCTGTCGCGAATATAAAACTCCAGCCTCTCTTCCCAGACCAGTACAATTGACCCGGCCCACCTTGCAAGAAGGATAATCCACCAGATTCCGCCGATGGAAACAAAGAGTATCAGATCCTCTATATTGCTGTGCGATATTGAAATATGCGTGTTGAGCAGCTGGATTTCCCTGTCGTGGATTCTTCCCTTCTCCTTTTCCTGGAACATTACCGCGGCACCATAGGCAAGGCCGAGGGTATTTGCCACAATCCACAGAAACGACGTGTCCTCCGGAAGGCCGAAGAGCTTGAGCGGCCATTTGACCACATTGGTAAGGGCTTTCATAATGCCGAACTCGTTCAAAGCCTGCTGAACTATTGAAAGCAGGAAAATGAGGACCGCCATCTTGAGGCAGAGTTTCAGGAGTGAAACCGCCCAGGGGACAAAACTGTCTGCCAGGGTTATTTTCTCCTCAGCGACCTCACCGACTTCTCCCTGCGCCTCGAACGGCAGTATCCTGTTCAGGACAAATGCAAGCACAAGGCCGCTCAGCGTCCTGACCAGAACTATCCTCAGCGCAGAGGATCCCGTCTTTTTCTGCACTGCCGTTTCTACAATCATATTATGGGAGCACATTATCAGCACCGCCAGAATTGTTACGCTCCGTGGAGAAAGGTTCAGAGACGCGCAGGCGGCTATCGCGGAGTAGACATTCACAAAATAGCCGCTCACGTATGCAAGGGATGCCTCACCCGGAAGACCGATGAAACTCATCACGGGTTCCAGGCTCCGGCTTATCCACGGAAGTGCTCCTGTAAGGCGGAGTATGTAAATGACAACAGAAACGATGGCGGTGATCCTGATCACCCACCACATTGTCTTTAAAGCTCCCGGAAGAGCCTCTTTAACGCAAGAGGAAAGCCGCCTGCCGAAACTTCCGGCAGATGGCTTTCCTGAAGGATATTCTTTCAAAAGTTACTGGTTTAATAGTTTTCTCCCTTAACTTCAAAGTATGCCTGAGGATGCTTGCAAGCCGGGCACTCCTTTGGAGCGTTCTTTCCGCGGAAGACATATCCGCAGTTGCGGCACTTCCATACCACAACCTCGTCTTTTGCGAACACCTTTCCGCTCTTGAGGTTCTTCAGAAGGGCGCGGTATCTCTTTTCGTGGGCCTTCTCGGCTACGGCTATCTCCTTGAAGCACTTGGCGATTTCAGGGAATCCCTCCTCCTTGGCTATCCTTGCGAATTCCGGATAGGCAATCTTCCATTCCTCAAGCTCTCCCTCGGCTGCAGCAAGAAGGTTGTCCTCGGTCTTTCCAATAATTCCTGCAGGGAAGGAGGCCTTGATCTCAACCATTCCGCCCTCCAGGAACTTGAAGAACTTCTTGGCGTGCTCTTTCTCGTTGTCTGCAGTCTCTGTGAAGAATGCGCTTATCTGCTCATAACCCTCTTTCTTTGCCGCACTTGCAAAGAAGGTATAGCGGTTTCTGGCCTGGCTCTCGCCTGCAAAGGCGGTAAGCAGGTTCTTTTCGGTCTTTGTGCCTTTTAAACTTTTCATAAGTGTATTGATTTGATATTCGTATACTATTCTATCCGGTTGTAGGCAAATTTAAGAAAAACTGACGAACAAGTGCTCCTGGCCTCTTCGTTTCTGGGAGGCTGGGAGCATTTTTGGCCTTAAACGCTCCTTGCCTCTCCGTTTTTATGAGGCCGGGAGCAGATTATTATGATAAATACTGCGGCAAAAACCAGAAGCATTCCCAAAAGCGAGTTGGAAGTGAATGCCTCTCCGAAGAAAACCACACCGCAGATTACGGCAACCAGAGGTTCCATGCAGCCGAGGATTGCGGTTATGGTGCTTCCCGCCAGCTGGATGGCATAGATCAGGGCGAAATCGCTGACCAGAGTAGGAATTATTGCAAGGCAAAGCGCATAGATCCAGTGCTCTCCGGTGGAAAGCGGAGTGAAGTGCGCCCCTTTCACCATCACGTTGATAAAGAAAATGATGGCGGAATATCCCAGCACAAGGAGCGTCTGCTTCATCCCGTCCATCTTCATAACCACAGGAGTGCGGTTAACTCCCACCAGATAAGCCGGGTAGGTTATGACCGTAACCAGCACCAGAATCAGGCCGGTCAGCGATATTTTCTCCCCGCTTACGCCTCCGGAAAGGAAGAACACTCCGGCAACACCCGCCGCAATGGCTATCAGTTTCCAGACGGAAACCTTCTCCCTGAAGAAAAGCATCATTGCCAGAGCCACCACAACCGGATAGAAGAAATGTATGGTTGTGGCCGTTCCGCTGGAAATGTATTTGTAGGATGCCGTGAGGAAGAAACTCGTGGCGGCGTAGAAAATGCTCAGGAGGGCCATCGCGCCCAGTTCCTTCCAGCTGTAATCCAGCTTCACCCGCTTGATCTTGCATATCAGCCACATGAAGAAAGTAGCGAAGGCAAAACGGTAGAAGCATACGCTGTCCAGGTCTATGCCCCTGTTTAGCAGAGGTATGGAGAACAGCGGTATGAAACCGAACGTGGCACTTGCCAGCATTGCCAGAAGGAGTCCCCTGAATTTCTTCATATCGGAATCGGTTGAGGCCGCAAAGATAACACACGGAGACAGATTTTTGAGTAAATTTGT
>JAFYZX010000089.1 GCA_017548505.1 Bacteroidales bacterium | reverse complement strand
TCCTCCATCCAAAGTCCACTCACGGAGTGCTTACAGAAATCTGCGAAGATCCAAAAAAGAAATAACAAATAATACGACAAGATATGAGTAAGCAGCTCGAAGAAGTAAAAGCTTTGATATCCCTAAGGGAAAAAGCGCGTCTGGGCGGCGGTCAGAAAAGAATCGACTCCCAGCACGAAAAAGGAAAATTTACAGCCAGAGAAAGGATACAGATGTTGCTGGATCCGGGTAGCTTCGAGGAATTCGACATGTTCGTGACCCACCGTTGCACCAACTTCGGAATGGAGAAGAACCATGTACTCGGCGACGGTGTAGTAACCGGTTACGGTACCATCGGAGGAAGGCTGGTGTATGTTTTCGCCCAGGATTTCACCGTATTGGGAGGTTCCCTCAGCGAAACTTTCGCCCAGAAGATCTGCAAGGTAATGGATATCGCGATGAAGGTCGGCGCTCCTGTAATCGGAATCAACGACTCCGGTGGAGCACGTATCCAGGAAGGCGTTAACGCTCTTGCAGGATATACGGAAATATTCCAGAGAAACATTCTGGCCAGTGGCGTAATCCCTCAGATTTCAGCCATATTCGGCCCTTGCGCAGGCGGTGCGGTTTATTCACCTGCACTTACTGACTTCAACGTTATGTCCAAGGGAAGCTACATGTTCCTTACCGGACCTAAAGTTGTAAAGAGCGTTCTCGGTGAGGACGTTACACAGGAGACTCTCGGTGGAGCAAGCGTTCACGCAAGCAAGAGCGGCGTGGCACACTTTGCCGTTGACAACGAGGAAATCGGTATCCAGACCATCAAGGATCTGCTTTCATACCTTCCTCAGAACAACCTGGAGAAGACCCCTCTCGTTCCAACCAGCGACCCTATCAACCGTATGGACGATGAACTCAACGAAATCATTCCGGATAACCCTAACAAGCCATACAACATGTATGACGTTATCCGTCACATAGTTGACGACGGCAAGTTCCTGGAGGTTCACAAGGATTACGCAAAGAGCCTTATCGTAGGTTTCGCAAGGTTCGACGGTATCGCAGTAGGTATTGTTGCCAACCAGCCTTCAGTTCTGGCAGGTGTGCTCGACTCCAACTCCAGCCGCAAGGGTGCAAGGTTTGTCCGCTTCTGCGACGCCTTCAACATCCCTATCCTCACTCTCGAGGACGTGCCTGGCTTCCTCCCTGGAACCCAGCAGGAGTACAACGGTATCATCCTTCACGGAGCAAAGCTCCTCTACGCATTCGGAGAGGCAACCGTTCCAAAGATTACCGTGGTTCTGAGAAAAGCTTACGGCGGTGCATACTGCGTTATGAGCTCAAAGCACCTGAGGGGAGACATCAACTACGCATGGCCTAACGCCGAGATCGCCGTTATGGGTCCTAGCGGAGCCATCGAAATCCTCTACGGAAAGGAAATGAAGGAAGCCCAGGATGTAAATGCATTCAAGGCAGAAAAGGAGAAAGAGTACAGAGACGCTTTCGCAAACCCTTACAATGCTGCCAAGTACGGTTATATAGACGACGTAATCGAGCCACGCAATACCCGTTTCAGAGTTATTCGTGCACTCCATCAGCTGGAGAACAAGAGGCTTACCAACCCTGCCAAGAAACACGATAACCTTCCACTCTAAAGAAGAAAGTGATGAAGAAGATAACTACAGTATTAACACTGGCTTGTCTGCTGCTCCTTTCTTCGGCGACATTTGCCCAGAGCCCGGTGGATATCAGGATCAACGAGGTCCAGGTATCCAATGTTACCGGCGCCCAGGACGAGAACGGAGAAAGATGCGGATGGGTGGAGCTGTTCAACACCGCCTACGGAATGGTGGATGTTGCCGGCTTCTATCTCACCGATGACAAGGCCATTCCTACAAAGTATATGATTCCTAAGGGCAACACTGCAACCCAGGTTCCTCTGAGGAAATACTTTGTACTGTTTGCGGACGGACAGCCTACGAAGGGTGTCTTCCACATGAACTTCACTCTGGACGGGGTAAAGAACCTTTATCTCTACTCTACTGACGGAGAGACTCTTCTGGACCAGATTGAGATTCCATCTCTTGGTCCTGACCAGTCTTTCGGAAGATATTTTGACGGAGAAGGCAAGCACGAGCCGGTTAACTGGAGCAAGCAGTCAGCCAGAAAGAACTCCATTGATGCCAAGATCGCTGAGGACGGAGGTTTCTCTATCCTTGACCATCCTACTCCAGGAAGCACCAACGTCACCTCGAAGGTTGAGACAAAGAGCGAGAAGATGGCCAAGATGGACCCATGGGGTGGCATTCTTGCCGTTACCGCAATGGGCGTCGTATTCCTCTGCCTCATAATCCTTTATCTGATCTTCCGCAGCATTGGCAAGCGTGCCATCCGCAAGCAGGAAGAGGAGAAGGCGGCAAAGAGCGCTCCGGCTACGGCAGCCAAGGCAGCAGCCATCCCTTCAGACGGAACAATCAACGAGGAGATTATCGCTGCAATTGCAATTGCCTGCCATCTTTACCAGAACGGTGTGGACAGCGGAGTTCACGATGTGGAGAGCAATGTCCTCACATTCAACCAGGATCTTCTGCGCCAGTCCCCTTGGGGCTCCAGAACCCTGACACTTAAACAGGATCCCAGAATCTAACTAACAAACAACAAGATAAATCATACAACCATGAAAGAATATAAGATCAAAGTCAACGGAAACGAGTACAAAGTTGAAATCGAAGAAGTAGGCGGAACCATCACTAACGTTAGTGCAGCTCCTGCACAGGCAGCCGCTCCGGCTCCGGGTCCACAGCCTGCATCCGCACCTTCTGCTCCTGCATCTGCAGGTGGAGTAAAAGTCACTTCCCCACTTCCTGGAGTTATCCTGGATGTAGCAGTCAAGGAAGGCGACGCAGTAAAGAAGGGCGACAAGGTCATCGTTCTTGAGGCCATGAAGATGGAGAATGTCATCGAGGCTACTGCAGACGGTATCGTTAAGGAAATCAAGGTTAAGAAGACAGATTCCGTTCTCGAGGGAGACGTACTTGTTGTAATCGGTTAATTGTAGGATTATGATTCTGGAATCCAATCTTGTAGCCAACCTCAAGCAGTTCGTCCAGTATACCGGATTCGCCAACGCGACATTCGGCCATATCGTGATGATACTGATAGGTCTGGTTTTCATCTACCTGGCTATCAAGAAAGACTGGGAGCCGCTTCTGCTGATTCCTATCGGATTCGGTATGATTATCGGCAACATCCCTCTCTTCCCGGGTATGCAGGTGGGAATCTATGAGGACGGTTCTGTTCTGAACATTCTCTACCAGGGAGTTAGAAGAGGTTTCTATCCTCCTCTGATCTTCCTCGGCATCGGTGCGATGACAGACTTTTCCGCCCTTATTTCCAACCCTAAGCTCCTGCTTATCGGCGCTGCCGCACAGTTCGGTATCTTTGCCGCATACGCAGGTGCCCTGGCTCTTGGTTTCACTCCTTCAGAGGCCGGTGCAATCGGTATCATCGGAGGTGCAGACGGCCCTACCGCCATCTTCCTTTCCGGTAAACTTGCTCCGGATCTGATCGGTGCAATTTCCGTATCGGCTTACTCATATATGGCTCTGGTTCCTGTGATCCAGCCGCCTGTCATGAGACTTCTTACAACCAAGAAAGAAAGGCTTATCAGAATGGCTGCCCCGAGACCTGTTTCTCAGAAGGAGAAGATCATCTTCCCTATCGTGGGTTTCCTGATCACAGCCTTCATCGTTCCTTCAGGCATTCCTCTGCTCGGTATGCTGTTCTTCGGTAACCTGCTCAAGGAGAGCGGTGTAACCAGAAGACTCGCCGAGACGGCAAGAGGTCCTCTGAACGATATTGTGGTTATCCTCATCGGTATTACCGTAGGTTGCTCCACCCAGGCAGACAAGTTCCTTCAGGGCAAGTCCATTCTTATCTTCGCCCTTGGTGCCGGTTCATTCATCGTTGCCACATTTGCCGGTGTTCTCTTCTGCAAGATCCTGAACCTTTTCCTCAAGGACGGCAAGAAGATCAACCCGCTTATCGGCAACTCCGGTGTTTCTGCAGTTCCTGACTCGGCAAGAGTATCTTACGTTCAGGGCCTTAAGTACGACCCTACCAACTTCCTGCTGATGCACGCCATGGGACCTAACGTAGCCGGCGTTATCGGAAGTGCAGTTGCTGCAGGTATCCTCCTCGGATTCCTCAGTTAAAGCACTGAATTATTGACTTATGCGAAAACGGGAGCTTCATGCTTCCGTTTTTGTTTTATTTGCCTTCTTTTTATCGCGATAATTTCCTAAATTTGTTGCTTTAACAGCAAATACTTTTTCTATATGCAGGATAAATTGCAACAACTGACAGAAAAGCTCTACAATGAGGGTCTTGCCAAGGGAAAGCAGGAGGCGGAATCCTTGCTAAAGAGTGCTAAGGAAGAGGCTGAGAAGATGATATCTTCCGCAAAGGAAGAATGCCGCCTTCTTAAGGAGAAAACCGAGAAGGAATGCTCGGATCTTAAGATTAAGGCAGAAGGAGATATCCAGACAGCATCCCGCCAGGCGCTTTCACAGATCAAGCAGGACATCGAGGGCGCTGTAAAGATGCAGGCCGTTTCGGCTCCGGTTAAGGAAGCCCTATCCTCTTCAGAATTCATGCAGAGCCTGATTAAGACCGTGGTTTCCGCCTTTGGAGCAGACAAGGACGCAACATCTCTGGATCTGGTGCTTCCTGAGGCCATGAAGGAGAAACTCTCAGGATTCCTGAATGGAGAACTCGCTTCAGCATTTTCAAAGGGGCTGGATGTAAGCTTCTCGAAGGATCTTGGAGCAGGATTCAAGGTCAGCCAGAAGGACAGCGGATACTTCATCGATTTCTCAGATGGCTCTTTCGAGAAGATAATCGCCGAGTACATCAGGCCTAAAACCAGAAAACTGATATTCGGTGAATAATTATCACTACATAATCGCCAGTCTTCCTGTGCTTTCAAAAGGTGGGGAAGACCGCTCGTTCAACCTTGCAAAAATCAAGGAGGAGATTGCTGCACAGTGTTCGGAAAAGGATGTAGAGGCAATCAATTTCTTCTGCCGGCTGTTTGAGGACAGTAACCTTGACAGGGAATATTTCCTTAAGGCATCGCAGAGCCAAAGCCGGTTTACAAGGCTGTACAGCAAGCTGGACCGCCAGATAAGGAATATGATGGTAAGTTCGGCTGCCCATCGCCTCTATTCTCCGGAAAAGGCAGAGGAACTTTCTCAGCGATATCAGATAGATATTCTACCTGATCCTTACGGGGACTATGTGGAACCCGCTGACACTGAGGCGGATCTGGTTGCGTCGGACCGTCAGGCTCTGACTTCCCTGTTTGCGGAGGAGAACATCGTCACAAAGGAAAAACGGCTGGACGAATTCAAGTGGGACAAGATAAATTCATTCACTACCCTGGACTTTTTCAACATAGACTGCATACTGGCGTTTCTGGCAAAGGGATATCTGGTATCGCGATGGCTGAAACTGGATGCCGGCGAAGGGAAACATCTTTTCCGTAAGCTGGTGGCAGAAGTCAGGGGAACTTTTGACAAACATAAATTGAAATACACCATAGATGAAAACAACGGGTAAAGTAACCGGTATTGTTTCCAACCTCGTTACCGTGGAGGTTGACGGGCCTGTGGCACAGAACGAACTCTGCTTCATAGACCTTGACGGAGTACGCCTGATGGCGGAGGTCATCAAGGTAAACGGCAATAACGCATCGGTACAGGTATATGAAAGCACTCGCGGCCTGAAGGTCGGATGCAACGTGGAATTTGAAGGCAAGATGCTTGAGGTAACATTGGGACCTGGCCTTCTCTCAAGCAATTACGACGGACTTCAGGATAACCTGGCAACGATGCAGGAGGTTTTCCTGAAAAGAGGAGAATACACCCCTGCACTCGATTCTGCAAAGAAATGGGAATTCTCCCCTATCGTAAAACCTGGAGATAAGGTGATTGCAGCAGACTGGCTGGGAGAAGTCAAGGAAGGATGGCTGCCTCACAAGATAATGGTTCCGTTCTCCTTCAAGGGAACCTATACCGTAAAGGAAATTGCAGCCGCAGGAAGCTACACGGTTGAAGATACGATAGCTGTTCTCAGCGATGCTAAAGGAGGCGATGTTAAAGTTACGATGCAGCAGAAGTGGCCGGTAAAGGTGGCTATCGGTGGATTCAAGGAAAAACCTCGTCCTTACAGGATTATGGAAACAGGAGTCCGCGCGATCGATACCTTCAACCCTATCGCTGAAGGAGGTACAGGCTTCATTCCTGGGCCTTTCGGATGCGGAAAGACAGTTATCCAGCACGCAATTGCAAAGCAGGCCGAGGCTGATGTAATCATCATGGCAGCCTGCGGAGAGCGTGCAAACGAGGTTGTGGAAATCTTCAAGGAATTCCCTGAACTCATCGACTCCCGAACAGGAAGAAAGCTCATCGAGAGAACTACCATTATCTGCAACACTTCCAATATGCCAGTTGCCGCCCGTGAGGCATCCGTTTATACGGCAATGACCATCGGCGAGTATTACAGGGCAATGGGACTCAAGGTATTGCTTCTTGCGGATTCCACTTCCAGATGGGCCCAGGCACTTCGTGAAATGAGTAACCGTATGGAGGAGCTTCCCGGAGCGGACGCCTTCCCGGTAGACCTCTCATCCATCATCTCCAACTTCTATTCAAGAGCCGGAATCGTGGTGCTGAACAACGGACAGACCGGATCCGTAACCTTCCTTGGAACAGTTTCCCCTGCCGGAGGAAACCTCAAGGAGCCTGTGACAGAGTCCACAAAGAAGTGCGCAAGATGTTTTTACGCACTAAGCCAGAACAGAGCCGACAGCAAGCGCTACCCGGCAATCGACCCTATCGACTCCTACTCCAAGTATCTGGAATATCCTGAGATGGAAGAATTCTTCGACAGCAAGATGGAGAAAGGCTGGGTGGAGAAAGTTCTCAAGGCCAAGAACATAACCCTCAGGGGCAAGGAAGCCTATGACCAGATCAACATCCTCGGTGATGACGGCGTTCCGATGGAATACCATCTGCGCTACTGGAAGAGCGAACTCGTGGACTTCATCCTCCTGCAGCAGGACGCTTTCGACAATATCGACTGCCAGACTTCACTGGACAGGCAGCAGTATATGCTTGATCTTGTCCTGGATATCTGCAGCAGGGATTTCAAATTCGAAAGGTTCGAAAAGTGCGTTTCTTTCTTCAAGAACCTTATCAACATTATGAGACAGATGAACTTCTCCGAGTTCCACAGCGAGCAGTTCAATAAATACAAACAGCAACTTCTTAACACAGTAGACAATGTCCTCTAACGTATTTCAAAGAATATACACCAAGTTGGAAGCCATTACTAAGGCAACTGTAACCCTCAGGGCTACAGGAGTATCCAACGACGAACTCGCTATGGTGGCCGGAAGGCTGGCCCAGGTCGTCAAGATCAAGAAGGATCTGGTGACCCTCCAGGTATTCGCCGGAACAGAGGGCATCCCTACCAATGCCCAGGTGGAATTCTTCGGAGAACCGCCTGCACTGAATGTGGGCGAGCAGCTCAGCGGACGATTCCTAAACGCCTACGGAGAGCCGATAGACGGCGGTCCTAAGATCGAGGGAGAAAGAAGATTTATCGGCGGCCCGAGCGTTAACCCTTACAAGAGGCAGCAGCCAAGCGAGCTGATTCCTACTGGAATCGCCGGCATCGACCTGAACAACACCCTGGTTTCCGGCCAGAAGATTCCGTTTTTCGCAGATCCGGACCAGCCTTACAACCAGGTAATGGCTGATGTTGCACTCAGGGCTGATGTTGACAAGATCATCCTCGGAGGAATGGGTCTTTCCAACGACGACTACCTGTATTTCCGCCAGAAATTTGAGGATGCGGGAGCATTGGACAAGATTATCTGCTTCATCAACACAACTGAGCAGCCTCCTGTAGAGCGTCTGCTTATTCCGGACATGGCACTAACCGCAGCAGAGTACTTCGCCGTAGATAAAAATGAGAAAGTGCTTGTGCTCCTGACAGATATGACGCTGTATGCAGATGCGTTGAGTATAGTTTCCAACCGTATGGACCAGATTCCATCCAAGGACTCTATGCCTGGCTCCCTGTATTCAGACCTTGCAAAGATCTACGAGAAGGCCGTTCAGCTCCCTACCGGCGGATCCATAACCATCATCGCCGTAACAACGCTGAACGACGGAGACATCACCCACGCTATTCCTGACAACACCGGATACATCACCGAGGGCCAGCTCTATCTTAGAAAAGACACGGATACGGGCAAGATCATCGTGGATCCTTTCAGAAGCCTTTCACGTTTGAAGCAGCTGGTTATCAACAAGAAGACCAGGGAAGACCACAGCCAGGTCATGAACACCGGAGTAAGACTTTTCGCCGATGCCGCAAACGCAAAGACCAAGCTGGAGAACGGCTTTGATCTCAGCGATTATGACCTGCGATGCCTCGAGTACGCAAAGGAATATTCAACCCGGCTGCTTTCCATCGACGTAAACATAAAGATCGACGAGATGCTGGATACCGGATGGATGCTCTTCAAGAAGTATTTCAAGCCGGAAGAGCTCGGTATAAAGCAGGCTTTGGTAGACAAGTACTGGAACAGATAACTTTATGGCAATAAAGTTCCAATATAACAAGACATCCCTGAACAACCTCAACAAGCAGCTGAAGGTCAGGCGGAATGCGCTCCCTACCCTGAAGAACAAGGAGAGCGCCCTCCGTATGGAGGTCAAGCACGCCAAGGCCAGGAGCGAGCAGCTGGACAGCGAGCTTGAAAAGGCAATCCGCTCCTACGACTACGTGGCTCCGATGTGGAACGAGTTCGACGGAGGGCTGATTTCCGTAAAGGATGTGCTGCTCAAGAGCGTGAAGGTGGCCGGAATCAAGACTCCTGCAGTTGAAGACATTGTTTTCGACATCAAGGAGTTTGATCTCTTCAACAAGCCGATGTGGTATTCGGACGGAGTGGCTATCCTGAAGCAGATGGCTACGCTTGGCATCGAGTCCGAGGTATACAGGGAGAAGATGAGAATCCTGGACTATTCCAGGAAAAAGACCACCCAGAAGGTGAACCTCTACGAGAAAGTGCAGATCCCTGGATATATGGAGGCAATCCGCAAGATCAAGAGGTATATGGAAGACGAGGAAAACCTTTCAAAGGCATCCCAGAAGATTGTTAAACAGCGTCACGCATTGGAGGAGGAAGAGAATGATTAAGCAGATGACAAAATACAGCTTCGTGATTTTCCACGAAGACACTCCGGCCTTCCTCGACACTCTGAAGCAGCTGGGGCTGATGGATATAACCCGTTCCACCAAGCCTGCCACTGAAGACTCCAGAATGCTGTTTGACGAGATTCACCGCTACTCCACCGCCCTTAAGGATCTTAAGGCTGCACGCAAGGAAGCCAGAGCGGATATTCCGGAATGCAGTCTCGGCGATGCGGGCGAAATAGTTTCCCGCTGCCACGCCCTTACTGGAGAAATCCGGAATATCAAGGCGGAACTCGTCCTTCTGGAAGACGAATACAAGGCGGCACTGCCTTGGGGAGCATTTGGAGAAGACACAATTGCCAGAATCAAGGCTCTCGGCCTCACTCCTTGTTTTGTAAGCCTTCCTGCCAAGAAATTCGACGAATCTCTGAAAGAAAAATATGCCCTTGAAATCATATCCCAGACCCCTGACAAGGTCAATATGGTAATCCTTCTCTCCGGTGGAGAAAGGCTCAAGGGCAAGTTCAAGACTGTGGATCCTCCAAAGGAATCTGCAGATTCCATCCAGAGACGCATCGCTGAAAAAGAAGCGGTTCTGGAAGAGAAAGAAACTGAACTTGAGGCACTTGTTTCAGGCATTGAGACCGTGGAGAGCAAGATTGAGACTCTCAAGGCAGACGCTGAAGTCCTCCTTGCCGGTGAAAGCGGTATCAAGGCCGCGGAGAACACAATCGACGTGTTCACTGGCTTTGCGCCTAAGGAAAGCGACGCGGAGATTGCCGCAGCCCTGGAAAACACTTCAGACGGTGTTTACTGGACAGCTGAGCCTGCAAAGGTTGAGGACAATCCTCCAATCGCACTCAAGAACAACTGGTACACAAGGATGTTCGCCGTTCTTACGGATATGTACGGAAGGCCGGCCTACAACGAGTTCGACCCTACTCCATACATTTCCGTATTCTTCCTCCTTTTCTTTGCAATGTGCATGGGAGATGCCGGATACGGAATCCTGTTGATTATCATTGCATTGCTTCTCCGCAAGTCCAAGGGAGCCGCCAAGTTCGCTCCACTGGTCCTGACACTTGGCATCGCTACACTTGTTGTGGGATTCCTGCTCCATACGTTCTTCGGAATAGACATTTCCCAGGTCAGCTGGATTCCGGACGGAGCAAAGAAGTTCATGATTACGGGAAAGATTGCTGGCTATGATGCGCAGATGGTGCTCTCCCTTGCAATCGGAGTGCTTCATATCTGCGTGGCAATGACTGTCAAGGCAGTTTATGCCGTCAAGAAGAACGGCTTTGCAAATTCCCTGGGCACGATCGGATGGACACTTCTGATAGTTGGCGGAGTTATAGTCGGAGCAATTGCACTGGGTGCCAACCTGGACAAATCCCTTGTAAAGATAATAGTTATTGTGCTTGGAATTGTCTCTGCGATAGGCATATTCCTGCTTAACGACATACACCGCAATCCGCTGAAGAACATAGGAAGCGGACTGTGGGAAACCTACAATACCGTAACCGGCCTGCTTGGCGACGTGCTCAGTTACATAAGGCTTTATGCGCTGGGACTTGCCGGAGGAATGCTTGGAGCAGCCTTCAACCAGCTTGGAGGAATGCTTCTTCCGGAAGGCGGCGGATTCAGCGTAATGTGGATATTCTTCATACTGATCGTTGTGTTCGGACATGTTCTGAACCTCGCGATGTGCTGCCTCGGAGCGTTTGTGCATCCTCTCAGGCTCAACTTCCTGGAGTTCTTCAAGAACAGCGGCTACGAGGGTAGCGGAAAGACTTATAAACCATTGGCAAACAAATAAATAATAACAATTAAAAATAATAATTATGATTAACGTAATTCTTGGTTATCTGGGCCTCGGCCTTATGTTGGGACTGGCCGGAGTAGGCAGCAGCATCGGTACAACGATTGCCGGCAACGCAGCTGAAGGCGCACTTAAAGTAAATCCTGAGAAGTCAGGAAACTATATGGTGCTTTCCGCATTGCCTGCAACACAGGGTATCTATGGTTTCGTGGCTTTCCTGGTATGGCTGTCTAAGGATTTTGCAGTAGACGGAGCAAAGCTCTTCGGAGTCGGAATCAGCGTTGGACTCGTTTGTCTTCTGTCCGCTATCCGTCAGGGCAAGGTTTGCGCTAACGGTATCGTAGGCGTTTCTCAGGGACACGACGTTTTCACAAACACTCTTATCTACGCCGCACTGCCAGAATTCTACGCAATTCTCGGACTTGTAGGCGCTCTGATGCTCAACTAGCTATGACACTGATTAAGTCGATTTCAGGAATTAGGGGCACCATCGGAGGAAATCCCGGTGATGCCCTTACTCCGATAGATGCGGTCAAGTTTACAGCCGCCTACTGCACCCGCCTGAGGAATCTCTATCCCGGCAAAAGGTGCAAGGTTGTGGTTGGAAGGGATGCCCGCCTTAGCGGCACGATGCTGCGCAATACGGTTTGCGGAACGCTGATTTCCTGCGGTGTGGACGTTGTTGATGCAGGACTTGCCTCCACCCCTACCACGGAGATGGCAGTTATTCTGGAAAAGGCAGACGGCGGAATTATCCTCACCGCTTCCCATAACCCAAGGCAGTGGAATGCCCTCAAGCTTCTCAACGAGAAAGGAGAGTTCCTTACCGCTGAAGACGGCGCAAAACTTCTGGAATACGCAGAAAAGGAAGATTTCACATTTGTAGATGTGGACAGCCTTGGAAAAATCGTCGAGAAGGATTTCACATTGGCACACATAGATGCTGTCCTTGCAGATCCTCTCGTAGATATCGAAGCCATTAAGAACACCGGTTTCAAGGCCGTTCTGGATGCAATCAATTCCGTTGGCGGAATCACGATGCCTATCCTTCTGGAAAAGCTTGGAGTCGAGTGCATCAAGCTGAACTGCGAGCCAACCGGAGATTTTGCCCACAATCCTGAACCGCTTCCTGCAAACCTTACGGGCCTTTCACAGGCAGTTATAGAAAACAATGCGGACCTTGGCATTTCCGTAGATCCTGACGTTGACCGCCTTGCATTCTTCTGTGAGGACGGAACCCCGTTTGGAGAGGAATACACACTCGTAAGCGTGGCTTCATACGTTCTTGAGAAGAATCCGGGCCCTACTGTTTCCAACCTTTCTTCCACCAGGGCTCTCAGAGATGTTACCGAGGCTGCCGGACAGAAGTATTATCCTGCCGCAGTCGGTGAAGTGAACGTTACCACCAAGATGCACGAGGTGGGCGCTGTTATCGGCGGAGAAGGAAACGGCGGTGTCATATATCCAGCCCTGCATCATGGAAGAGACGCCTATATGGGTGTTGCTCTGTTCCTTTCAAACCTTGCGCACAAGAAGCTGAAAATGACTGATCTCAGGGATTCCTACCCTCAGTACTATATTTCCAAAAACAGGATAGAGGTTTCCAACCCTGAACTCGTGGACAGGATAATTGCTAAGGTTACAGAATCGTTCGCCGACTTCAATCCTCTGACCATCGACGGAGTAAAGGTAAACTTTGACTCCGAAAGAAGCTGGGCCCAGATGCGCAAGTCCAACACGGAACCTATAATCCGCCTCTATTGCGAAGCCCCTACCCAGCAGCAGGCAGAAGAACTGGCTTCAAGGATCAAGGATCTTGCAAACAGCATAATAAACTCTTAGCAAGATGTTTTCATTCAGGACCTCGGACATATTCAGGCAGGAAGACATCGTCCTTCAAAAAGGGCGTATAATGGTTATCTGCAACCAGTCTGCCTGGAATCCCGAGACCCGTCAATATGTGTTTGAAGGGTTCTTTGAAAGAGGCAACCTCTCCTGCGTAATGGTTCCGCCTTCAGACGGACTGGCAGACCATCCGCTTTCCGCTTCCGTTCCTTTTAACGCAATCAGCGAAGATAAAGACGGTTACATGAGCTTCAGCGAGGATGATTTCGCCTCCACCGATGCTCTGGTGGTTGAGCTTCAGGATGCCGGATGCCGCTATTTCGACACCCCTAACCTGATATATGCCCTATTCTCATTCCTCTGCGACAGGGATGCCGATATTCCTGTCTATATAGTCGACAGGCCGAATCCTGGCGGAAGGCAGGTGGAGGGTACGGCTCTAAGGGCCGGATACAGGTCGCATAAAGGCATCGAGGGCATACCGCACAGGTATGGAATGACCATCGGTGAACTGTCCTATTATCTTTACGGAAGGCTTGGCGCAAAGTTCCCTCTCCACATTATTTCCTGCAAGGCATCTCCTGTTGGAAAACTTGTAATGAGCTGGACCGTGCCACTTTCCGAGGATTTCGGAAATTTCTTCACTCACGCGTTCTACAGCGGACAGTATCTGTGGAAAGGAACCAACATTACTCCGGGAGAAGGTACTGTTCGTCCTTATGAACTCTTCGGAGCGCCGTTTATGGAAGGCACTAGACTGGACGACCACCCTCTGTTCACCGACGATGGAGTTTTTGCCCGCTGGGCATCATTCATCCCTATGGGCGGAAGATACAACAGGGAAAGGTGTTTCGGATATCAGCTTCTGCTGACTCCGGAAAGCCAGTATAATTCTCTGGCACACTCCTTGCGTCTTATCCGTTGCGCCAAGGATTATTCCCCTGCTTTCCGCTTCCTCGATAAGGATCCAGGCAAGGATTTGAGCCGCATACAAATGCTTGCGGGAGACAAGGAACTTCTGGACTTCATTGAAGGAAACGCAACCTGGGAAGAAACCAAGGAGCACATAAAGCTCGAAGAGCAGAAATGGATTAAGAAAACAAGAAAAGACCTCCTCTACCTAGACGAGCCTCTTTTCAGAATAAAATAGAAAGAAATGAATCCTGTACTTCAAGAAAAGAAATTCGCCCCTGCAGAGGGCCAGACCGTGATTATAGAAGACGGACAGGCAATGACCGTCAGGGGATCGATCGTGAAGACCTGCCTGCTTCTGGTCCTGATGCTTGTTGCAGCGGCTTTCACCTGGAAAGTAACATACGAATCCATAAACCCCTCATCTCCTATGTGGTACATGATGGGCGGGTGCATCGTTGGCTTTGTCCTGGCACTTATAATATCATTCTCTCCGAAGACGGCTCCATATCTGTCTCCGATATATGCTGTGGCAGAAGGACTTATGCTTGGCTGCATTTCTGCCATCTACAACCAGAGCGCCAATACGGCCACCGCTGAGGCCGCAGCCAACACCCAGGCCATCAGCAACATAATTTCGGGGGCCATTCTCCTTACGGTTATCACGGCATTCGTTATGCTCATGCTCTACCGCAGCGGAGCGGTCAAGGTCGACAACCGTTTCTACAGGATAATGAAGGTTGCCCTGGTTTCCATTATGGTATTCTACCTGATAGGTATCGTGGTAATGCTTTTCGGAGGAACCGAAGGCAAGTTCTACAGCCTGTTCTTCGGAAACAGCATACTTGCCATTGTGATAAACATTGTAATTGTAGCTGTGGCGGCTTTCTCCCTGATGATGGACTTCGACCTCATTGTCAAGGGCAGCCAGATGGGAGCTCCAAAGTATATGGAATGGTATGCCGCTTTCGGCCTTATCGTCACTCTTGTATGGCTTTACCTTGAGATTCTGAGGCTTCTGGCCAGATTTTCAAGCAGAAACTGAAGAAATTCGTCACAATATTTTGATATAACGGCAAAATCCGTATATTTGCACCCCGAATTAAAAATCATTTGCAAATGAAAAAGTCTATACATCCCGAAACCTACCGACTTGTAGCTTTCAAGGATATGTCTAACGAAGAGGTATTCATCACACGCAGCTGTGAGGCTACCAAGGAGACAATTGAAATAGACGGCCAGACCTACCCTTTGGTAAAGGTAGAAATCTCCAGCTCATCCCACCCGTTCTATACCGGTAAGATGAAGCTCGTTGATACAGCCGGCCGCGTTGACAAGTTCTACAGCCGTTACAAGAAAAAGTAAGTAACACTGTAAAGGTTGAAAAGAGAGATAGTCCAGAGGGCTGTCTCTCTTTTTTTGTTAACTTTACAAGTCAGATGCAAAACCGCCAGGAAATCATAGAGAATATCCGTAAGATTGCAAGTGAATGCAACCGCCCTTCGCTGTTTGAGGAGGATCCGATTGCTTTCCCGAGGCATTTCGCATCGTTGATGAATGACAATAAGGCAACTCTCAAGGATGTTGAGATTGCGGCGGTCATAGCGGCTCATCTGGCCTGGGGAAGGAGGAATATGATTGTGCGGGACATTGCAAGTGCGATGGACGAGATGGGCTGGATGCCGTATCGGTATGTGATGGAAGGGAAGTACAGAAATGGCCCTGAAAGCCTTCACAGGACTGTCCGCTGGAGCGAATTTGCAATGATTTGTTCCAACCTGAAACGATTCTATTCTGAGGAAGAAACCCTTGAGAAGCTCTCTCCGGAAGAATTCAGGACAAGGATTTACGGCCAGAAGGAGGATAAGAACTGCGCAAACAAGAAGATCCACATGCTCAGGCGGTGGATGGTTAGAAGGGATGGAATCGTGGATCTGGGACTATGGAAAAGCATCAGCCCAAAGGATCTGATCATTCCACTGGATGTGCATGTGCATCAGACTGCGCTGGCCCTTGGCATAACGGAACGCAAATCGACCGATATCAGGACTGCACTGGAAATCACCTCATTCCTGAAGGAGTGCTTCCCGGAAGACCCTTGCCTCGGCGATTTTGCCCTGTTCGCCTACCCGGTCGCCGAGCAAATGAAAAACAGAAAAAAGAAATAAAACAACAGGTATATGAAAAGAACAGCCATCATCCTCGCATTGAGCCTTCTTATGTTTTCCACAGGCGCCAATGCCCAGGTAAAATTCTTCTCCAACTTTGAGTGCGGAAGACTTGGAAACGCTGAACTTGCAGACAGCAGCAACATCTACAGGCCGAATCTGGAGTATCTTATTACCAGCGCAAAGGATCCGGACAATCCTGTGGACACCCTGCTTGAACCAAGTTCCAGATGGTTCTATTTCCTGATGACCGGAGTAAAGGGAAGGACCATTACCCTCAAGTTCATAGACACTGACCCGTGGGCGCCGATGTACAGTTACGACAACAAGGAGTGGATGAGATATGAGCCTGAGAAGGAGATGGTTGCAAAGTTTACCGCAAAGAAGAAATATGACAGGGATTCCGTTTGGGTGGCATATTATGTCCCTTATACCAACACCCATCTGGACGAGATGATGGACGAGTGGCAGTACAGGGACGGCGTGAGAATTTATTCCATCGGAAAGAGCTACCAGGGAAGGGATATGAAGATGATGATGGTGACAAACCACAACATTCCGGACAAGGGAAAGAAAAGGATCTATATCCACGGAAGAGTGCATCCGAGCGAGACTCCTTGCTCCTGGTGTCTGGAAGGCCTGATTGAGGAACTCCTTTCTTCAACACCATACGCCAGGAGCCTCAGGGATAATGCAGTATTCTACATTCTCCCATTCAACAACCCAGACGGAGTAGCCCTCGGACATTCCAGATGCGATGCCATCGGAGTGAATATGGAAATCAACTATGACCGCCCGGATTCCCTCACAAGGCCTGAAGTCAAGAATATCAAGAACTTCATTACCACCACAACTTACGGGGAAAACTATCTGGACTTGTTCCTGAATTTCCACTCCCAGATTGCTCCCCACATGACTTACTGGGTACATACGGAAGAAACAACTTCCCCTCTTTATTTCAAGATGGAGCAAGCTCTGACATCTTTGACAATAGCAGACAACCCTCTGTTTAACAGCGATATGCTGAGCTATTCCAAGATGGCTTCGAGGTATATCGAGGGCTTTTTCTGGAACAATGCCGCAGAGCATACCCTTGCCCTCACTCACGAGACTCCTTACAGCTATTATAATCGCGATAAAAAGGGAGAACTTGTAACCCTTGAGAATCTGAAATGGATGGGAAGAAAGACTCTTTGGGCAGTTTCAGACTATCTGGGCATCTCAACCGCCGGCAGGATTGTGGTTGAGCCTCACAAGGCAAACCATTGCGTAAAGACGAATGACCTTGAGCACGTATATCTTGGAGACCATTACTATATCGCGGAGAAAGACGGTGCCAGAGTTTCCTACAAGCACAAGAACCTGCCTGCCGGAACCTACGGCATCTACCGCTGGAAGGTTGGAGAAAAGCACCTTGCAAATCCTCAAGGCGAGAACTGCTGGGAGAAATTTGCCACCTATACCCAGGAAAGTGAAGGAACGTTCAACTTTGCCATTCAGCTTTCTGAAGGCGATAAAGCCGGATCCGTACTTCTACTAAAGGAAGATTAAAATGAAAAAGCCTGGACTTGCACTGTCCCTGCTTCCGGTTGCCATACTGGTGGGGATAATAATCATTGGATCACAACTGTTTGGAGGAGACCTCACGTCAGGGCCCGCCCAGATAGCGCTTGTTTTCGCCGCGGCAGTGGGTTCGCTGATAGCCATTTATGCACTTAAGGTTCCGTGGGAGAAGATAGAAGAGGCGATGGTTACCAACCTCAAGAATGCCGGAGGTGCCATATTCATACTTCTGATGATTGGAGCGCTTACAGCATCCTGGGTTCAGAGCGGAGTGGTTCCTTCGCTGGTGTATTACGGGCTTCAGCTTGTGCATCCATCTGTGTTCCTGATAGTTATCTTTGTGTTTACGGCGCTGATTTCCTTGCTGATAGGTAGTTCCTGGACAACTATCGGAACCATTGGAGTGGCAATGATGAGTGCCGGAAGCATACTCGGACTCCATCCGGGATGGCTAGCCGGAGCAATCATCTCTGGATCCTATTTCGGAGACAAGATATCCCCTCTTTCAGACACTACAAACCTGGCGGCCAGCATATCGGGAGTAAAGCTTTATGATCACGTCAAGTACATGCTGATAACCAATGTGCCGGCAGTTATTGTAACGGGAATCATCTTTGCCGTAATCGGGGCATCAGCAGCAAAGGAAACTGCACTGGATGTTCACACACAGATGGCTGACATTTCCTCGACATACAACGTGTCTCCGTGGCTTCTGCTGATTCCGGCATTTACCATATTCCTGATGGTCAAGAAGATATCGCCGATTCTGACTCTTCTTCTGAGTGCAATATTCGCATCTGTGATAGCCTGCTTCGTGCAGCCGCAGATAATATCGCAGATAAGCCCGTTTGACGGCAATAGCTGGCAGACCTTCCTGTATGCGCCAATTAAGCTGATGTCATCTCACGTGGACATTACGGCGCCTAACGCTATGCTGACTAAGCTCGCTTCCACCAACGGAATTTCCGGAATGCTCAACACAGTATGGCTGATAATAAGCGTGACCATCTTCGGAGGAATGCTGGAAGCCGGCGGATTTATCCAGACCATCACGGAGAAACTGGAGAAACTGATGAGGAACACTGTTTCCCTGGTAGCAACCACAATGGCAACCTGCGTATTCTGCAATGTTGCTCTCAGCGAGCAGTATATGGCAATCATAGTGCCTGGAAACATGCTCCGCAAACTCTATAAGGACAAGGGCTATGAAGGCAGGCTGCTCAGCCGCTCCATAGAAGACTCGGCGACCGTAACCTCCGTTCTGATACCGTGGAACACCTGCGGGGCGATGCAGGCCGGAGTTCTGGGAGTGCCTACTCTGGTATATGCCCCATATTGCCTGTTCAACTATATATCCCCGCTGTTTTCTATATTTGTAGCGGCAATAGGATACAAAGTGTGGCGCTGGGGCAAAAGGATTAGATAATTATTTATACAAGGATATTTTATGAAAATCGCAAAAGACAAAGTAGTTAGCCTGAGCTATGTTCTCAAGGTACAGGGACGTGAAATAGAGAAAGTTGTGGCAGAGGAGCCTCTGACATTCATCTTTGGAAGCGGAATGCTTCTGCCTAAGTTCGAGGCAAACATCCTGGACAAGGAAGTAGGAGATCCTTTCGAGTTTGAACTGGAGGCAGAGGACGCTTACGGACAGGTAAATCCGCAGATGATCGTGGACCTTCCTCTGGACATGTTCAAGATTGACGGCAAGATAGACTTCGAAGTAATCAAGACCGGCAACATCCTTCCTATGCAGGACAGGCAGGGCCACCGCATGAACGGTATCGTAAAGGAAGTCAAGGCAATGGAGAACAAGGTAACTATGGACTTCAACCACCCTCTGGCCGGTGAGAAACTTCATTTTACCGGAAAGGTTGAGGCCGTTAGGGACGCAACCCAGAAAGAACTCGACGAAGGTCTTTATGGAGAAAAGATTCAGCACAACTGCTCAGACGAGGACTGCTCCTGCTGCAGCGGCGGATGCCATCACGACCACTAAACCTTGCTGGCAACGTTGATGCCGTCCAGGGCGGAAGAAACTATTCCACCTGAATAGCCGGCACCTTCTCCGCAAGGATAAAGGTTTTTCAGCGATATGTGCTGAAGGGTTTCCGGATCCCTCGGTATCCTGACAGGAGAAGACGTTCTGCTTTCGGTAGCAAGCAAAAGAGATTGAGAGGTGTAATAGCCTCTCATTTTTTTGTCGAACAGAGGGAAAGCACGCCTAAGTCTCTGATATACGGCATCAGGAAGAACTTCGCTGAGTTTAGCGGAGTAAGCCCCTATTTTATAGGAAGTTGCAGGAAGATCTACGGAGAGTTTATCCCTACAGAAATCGTCCATCCTCTGGGCCGGAGCCTTGAGGCATCCCCCGTTATGGAGGAAGATTCCCTTTTCCACGCTCTCCTGGAACTTAAGGAGTTTCAGAGGCCCCCACTCGTCGAACTCGGTTATGTCTTCAGGCTCTATGCTG
>JAFYZX010000088.1 GCA_017548505.1 Bacteroidales bacterium | reverse complement strand
AAGGAACTCGGAAACATAGAAACCCCTATCATTCTGACAAATACATTAAGTATTGCGGCAGGTCTTTACGGAGTTATAACCCATACTTTGGCTCAGCCAGGCAATGAAGGAGTGAATTCCGTGAACGCTATTGTTGGAGAAACCAACGACGGAAGGCTGAACAATATGAGAGCCCGTTACGTTAAGCCGGAGCACGTTCTCCAGGCAATAGCAAACGCCAAGGGCGGTCCTGTCGAGGAAGGCTGTGTCGGTGCAGGAACCGGAACAATCTGCTTCAGCTGGAAGGGCGGAATTGGAACATCTTCTAGAGTGCTTCCGGAAGATCTCGGGGGCTATACCGTTGGTGTTCTGGTCCAGACAAATTACGGCGGAATCCTTGAAATCTGCGGAGTTGAAGTTGGAAGAAAGCTCGGCGATTATTCCTACCGCAAAAGCGTTGAGGCCGAGGCCAAGAAAGAAGAGGCCAAGGGCGGAGACGGCTCCTGCATGATTGTAGTTGCAACAGACGCTCCGGTGGATGCCCGCCAGCTTGAAAGAATGGCAAAGAGAGCCTTCATGGCCCTTGCAAAGACCGGAAGCTTTGCCTCCAACGGCAGCGGAGATTATGTGATAGCATTCTCCGTTTATCCGGACAATATGATTGTGGACGAAGAAATCCACACCACCAAGGTTCTGGACAACGACAAGATGTCCCCTCTTTTCGAGGCCACGGTAGAGGCTACAGCCGAGGCTCTGTGGAACAGCCTGTTTGCGGCAGAGACCACCAAGGGATTCAAGGGCAACGAAGTAAAAGCCCTTCCTGTTGAAAAAGTCGTGAAGATGATAAAGAAGGAAAAAGGAATCAAATAGCCTTTGCCTTCCGGGAATAAAAAAATCGGGGATGGTTTTTTCCGTCCCCGATTTCTTTTTAAGGTTGTAAGAATTATTCAGCAATATCTTTTACAACCTCGTCAACAGCTTCGTTTACTGCCTCTTCAACTTTTTCCTCGGCACCGCCGAACTTCTCCTTAAGGTCATTTGCAACACCCTCGAGAGACTCGTTCAGAAGCTTTCCGTAAACCTCGTCGAACTTAGCCTTATTCTCGGTGTTCTTTGCATAATAGTCCTGGAACTGCTTTGTAACCTCTTCGATCTCCTTGCTGATCTTGCCAGCCTTTGAGAGTGAAAGGCTCTTCAGAGCGTCGGTCATCTCCTTGGTCTTCTTTGCGTGGAAGTCCATCAGAGCCTGAGCGTCCTTCTCAGGATCACCTGTTGGCTTTGTTCCGCCGTTTGAGCAGGAAGCCAGAAGGAAGCAGCATGCAGCTGCGAGTAACAAAAATCTTTTCATCGCGATAAAATATTAAGTTTAACAATAGTTGCAACTATCTGAGCTGGAAGATGATAGGGAAGGTGTACTTAACCTTTACGGGTTTGTTTCTCTGCTTACCAGGGCTCCATTTCGGAGACTTCTGGATAACTCTTACAGCCTCTTTATCGAGTGACGAGTCAACACCTCTGAGCACCTTTACGTCCTTTACGCTACCGTCCTTATCGATAGTAAACTGAACGGTTACACGGCCCTGGATACCATTCTCCTTGGCGATTTCCGGATACTCGATCTGGTTGTAAACCCATTTTGTGAACTCGTTTGCGTCCTTGCCCTGGAACATAGGCTTGTCCTCCACGATTGCGAAAGGAATTTCCTCTTCAACCTCGACTTCCTCTTCTACAGGCTTTGCCTCAACGTAAGGCTTGATTTCGATTTTCTGGTCGGAGTCATCGGTACTGATGAAGTCTGTCTCAACCTTAACGTCATTCTCCACGATCTGGAGTTCCTCTGTCATAACAGGCTCCTTGATCTGCTCTGGAGGTGGTGGAGGGGTCTCCTGGGTAATTGGAGCCTGCTCCTCATCGGTAATAACTGTGGTGTTTGCAGCAAGGGAGCTAACCTCCTTGTCTGTAGTGCTCCACTCGAAAACGAGAAGAACCAGCGCAAGAGCGGCGATCAGACCAATCTCGCGGAACAAAGTCTTCTTGTTCTCAAGATTTGCTTTTGGGGATTTTTTGATTTCCATATAACTTGTTGTTTTTAGATAATATTCTGTTCCTTAAGTACGTTTGCGGTGTTGCGGGTTGCGTCTGCACTGGCCTTGAAGAGAGCCTTTTCCTCTTCGTTAAGCTCAAGTTCAACAATCTTCTCCCATCCGCCCTTTCCTACGATTGCAGGAACGCCGATGCAGAGGTCGTTCTCTCCGTATTCGCCCTCGAGATAGCAGCAGCAAGGGATCATCTTTCTCTCGTTCATCACGATGGACTTGGCCATAGTGGCTGCGCTCATTCCAGGAGCATACCATGCGCTGGTTCCAAGAAGCTTGGTCAGGGTTGCACCACCAACCATTGTGTCTGCCACTACCTTATCGCACTCTTCCTTGCTGAGGAGCTTGGTAACAGGGATTCCCTTGTAGGTTGCAAAGCGGATCAGAGGAATCATGGTCTTGTCTCCGTGACCTCCGATAACCATACAGTCAATGTCGCTTACAGGAACGTTGAGAGCCTGTGCAAGATAGTAGGTAAAGCGGCTGGAGTCCAGCTGTCCGCCCATTCCCACAACCTGATGCTTAGGAAGTCCATTCTTCTTCAGTGTGAGGTAGGTCATCGGGTCCATCGGGTTTGCGATAACCATAATCACAGCCTTTGGAGAGAATTTGAGCACGTTCTCGGTAACGCTGGAAACGATTTTTGAATTTACTCCGATGAGTTCCTCTCTTGTCATACCAGGTTTTCTTGGAATACCTGAGGTAATGATAACTACATCAGAATCAGCGGTTTTGGAATAATCGTTGGTTACTCCGGTTATTTTTGTGTTTGTTCCGTACTGCTTTGCGGCCTGCATCATATCCATAGCCTTTCCCTCGGAGATTCCTTCCTTGATATCCAGAAGCACTATCTCTGAGCAGAAATTCAGGTGAAGCATTGCCTCTACGCATGAAGCGCCTACATTACCAGCGCCAATAACAGATACTTTAGCCATAAACTCTAATTTTTAGATAAATTTGCAACCACAAAGTTATCTGTTTACAGATAAAACAGAAAAGGACAATATCAATAAAATATCAATGTTGCATTTCATAGACAATGATGTAAAAAGCCGCCTCAAGGGCAAAGCTGAGATCAAAAGGTGGATTAACAGTATTCTCGGCGACAGGGGCTATGTTCCCGGAGAGATAAACGTGATTCTCTGCCCGGATGAGTTTATCCTGGATCTTAACAAGAACTCCCTTGGCCACGACTATTACACGGACATCATCACGTTTGACTACTGCGAGGGAAATGTTGTGAGCGGAGACCTTTACATCAGCCTGGATACCGTTAAGGCAAATTCAGAGACTTATCGCCAGATGTTCTCGCCTGCCCTGAAGTGCGAATTGCTGAGAGTCATAGTCCACGGCGTTCTCCATCTTAGCGGAGAGGATGACGTCACTCCATACAAACAGAAGAAGATGAGAAGCGCGGAAAATGCGGCACTGAAACTTCTGGTTTCCGAGTTTGACATTGACAAAATAAGCGTGGGTTACAAAGGGTAAAAATCTATGGGCATAAGCAGAAAATACGATGTGATCGTTGTGGGTGCCGGACACGCAGGATGCGAGGCCGCTCTCTCGGCTGCCCGTATGGGCTGCCAGGTTCTGCTTGTGACAATGGATATGAACAAGATCGCCCAGATGTCCTGCAATCCGGCAGTCGGTGGAATAGCTAAGGGTCAGATAGTCAGGGAAATAGATGCGCTTGGCGGCGGAATGGGCTTGGTTACAGACGCTTCCACGATCCAGTTCCGCATGCTCAATAGTTCCAAAGGGCCGGCCGTCTGGAGTCCGAGGGCCCAGTGCGACCGCCAGTTCTTCATCCTCAACTGGAGATATCTTCTGGAGCATACCCCCAACCTTAATATCTGGCAGGATACTGTAACGGATCTGGTTATCGATACCTTCAAGCGCAAGACCAGAGGCTATGATCACATAGTCCGCGGAGTGGTTACAAGTATGGGCGCCGAGTTCTCCGCATCCAAGGTGATCCTTACCGCCGGAACCTTCCTGAACGGCCGTCTTTTTATAGGAAGGAATTCGGCCGAGGGAGGAAGAATCGGCGAACCTCCATCGCTGAGCCTAACTGAAAAACTAGCTAAATACGGCATAGTATCCGGAAGGATGAAAACCGGAACTCCGCCAAGAATCGACATAAAGTCAATTGACACTTCACGGCTGGAAATCCAGCCTGGAGACGATAATCCGGGGCGCTTCTCTTTCCTCAATGTACCATCTTCAGTCCAGACTAATATTGCTCAGCGATGCTGTTATCTTGTACACACGAACAAGAAGGTTCACTCTATCCTGAAGAAGGGTTTCAAGGATTCCCCTCTTTTCTCCGGCAAGATTACAGGTATCGGACCGAGATATTGCCCGAGCATTGAGGACAAGCTCCGCACTTTTGCAGACAAGGACCAGCATTTGCTTTTCCTGGAGCCGGAAGGATGGAATACAAATGAATACTATCTCCAGGGTTTTTCTTCATCCCTGCCGATGGATATCCAGATAGACGCCGTCCGTCATATTGGTGGTCTGGAGACCGCGGAAATTTTCCGCCCCGCTTATGCCGTAGAATACGATTATTTCCCTCCGACACAGCTTTGGCATACTCTGGAGTCAAAACAGGTTTCCGGGCTTTATTTTGCCGGTCAGGTTAACGGAACAACAGGCTATGAGGAAGCGGGGGCGCAAGGTCTGATGGCGGGAATAAATGCAAGTCTTTCCCTGCAGAAAAGGGAGCCTCTTCTTCTTGCGCGCAACCAGTCCTACATAGGCGTTCTGATAGACGATTTGGTGACTAAGGGCGTGGACGAGCCTTACAGAATGTTTACCTCCAGAGCTGAATTCCGCATCCTCCTTCGCCAGGACAACGCAGACAAGAGATTAACGGAAATCGGATACAATATCGGCCTTGCCTCGAAAGACCGGCTGGATCTGATGAAGGATAAATATGCTGCTATGGACAGCATTGTTTCCATTCTTGACAAGGACACCATTTCTCCAAAAGATTTCAACGCCGCAGTTTCTGCAGATAATATTTCCGAAGGTAAAAAGGCTTCCGCCCTTCTTATGCGCCCGGATGTGGCCCTGAAGGACATTCTTGGAATTGTTCCCCGTGGAACATCCATAAGGAAATCCCTCTTTGCCGTGGAGAAAAAGCATCCTGTTACAGATACCGCAGACGGCATCAGGCTTCCATTCCGCCCTTACGGTTTCTCAATAGATGGAGTATTCAAGGACACGCTCAGTTCAGAAATCCTCTCCGCAGCGGAAACTTCCGTAAAATACCGCGGCTATGTCCAGAGAGAGCAAATTGCCGCAGACAGGATGGCAAGACTGGAAGAATTGAAGATTCCACAGGATTTCGACTATATGAAAGTTACCTCCCTGTCTATGGAGGGAAGGATGAAACTCCTCAGATACCGACCCCAGACCATTGCACAGGCCTCCAGAATCTCCGGAGTAAGTCCTGCGGATATTTCCGTGCTTTTAGTCTGGTTTGGACGCTGAAAAATCCTTCAAGCAATACATTTGTTGATAAAATCAAATAAACTAATTAACAATTCTTTATATTAGGTTAATTTAAGTATTACTTTATGCTTATTTTGAGGTGTGCTTTCACATCTTCAAAAGACCCGTTCTTTTAATGTAGTACTTTAAGTAAACAAATATAACATTCAGATTTCAAGTAAAATAGTTCAAAAATGTTCCTCGTGGAACACTATAAAAAAGGGCCTTCAGAAAGGCCCCTATTTTAAGAGATCTGCCCGTAAACCAGGCGCGAGTACATTAAAGGCTGAAATCGCCCGAAATTCGGGCTAAAAACTACGAAAGAAGCTCTTCAAGATCCTTTATGAAGCAGTCTATGTCCTCTTCCGTGGTCTTGAAGGAGCACATTAGGCGGACTTCCTTGATTTCTTCTCTCCAGAAGTAGAATATGTATTTTTCCTGGAGATAATTCATCTGTTCTTCCGTAAGTGGAGCAAGGGAAATATACACTCCGTTGGTTTCTACCTTCTGGGTGAAGTAAACTCCCTTCTGCATCGCTGAGGATTCCCCTAATCTTTTCTCCAGATATTTTGCAAGCCGGTTGGAATGGCTTGCCATCTGCAGATAGAGGTCATCCTTAAGATAGGCCTCAAACTGGGCGGCGATAAAGCGGTTCTTGGAGTAGAGCTGAGTAGCCTGCTTGCGGATGTAAGCCAGGTTTTCTGCCATCTCGCGGTTATTTTCCAGCTTGAAAATCACCACAGCCTCCCCTATCAGAAGTCCGTTCTTGGTTCCGCCGAAGCTCAGTACATCCACACCCGTATCGGCTATCATTTCCTTTATGGAAACATTCATTGCGGCCGCGGCGTTGGAAATACGACTTCCGTCTACATGGATATATCCCCCTACCGAATGCATCAGGTCTGCCAGTGCCCGGATTTCCTCTACGGTGTAAAGGGTTTCGAACTCGGTTGGCTGGGAGATGGACAGTATTGCCGGCTGAACCTTGTGCTGGTCTCCGAACTTCAGCTGGGCTTTTACTGTTTCGGGAGTAACCTTTCCGCCCTCCTGGGCCAGAGGGGTGATTCTGCAGGATGAAAATCTTTCCACCGCCCCGCATTCGTCTTCGATAATATGAGCGCAAGAAGGAGCAAGGATTGTGCTGAACGGCTTCAGGAAAGAAGCCAGGGAGACGACGTTTGCACCGGTTCCGTTGAGAACAAAAAGGGCCTTGCAGTCATTACCCAGCAAGGCCTCGATTTGTCCTAGAACCCCTTCAGTGTACTCGTCCTCTCCGTATCCGAAGCAATAGCCCTCGTTTGCTCTTTCAATTGCCTGAAGAACAAGAGGATGGACACCGGAGTGATTGTCACTCCCGAAAGAGATTTTCTTCATAGGCTTTATTTGCAGATGCCCTCGTAAGCAGCGGCATCCAGCAGAGCGTCAACCTCTGAAGGGTCGCTCATCTCTACCTTGATCAGCCAGCCGGCTCCGTAAGGATCCTTGTTTACGTTTTCCGGAGCTGCCTCCAGTTCAGGATTGATTTCGATAACCTTTCCGCCTACAGGCATAAGAGCGTCTGCTACGGTCTTTACTGCCTCGATGCTTCCGAACTGTTCTCCTGCTGCAAGAGTTTCACCCTCGCAGGTGATATCGAGGAAGACGATGTCTCCCAGTTCGCTCTGGGCAAAATCCGTAATACCTACGGTTGCGATGTTACCCTCTACGCTAACCCACTCGTGGTCGTTAGAGTACTTGAGATTTGAAGGAATATTCATATTCAAAGTTTTTATGTGATTATCAATATGTTTTTGCAAATGTCAAAAGTATGAAATCTCAGCGACTCCACCAAACGGGAATAACTTCCAATGCAATTGTTGCAGCAAACAATATGCTGTATATCAATATATTCCTTGATGTTTGCCCGAGAACTTTGTTGAGTTCTCTGCCGTGGTTAATCCTTACCATATTCCGGTGCGCCGAGAACAGGAACGGAAGGAACAGAAGCGGAACAACAAGATGTAGCGGGAAGGAATTGTTGTTAAACCGTCCGCAAACCCACATCGCCCCTATTGTTGCAAGGCATCCGTTCAGAAGATAAAGCCACTCTGAAAATCTTGCACCCAACCTTACCGCAATTGTTTTCTTTCCGTTTGTGCGGTCCAGCTCCCTGTCGCGATAATTATTGACTATCAGAAGGTTGTTCACAACCAGCCCAACGCAGATCCCGGCAATGGAAACTAGAAGAAGCATTACCGGTGAGAAAGAATCCCCTATTTCAATAACATCATTTCCCAGTTCTTGCGGAGATACGGAAAGATTGTTTGGCGAAATCACGTAGAAGGTAAAGAGTACAGGTATAATTCCGAAAAAGACCACCACCATTATATCCCCCAACCCGAGATATGAAAACTTTGTTGTATAAAGGAAGGCCCCCAGAATGCAAAAGAGTCCCACTGCCAGCATCCACCATCCTCCATAATAGACCAAAGGAAGGCCTATAACCACTGATATGATGGTTGTTATGATTATTCCAGCTTTCATCGCCGAAGGGGTTATCCACCCCTGGGAACAGGCCCTTTCCGGGCCAAGTCTTTCTTCTGAATCGGCCCCTTTTTTGAAATCAAAATAATCGTTGATGAAATTGGCGTCGATCTGCATTGCCAGGGCAAACAAAACGCAGAATCCGGCAGGTATCAATCCAGCTCTCCACCTTCCGTAGGTCAACAGAACGGCAAATCCCAAAGCCATCCCTATCAATACCGGGGCTACCGCGCCGGCCAAAGTTTTTGGACGGGCGGCCAATATCCAGGCTTTCGGGGAGTTGGTTTTGACCTGCATCTTAATCAGAGTCTCTTGAGAGCCAGCTTGATGATTTGCTCTACGGAACTTGAAGGCATCTGGCGGAGGATGTCCCCTATCACCTTTTCTGAATCCGGTTTCTTGAAGCCCAGCATTACAAGCGCTCCGAGGGCTTCTTCCGCAACAGGGCTCTTTGCCGTTTCTCCAAGCGGAAGGGCTAGGGTGTCACCACCCTTTGAAACCTTGTCTTTCAGTTCGATGATGAGTTTCTGGGCGGTCTTAAGGCCAATGCCCTTGACTGCCTTGATCTTGTTGACATCGCCCGTTGCAATGGCTGTCTTGAGTTCGTCCGTACTCAGGGATGAGAGAATCATCCTGGCGGTGTTAGGCCCGACTCCGTTAACGTTCAGAAGCAGGGAGAACATATATCTTTCTTCCTTGCTGGCAAAGCCGTACCACATAGCGATGTCCTCTTTCACGTAGTAGTAGATGTAGAGCTTTACCTCTTTCAGGTTTTGGATGTCCGTGAAGGTCTGGAGAGATATTTCCAGACGGTAGCCGATGCCTCCGGCCTCCACCACGGCTTGGGTAGGGGTGGTCTCAACCAGAAGGCCTTTTATATAGTCGTACATAAACCGTTACTTTAATTCAAATGTTATTCTTCCCTGAAAATCACGCTGCCGCTTGCCTGGTGCGTGGCAAGGATGAGCACTTCGGCAATCTGCACGTGGGCGGGAGCGCTTGCCGCATAGAAGGCAACATCGGCGATGTCCGCTCCGCTTAGAGGCTTAATGCCACGGTAAACCTTGTCCGCACGGGCGTTGTCTCCGTGGAATCTTGTGTTGCTGAAGTTGGTTTCAACCAGTCCGGGCTTCAGGTTGGTTACGCGGAGGGGTGTGTGGGCCAGGTCTATGCGGAGGCCGTCGCTGAGAGCCTTGACCGCTGCTTTGGTGGCGCAATAGACGTTGCCGTTGGCGTATGCGGCGTCTCCGGCCACGCTTCCGATATTAATGATATGACCTTTGTTTCTTCTTACCATTCCGGGAACCACGAGCCTTGTCATGTAGAGAAGGCCCTTGATATTAGTGTCTATCATAGTCTCCCAGTCGTCGATGTCTCCCTCGTATTCCGGATCCAGGCCAAGGGCCAGGCCGGCGTTGTTTATGAGCACATCTATATCCGCCCAGTCTTCTGGAAGAGAGAAGATTGCCTTTTGGACGGCTTCCTTGTCGCGGACATCAAAAATAAGGGGATAGGTCTCGATGTTAGGGCAGAGGGAAAGGATTTCCTTCTCGGTTTGAGATACCTTTTCCCGGGTTCTTCCGGTGAGGATAATGTCATATCCTCCCTGTGCAAACTTAACGGCGCAGGCCTTGCCGATGCCGCTGGTTGCTCCGGTTATCAATGCGGTCTTGTTCATATTGAGCAAATTTATGAAAAATTCGTTGTATTTTTGCCTTTTGCACTGATAAGGCATTATGGAAGACAATCGAAGCAAAATATTATCCTTGGTCAGGGGAATGGTTCCGGCGCTTTCCGGAAAGATGAACGGGGAAAACCTCGTTTACCTTGACAATGCCGCCACCGCCCAGAAACCAAGCCAAGTGCTTGATTTTCTCTGCGATGCGATGGTGCATTCCAATGCCAATGTGCACCGCTCGATGTATGAGCTCAGCGACAAGTCCACAACTCTTTATGAAGAAGCCAGGGAGAAGGTAAGGGCGTTTATAAACGCTCCGGGAAGGGAGAACATAATCTTTACTTCCGGCACAACCGCTTCCATAAACCTTGTGGCAGATACCTTCTGCCGCCGATTGGAACCGGGGGACGAGATCCTGATAGAAGGAGACTCCCACCACTCCAACATAGTTCCGTGGCAGTTGGCCGCAGAAAGGAACGGAGCTGTGGTCAAGGTTATTCCTACGGATGTGATGCTTGGTAGGGGAAGAAGCGGAAGGGTGGCTTTTGAGGAGCTGGATTCCATGCTTAATCCTAAGGTTAAGATCTTGGCGCTGACGCATATATCCAACATCACGGGAATTGTGAATCCGGTAGGGGAGATAATCGCCAAAGCTCACGCCATGGGCATTCCGGTTCTGGTTGACGGTGCTCAGGGAATCGTTCATGAGAAGGTGGATGTGCAGGAAATGGACTGTGATTTCTACGCTTTCTCCGCCCATAAGATTTACGGAGCCACGGGAGTAGGAATATTGTACGGAAAAACCGAGCATCTGGAGAAGATGCCGCCTTACATGGGAGGAGGAGATATGGTGGATACCGTTACTTACGGTAAGACCACATACGCGCCTCTGCCACTGAAGTTTGAAGCAGGAACTCCGAACTTTACCGGAGCCGCTTCCCTGACTCCGGCGCTGGAGTTTGCCGAGTACCTGAGAGATGGGGAGACAGGCCGCATTCTCAAAGAAGAAGAGGGAAGGATAATGTCCTATATGACGGAAACCCTGGCTTCCGATCCGGATGTTGAGGTCTACGGCACCGCAGAAAGTCTGAGAAAGACTCCGATATTCACTTTCAATATTAAGGGAATCAATGCGGGAGACTTGGCCCAGCTGCTTGACAAGATGGGAGTTGCGGTTAGGAGTGGACTGATGTGCGCTGAACCTCTGATTAACAGTTTTGGAGCAAATTCCGCGCTGAGGGCATCGTTTGCTCCGTACAATACGCTTGAAGAAGCGCAGATCTTTGTAAAATGCCTGCAGAGGGCAAAGAACATGCTTTTGTAAAATGACAATAAAGGAAATAGAACAGCAGATAATCGAAGAGTTTTCCATCTTTGATAACTGGATGGACAAATACCAGTATATTATAGACTTGGGTAAGTCTATGCCGGTAATCTCTGAGGAGGGGAAGAAGGATGAGAACCTGATAAAAGGCTGCCAGAGCCGTGTTTGGCTGGATTGCCGTGAGGAAGACGGAAAACTTTACTTTTCCGCAGACAGCGACGCCATTATCACCAAGGGAATCATTTCCCTGCTGATAAGGGTTTACGACGGGCATACCCCGCAGGAAATTATTGACTCCGAAATAGACTTCATAGACGCTATCGGATTGAGGCAAAATCTTTCTCCAACAAGAGCCAACGGACTTGTATCAATGCTTAAGCAGATTAAGCTTTACGCGCTGGCTT
>JAFYZX010000087.1 GCA_017548505.1 Bacteroidales bacterium | reverse complement strand
CGCCCAACGGTGTGGTAAGAGCCTTTGCAGACTTTGCAGGCATCAACGCCCTTAAAGACTTTACCTGCAGATCAAAAGACGAGAGGCATCATCTCGACATAACAAAGAACCTCAAATCCCAGCTTCAGCTGTTCTTCCCGATCGCGGAGCTTGACAAGGCTCTCAGGGCCCATCCTGAAGATTTTGAGAAACTTAGAAAAGAATATATCTATCGCCATGAGTTTGATTATTGAAAAAGCCGCCAGCATACAGGACGGAACAATCCGAAAACTCACCCCGGATGAAGAAGCAGAATATCTTAAGATTGCCGACTCCTTCGAGGGAACGCTGTGCAAGTTCACTCCTGCCAGCGGTGCTGCTACCAGGATGTTTAAGCCTCTGTATGAAGAAGGCGAGGAGGCAGACCGCCTCAGAGAAGAACTCAAGGCAAAGACTCCGATAGATTATTCAATTGGAAGAGACATACTGGCATCCACACCAAAGGGCCTTCTTCCTTTTCATAGATACGAGATGTTTACCCGAACTCCACTCGAGGAGCATCTTGTCGAGGGAGCATTGTATGCCAAGGACAAACAAGGCAATGTAAAACTGCATTTCACTGTTTCCGAGGAACATCTGGAAGACTTCAAAAACCTCTTCAACAGATTCAAGGCAGGTTATGAAAACCGCTACAACTGCCGTTACGATGCTGTTTTCACAACCCAGGACCACGCCACAGACGTTACCGCTTACGATGAAAACGGTAATCCTTTCCGAAAAGAAGACGGCACAATCCTGACTCGCCCTGCCGGCCACGGCGCTCTCCTCAAGAACCTTAATCTCTGCGACGAGGACTTCATCTTCATCAAGAACATAGACAATGTTGTCAAGGAACCGTTCCTGGACGATACCATCAAATGGAAAAAGATCCTTCTTGGAATGGCAATCCAGATGAAAAACAGCATCGGGGATAAACTAGACCGCCCTATAAGAGTCTGCGGAATGGTGAAAAACGAGGGAGAACCAGGCGGTGGACCATTCGTTTGCAGAGAAACAGACGGCACCACATCTCTTCAGATCCTGGAAAGCGTCCAGATAGAAGACAAGTCCCTGATGAAGAACTCAACCCACTTCAACCCTGTGGATATCGTCTGCTGCATCAAGGACAAATATGGCAACAAATTTGACCTTCAGCAGTTTACAGATCCAACCACGGGCCTGAGCGTAGAAAAGACATTTGCCGGCCGCAAGGCAAAGTATACGGAACTCCCAGGATTGTGGAACGGTTCAATGAGCCGCTGGCACACAATATTCGTGGAAGTTCCGATATCAACTTTCAATCCCGTAAAAACGGTTGCCGACCTTCTAAGACCTGTGCATCAATAATTCGACAGCCTTTTCAGAACCCTCGCTTCGCTCGTCCCGACCTGCCTGAAGGCAGGCCACCCATTCATGAGGCCATGGGCGGCCACAGGTTCTTTGAAAAGCTGTCAAATTATTTTACTTTAGCCGTAAAAAGCTGTAGCCGAAGCGCTTTACTGCGGCTTTCTCAAGTACTTCACGTGCATCAGGGTGTGCAATGGCTATCAGGGCCTTGGCTCTTTCTGCAAGGTCTTTGTTCCTGAGGTAGGCGATTCCGTATTCAGTAGCGATGTACTGGGCCTGGAATCTGGTTGTTACAACGCCTGCACCAGGAGTCAGGGTAGGGACAATCTTGCTCTTTCCCTTGCTTGTGGCGGAAGGAAGGGCTATGAAGGTCTTGCCGCCTTCTGATAGTGCTCCGCCATACATAAAGTCGTGCTGGCCACCGACACTGGAGAAAATCTTCTCCCCGATGCTGTCTGCACAGATCTGGCCGGTAAGGTCGATCTCAAGGGCGGAATTGATAGCCATCACTTTAGGATTTTGGCGGATGATCTGAGGATCGTTCGTAAGGGCAACATCGTAGAACTCCACATCCTTGTTGTAATGCAGGAACTCGTACATGTGCTTGCTACCAAGAGCAAGTGAAGCTACGCCCTTGCCAGGGCGGAACTTCTTGAGGGTATTGTCTATAACTCCCTCTTCCATAAGCCTTACCACACCGTCCGTCATAGCCTCGGTATGGAGTCCGAGATGCTTGTGGTGCTTGATGGCGTTGAGGACAGCATTAGGAATTCCGCCGACTCCAATCTGGAGAGTAGCGCCGTCCGGAATCTCTGCGGCAATGTTGTTTCCGATGGCTCTTTCTATTTCCGTTGGCTCGCCGAATTCCATAGCAACAGGAGGAATGTCGCATTCCACGGCAGCGTGAATCTTGGATATGTGGATAAGAGCACCTCCATAAAGGTATGGAATGCTCTTGTTAATCTGGGCTACGACATAGTCTGCACTCTCGACTGCAGAAACGGCCAGGTCTGCTGAGATTCCGTAGCTGCAATAGCCGTTTTCATCAGGAAGAGAGCAGTTTATAAACGCTACGTTAACAGGCAACTGCTTGGAGCGGAAAAGGAAAGGAATCTCTCCGAGGAAGGCAGGAATCATGCTGCCGTCTCCGCTGGCAACCCAGGCCCTCTGGTCTGCACAAAGGAAAAGGCTCCTTACAATGAAAGCTTCCCTGCATTCCATCTTGCAGAAAGGAGCCACACCTCTCGGAATACAGAATGCGCTGTAGACTTTGACATCGCGGAGCTCAGGAGCCCTGTCTGCCAAAGCCTGCTGGAGGATTTCAGGAACAGCCGTACTTCCCTGGAAATAAACGCCGTCTCCGCTTTTGACACACTTGACGGCCTCGGCCGGGGTTACATATTTGATGTTGTCCATATCAGGCATTCTTTTCTTTCTGGATATGTGCGAAGAGTCCCAGACGATTATCCAATTCTACAAAGTCTTCTTCAGAACTCAATCTGGAAACGCAGGCCCTGATACCGTTCTGGCGGCTTCCGGTGGAATCCAGGGAGATTGCGGTAATTCCGCATCTGACAAGGTCGTACATAAGCTCGGAGCAAGTCATGTTCTCATATCCGATGGTGTAGAAGAAACCGTCTCCAACCTTGCGGTCCAGATCCTTGTCATAAACGATGTGGAAGCCGTGCTTTTCGAAGATTTCCTTGGAACGGTGAGCCCTCTGCCCGTACTTGGCCATCTCGGAGATGAAATCAATCTTTCCCTCGGCAGCACCGCCAAGCAGGGCTGCGTAAGCATATTGCGCTGAATGTGAAACACCTGAAGAGGCAGCATACAGATATGTCAGCACAAAATTGTCACCCATTCTTCCGAAGCCATACTTTTGTCTGAGGGCAGGATACTCTCTGTAGTAAAGTTTAGGAGAGAAGCATGTGGCCGCAATTCTTTCTCCCGCATAACTGAATATCTTTGATGAAGACATCATTATCACATAGTTATCCGTGTACTTTGACACAGTAGGCTGGAAAGGAGGCTGATAAGGCTTGGAAAGATCCTGGCGGAAGTCCATGCAGAAATATGCAAGGTCTTCAAGCACAACAACATCGTACTTGGTTGCAAGTTCTCCGATTGTCCTGAGCTCATCTTCGCTCAGGCAAATCCAGGCTGGATTGTTAGGGTTGGAATACAGCACTGCGGCAATATTGCCCCTGGACATATATTCCTCGAGTTTCGGACGCAGTTTCTCTGCCCTGAACTCATAGATGTCAAAAGCTTCAGACTTTATGTTGTTTATCTTGGCCTGCAGCATGTTAGGCGCGAATCCGGGATTGATGTAGAGGATTGTGTCCTTCTTAGGATCCAGCTGTGAACATTCCAGTATGAGGTTCATGGAGCCCTGCATGCTTCCTACGGTAGGAACAATGCATTCCGGATCGATATCCACATCAGCAAAGGCCTTGAGGAACTTGGAAGCGTTCTGCTTGAGCACAGGAATTCCGCCGATAGGGGGATATTCGTGCGCAATGTTGCTGTCCAGAGCCTTCTTCTGAGCCTCGATTCCCACTGGGCAGGCAAGAATTCCCGGAACTCCGATTTCCAGATGGATGAACCGCATATTTTCCAGTTCCTCAAGCTTGTTGGCAACTGCAACGCACTGTCTTATAGTGGCGTTGGATATATCGGATATATCCATCTTTGCCAGTACGCCGTCTATCGTTTCTTTTGAGATAGGACTTTTCATACAGTTATCTTTTGGTTGCTATTTCATAGCCGGCTTCAAAAGCCTTGATGTTGTCTTCGACGATTTTATCACCCTTGCGGGAAAAGACGTTGCGGATTCCTTCCTTGAGAGCCTCAACATCAAGTATCTCGATGTATCTTGCGGCTGCTCCAAGAAGAGCCATGTTGCTGGATCTAGGAGCTCCACAGTCCTTTGCAATCTGGTCTGAATCAAATGAAATCACGTTTGCATCCTTCTTCAGGTCCGCATCGATTGCAGAGATTTCAGGGTAGGAAGGAATGTTTACGAAAGGAGCGCTGTTGGTAATAATCCATCCGTCTTTCTTAAGATATGGCAGATAACGGAGAGCCTCCATAGGCTCCATCGAGATAATCAGTTCGCATTCTCCCTTAGGGATGAGATCGCTGAAGATAGGGTCTGATGAAAGCCTGAGATTACTCTGCACGTCTCCTCCTCTTTGGCTCATTCCGTGGACCTCGGCCTGTTTCAGATAAAGCCTGTTCTTTATTGCGGCCCAGCCGACAACGGTGGCTATGGAAAGAATTCCCTGGCCTCCGACTCCTGACAATATGATATCCTTTTTCATGATTTACTGCTTTTTAAGATGTCTCTTGGCGGTCTGGATGCACTCCCTGCGGCAGACTACCACCGATACTCCGCGATATTCAATTTCTTCTCTGATGACCTTCTGCATTTCCTCATAGTTCTTTGGAAGAGGAATAATCAGGCGGACATGCTCTTTAGGAACGCCGATTCCAAGGCAGATGTTCTCGATTCTTCCGAATGCCGCGCTGTCCTGGCCGCCGGTCATTCCGGTTGTCAGGTTGTCTGAAATGCAGACTGTTATGTTAGCGCCCATATTGACAGCATCCAGAAGACCGGTCATTCCGCTATGGGTGAAGGTAGAGTCTCCGATAACTGCGATTGACGGATGAACACCGCTTTCGGATGCTCCGATTGCCATTGTTATGGATGCTCCCATATCTACGCAACTGTTTATTGCGTGGAACGGAGCCAGATATCCGAGCGTGTAGCAGCCGATATCGCTGAATACACGTGCGGTAGGGTAATCCTTGACCACCATGTTCAGGGCCGTGTAGAAATCCCTGTGGCCGCAGCCCATGCACAGTGCCGGTGGCCTTGGTACCGCAACATCGCTCTTTGCACAGGTTTCCTTGGGCTCCATTCCCAGTGCCTTCCTCAAGGCATCCGGAGTAAGTTCTCCAGTGCGCGGAAGAGTTCCGTCAAGCCTTCCCTTAATCTCGTTATATACAGGAAGATATCCTCTCAGAGCCTTCTCCAGCAGAGGCTGGCCCTCTTCCACAACCAGAATTGTCTTGCACATTGAGGCAAGTTCCCTTACCTGCTTCTTTGAAACCGGATAGCGGGTAACCTTGAGGGTAGGGAAGGATGGTTCTCCTTCGATATTCTCCATAAGGTAGTTCCAGCCGATTCCGCAGGCAATAACTCCCATCTCAGCCTTTGGACCTGAAAGGACATTGCCCTTTTCCGAATCTTCCTCATACTGTGCGTACTGCTTGATTATCTGCTCGTTCCTAAGTCTTGCCACTGCCGGAAGCAGAACCCATCTTTTCTGGTCCTCAGGGAATCGCAGAGGATTCTCATCTCTCATTTCTCCGGTCTTTACAACGGCCCTAGAGTGTGCCATTCGGGTTGTAAGCCTCATAAGTACCGGCGTGTGGTACATCTCGGAATAGTCAAATGCAAAGCGGACCATATCGTATGCTTCCTGCTGGTTGCTCGGCTCCAGGCAAGGAACCATCGCGAACTCTGCATAGAATCTGGAATCCTGCTCGTTCTGAGATGAATGCATTGACGGATCGTCGCAGGCTACCACAACCAGTCCGCCGCTTGCTCCGGTTACTCCGGAATTTACAAAGGCGTCCGCACACACGTTCATTCCAACGTGCTTCATGCAGACCAGCGCCCTCTTGCCGGCGTAAGATGCGCCAAGAGCAGCTTCCATAGCGGTTTTCTCGTTGCAGGACCACTGGCAGTGAACTTTCCTTTCACGAGCCAGAGGACTGCCCTGTATATACTCCGTGATTTCTGTTGAAGGAGTGCCGGGATAGGCATAAACGCCAGAGAGCCCCGCATGCAGGGCTCCCAGTGCCAGAGCCTCATCTCCCAGCAATAAAGTTTTTTCAGACATATTTCTGTAAATTCAAATAAATATTTCAGTTTATCCGCTACGAATTTACAAAAATCCTATGAATCTTCAAAACTTTATTTCAAAACTAAGATAGAGGTTTCAATATGTTACAAATTGAAAGTTCGGGCTATTCTCCCAGAGCTTCCTCGTAGATCTTGCGGTGAGAATAGAAGGCACCTTCGTATTGCTCTTCGATATCGTCAACCATCCAGTCATCGCCGTTGTAGCGGAGAGTGAGCCTTACAAGTTCCGGTTTCTCCTGATCGTCAAATGCCTTGACATTCACGTATGCCTTTGCATAATGAGGACCGATCTCTTCTGCCTTGAGGAATTCGAAACTAGGATTGTGGCTGTCCTGACCCATAATCCAGTGGTCGTGGTCGATGTAAAGATCTCCGGTTTCATTCTGCTTTTCCAGGACTTTTTCCTGAAGAGCATAGAAATCAGGGGTAAAGAACTTCTTGTCCGCATCATCCATTACAGATGAAATTGCATAGTTGTACATATCTGATACGCGGCCCTCTATGTACTCCTGTGTCTGGAGATCCATAGGAGCGGCAACTCCCAAAGAATCTTCTCCGATTACCTCTCCGGTATCTTTCGGATTGTTGTTGCAGGAGGTGGCTGCAATCATCAGTGCTGCACAGAGCAAGAAAAACAATTTTTTCATGATTTATTCAAAATAAGTTATTTCCCTTTTATCAATATGTGACTTCCCGTCTTTTTCAACGACCTTTCTTTCAATCCAGTTGCCGTGATCGTCCCATTTGAGGATCTCGTACCTTTCCACCTCGGTTACAAGGAGGTTAGGGTCGCAATACAACATATAAGGATCTGTTTTCAGGTTTTCCTTGAAGTCTTCAGAATAGTTTGGTTCAAAACGGGCAGAGAACATGGCTATCCTGTCATTGTTGCCGTCATAAATGTAATAGGTAGGAGAGTATGCCGGCCCAAGGTCACTCGGATTAATATAAGCCTCCTCAATCAACCTGCCGTTATATTTAAGTTGGATATAACTCGCAAATCCGAATGAAACAAGTTTGCCGTCCTCAAAAGTGAGTGTTGACTCGGATTCCGGCATTTGGTTGAGTTCAAGATACTCCTTGTCGTTTTTAAGCAAATCGATATCCATGCCGTTCTCGTCAAAAGTAGTGAGACTGCTTTTGGTTCCGTCTTCAAATAGATACTGCACAGTCTTGACCGGTCCGTAAACATCATGATACGAGCGGCATCCCACAGGAGCGCTTATCTTCTTGGCAACATCCTGTGTGCTGGTGGCACTCTGGCTGTTATTGCAAGCGGCAACAGCCAAAGCTGCTGCCGCAAGTATTATAAATCTTTTCATTACCAGCCGAGTATGTGGGCGAACATCAGTGGAGCAACGATGGTTGCATCGCTTTCCACGATGAACTTAGGGCACTCAGGAGAGAGCTTGCCCCAGGTGATCTTCTCGTTTGGAACCGCTCCGGAATATGAACCGTAGGAGGTGGTGGAGTCTGAAATCTGGCAGAAATACTGCCACAGCATTGTGCCGTGCCACTGCAGATCCTGCTCCATCATAGGCACGCAGCAGATAGGGAAGTCTCCTGCGGTACCGCCGCCGATCTGGAAGAATCCTGTTCCGCGGTCGATTCCAGGACGGTTGTTGGCCTTGTACCAGTCAACCAGGTGCATCATTGTCTCGATACCGCCCTTAACCAGATGAACATCAAATTCTCCTCTGATGCAGTGAGCGGTAAAGATATTTCCGGTAGTGGAATCTTCCCATGCAGGAACAACGATAGGGATGTTCTTCTCGCAGGCAGCCAGAACCCAGCTGTCCTTTGGATCTATCTCGTAGTACTGCTCAAGGACGCCGCTGCGGATAACCTTGTACATGAACTCGTAAGGGAAAAGCCTCTCTCCCTTTGCCGCGGAGTCTTTCCATGCGTCAACCAGATGGTCCTCCAGCCTTCTGAATGCCTCTTCCTCAGGGATGCAGGTGTCGGTGACACGGTTCAGATGGTGGTCAAGAAGATCCTGCTCCATCTCAGGAGTAAGATCTCTGTAGTTAGGCACTCTCTTGTAATGGGAGTGAGCCACCAGGTTCATGATGTCTTCCTCGAGGTTGTTTGCAGAACAGCAAACGATTGCGAACTTGTCCTGACGAATCATTTCTGCCAGTGAGAGTCCAAGTTCAGCCGTACTCATTGCGCCGGCCATTGCAAGCATCATCTTTCCGCCCTCTGCCAGAAGCTGCTCGTAAGCCTTGATGGCATCCACCATAGCTGCGGAGTTAAAATGACGGTAATGATGATCAATGAATTGAGTGATAGGTCCTTTTGCCATAATCTCAGATATTTTAAATTATTAATGTTAATGTTCCGCGATGTTAAAATCATACAAATTTAATGAAAAAATGATTAGATTTGCATCCACCTGAAAAAGAACAAAAACTAGACACAAAATGATAACAAAACAGGCAATCGAGGCATTCGGAAGCATCCGTACACCTTTCTATTATTATGACATGGATCTCCTGAAGGAGACCTTGAAGATTTACACATCATATACGAAGAAATACGGCTACAATGCCCATTATGCGGTAAAGGCCAATGCCGAGCCGAAGATTCTCCAGACCATACAGAAAGCCGGACTGGGAGCGGACTGCGTTAGCGGGAACGAGGTCAAGATCGCGATAAAGAACGGTTTCGCCCCGTCCAAGATTGTCTATGCCGGAGTCGGCAAGAGCGATGCCGAGATAAAGACAGCCCTCAAGGCAGGAATCTTCAGTTTCAACTGCGAGAGCGTGCCTGAAATCAAGATAATCAACGATCTGGCTGCAGGAATGGGTGTAAAGGCCAGGATATCGCTGAGAGTTAACCCTGACATTGACGCGCATACCCACAAATACATTTCCACAGGAAGAAAGGAAGACAAGTTTGGAATCAGCCCTTGGGAGTTCCAGGCAGTGACCGACCTTATCAAAGGCCTGAAGAACATAAAGCTGATAGGACTTCACTTCCACGTTGGAAGCCAGATTCTGGACATGAGCGTGTTCCCGCTGCTTTGCAGGATGGTGGAGCAGCTCCAGAGCTGGTTCATAGAGAGGAATATCAAGATCGAGAACCTGAACCTTGGCGGCGGACTTGGAGTAGATTACCAGAATCCTAACCAGAATCCGATTGCCAACTTCAAGGATTACTTTGAGCTCATCAACAAGAACCTTATAGTAAGGCCGGGCCAGAAGATTCACTTTGAACCGGGCAGGGCTATTGTTGCACAGTGCGGCCACCTGATTTCCAGGGTACTGTACGTGAAGATCGGCCAGAAGATGAAGTTCGTGATTCTGGATGCCGGAATGAACGATTTGATCCGTCCGGCCCTTTATCAGGCTCATCACGATATCCAGAATCTCACTTCTACAGGCAAGAAGACCAAGTACGACGTGGTTGGCCCTGTATGCGAGAGCAGTGACAAGTTCGCCCACGGCATCTGGCTGCCTGAAACTCAGAGAGGAGACCTGGTATCCCTCAACACCGCCGGTGCATACGGGCAGGTAATGGCAATGCGCTACAACCAAAAAGACCTCGCAAAGGCCTACTATTCAGATGAAATTATCAAGTAAAGAATTATGTTTGAAAACCTTATTGATAGACTGGACCGGTCGTTCAAGCTCCTGAAAGGACAGGGCAGAATCACCGAAGTAAACATATCCGAAACCCTGAAGGACATCCGCAGGGCACTCATTGAGGCTGACGTAAGCTACAAGGTGGCAAAGAGCTTCTGCGATGACGTAAAGCAGGTTGCTCTTGGACAGGACGTTATAAAGAGCGTGAAGCCCGGGCAGATGATGGTGAAGATCGTCCACGACGAGCTCGCCAAGCTGATGGGAAGCAGCGCAACGGACATCAGCCTGAAGGGAAATCCGGCAATAGTATTGGTTGCAGGACTCCAGGGTTCCGGTAAAACCACTTTCAGCGGCAAACTCGCCAACCAGCTGAAAAACAAGAGGGGAAAAAGAGTGATGCTGGTGGCTGGAGACGTTTACCGTCCGGCCGCAATAGACCAGTTGAAGGTGCTGGCGGGGTCAATCGATGTTCCTATTTACACTGAAGAAGGAGTCAAGAATCCTGTCAAAATCGCCGAGAATGCAGTAAAGGAGGCAAAGGCCAAGCAGTATGATGTGCTGATTGTGGATACAGCCGGACGACTTGCCGTAGACCAGGAGATGATGACCGAGATCGGCAATCTCAAGAAAGCCCTCAATCCTAGCGAGATACTCTTTGTAGTTGACTCGATGACAGGTCAGGATGCGGTTGAGACTGCAAAGGCCTTCAACGATGTCCTGGACTTTGATGGAGTTGTCCTGACAAAGCTCGACGGTGATACCAGAGGCGGTGCAGCGCTCTCCATTAAGGCCGTGGTTAACAAGCCAATCAAGTTCATATCCTCTGGAGAAAAGCTGGACACCCTGGATGTTTTCCATCCTGAGCGTATCGCTGACCGAATCCTGGGAATGGGAGACGTTGTAACACTGGTTGAGAAAGCCCAGGAGCAGATAAACGAGGAGGAGGCCCGCAAACTGAAGAAGAAACTCATAAAGAGCCAGTTCGACTTCAACGATTTCTATCAGCAGATCCAGCAGATCAAGAAGATGGGTAACATTAAGGATCTGGCAAGCATGATTCCCGGAGTGGGCAAGGCCCTCAAGGACGTGGATATGGACAACAGCTCATTCAAGAACGTTGAGGCTATCATCCAGTCAATGACTCCTTTCGAGAAGGAGCATCCGGAGGTAATCAACGGAAGCCGCCGTAACCGCATAGCCAGCGGAAGCGGCACCAGCATCGCCGAGGTAAACCGCCTCATAAAGCAGTTTGAGCAGACAAAGAAAGTGATGAAGAATGTTGCCGGCGGCGGGCTCAGAAACCGCATGGCACAGATGCGCAACCTCAGAAACATGGGCAGATAATATGGAATACAAGTTACTGGACGGCAAGGCGGAGAGTGCCGCAATCAGAGCCGAAATACGTCAGGAAGTTGAAGAAATCCTGAAAAACGGAGGCAGAAGACCTTCTCTGACAGCTATTCTGGTAGGGGACAACCCGGCCAGCAAGACATACGTGGCCAACAAGGAAAAGGCCTGCGCAGATGCCGGATTCACATCTGAAGTAAAGCGTCTGTCTGCAGAAACCACCGAGGAGGAACTCCTACGGATAATACGCAACATCAATGCGGACAGCGGAATAGACGGCCTGATTGTCCAGCTTCCACTACCTAAGCACATCGACGAGAACAAGGTCATCGCCACAATCGTTCCCGAGAAAGACGTTGACGGATTCCATCCTGTTTCCGCCGGCAAGATGATGCTGGGCCAGGATACATTCCTTCCGGCCACACCAATGGGGATAATGACTCTTCTGGAGAGGAACAAGATAGAAACCAAAGGCAAAAGCTGCGTGGTTCTCGGAAGGAGCAACATCGTGGGCAGGCCAATGGCCAACCTTCTTTCCAGGAAGGGTTATCCGGGGGACTGCACCGTTACAATTTGCCACAGCCGCACTAAAGACATCGCGAAATATACCAGAGAAGCAGATATAATCGTAGCCGCCATCGGAATTCCTTTCTTCGTGAAGGAAGACATGGTGAAGGAAGGTGCGGTAATCATCGATGTGGGCATCAATTCGATCGAAGATCCAACCAGAAAGAGCGGATACCGCCTCGTGGGGGACGTTGACTTTGAAAAAGTTGCACCTAAGTGCTCCTACATTACTCCGGTTCCCGGCGGAGTGGGGCCTATGACAATAGCGTCACTCCTTCAGAATACACTTAAAGCATACAAAAACCGTAAATAAACAATGCAATGAAAACAATTAAACTCTTTTCTGTACTGGCACTGGGCGCCTTCGTCTTATTTGCCTGCAAATCCAACAACAAAGCTGAAGAGGCAACTGAGCAGGCTCAAGCTGAAACTGCTAAGACTGAGGCTGCTGCAGCTATTGTTGATTCTGCTAAGATTGCCGCCGGAAAGACTTTCCTGGAGGGGTTCTATAAGGGTTATGATGAAGTATTTGATAAAGACATCGAAAACTACGAGTTCATCAAGAGCAATATAACACCTAAGATGAAACAATGGCTTATAGACTCGTACGATTATGATTGCGATGGCGAATGTATGGCATTTTGGCTGTTCTGCTACGAGGGCGGTGGAGATACCGGTGGATTAAAGACACGCACCATCAAACCCGAGGGTGATGCTTATTTAGTGTCATGCATCCACGATCAAGGCGAAAACAAAGAGTATCATTATACCATAAAGCTGACTCTCGTCCAGGACGGAGACACTTTCAAGATTGACAATCTGGAAAAAATCGACGAGCATTACGTCGGTTACGACGAATAGCTAAACCAGTTATCTCAGTTTCTGGTTATTGGTGCGGTCCCAGATCTCCCAGGCCTTTGGCTCTTCAGGGCAGACTCTCCAGCACCTTCCGCAGCCTATGCAGGTTGCCTCTTCGAGCTTAGGCTCCTTGAGGCCCTTGCCGCCTTTGACTTCTACTGCGGTTATGCATTTCTTAGGGCAGACATCCACGCAGAGATTGCACTGCTCGGGATTCTTTGCCTTTGCGGCTATCTGCTTGTGAATCTTGCAGTTCTTAGGAACATAGACTGCCTTGCGGACAATTCTCTGCTGTTGCTGCTGGTCAGCATCAGCTAAATCGCCGAGTCTTGAAACGGCTCCTATCTTATTGATTACGCTTGAGCCCACAACAGCGGCCACAAACAGCCCTGCGGTCTTCAAGGCGTCACGTCTTCCTTTATCGAAATTCTTTTCCATGATTCGTTTGTTTGATGCAAATATAACTCAAAAATCAAGCCGTTTTTCATTTGATTTTGTTAAATTTACAAGGTGAACATCTTTAAAAGGGTATATGTTTTTTATCGCGACGGCTTCAAGAACATGGAAGTCGGAAAGACCCTTTGGCTGATAATTCTTATAAAGCTCGCGATCATATTCCTGATTCTCAGGGTGTTCTTCTTCCGTCCGGAACTCTCCCGCTATGATACCGATTCCGAAAAGGCGGAGCATGTAATTGAAAACCTGACTAAACAACCTTGATATGTTACTGACTTCATCACTTGCAGATGCCTCCAGGCTGCAGTTTGCGCTGACTGCCATGTACCACTGGCTGTTTGTGCCTCTGACGCTTGGCCTGGGCATACTGATAGCAATTTTCGAGACAAAGTATTACCGCTCGGGAGATGAATCCTGGAAAAAGCTCACCAGGTTCTGGAGCAGGATATTTGCCATAAACTTCGCCTGCGGCGTGGCTACGGGAATAATTCTGGAATTCGAGTTCGGAACAAACTGGAGCAACTATTCCTGGTTTGTGGGAGACATTTTCGGTGCCCCGCTGGCCATCGAGGGAATATTCGCGTTCTTCCTGGAAAGCACCTTCTTTGCTGTAATGTACTTCGGCTGGGACAAGGTTAGCAAGGGATTCCACCTGCTGAGCACCTGGCTGACGGCAATAGGGGCCAACATTTCCGCATACTGGATTCTCACGGCCAACGGCTGGATGCAGAATCCTGTCGGAATGGAGTTCAACCCTCTGACCGGAAGGAACGAGATGGTGGATTTCTGGGCTATCGTGTTCTCTCCGACCACGCTCAGCAAATTCTTTCACAGCGTAATGAGCGGATTCCTTGTAGCCGCAATCGTGGTGATAGCCATTTCCTGCTGGTATCTGAAGAAGCAGAGAAACAGGGAGTTTTCTCTGCGAAGCATCAAGTATGCGACAGTATTCGGGCTGTTTGCAATATTTGCCCTGATGGGAACCGGGCACACTTCCGCAGTTACAGTTGCCAGGACACAGCCGATGAAACTGGCGGCAATGGAGGGCCTGTATCGCGGAGAAAACGGAACGCCATTCGTGGGGTTTGCGCTTCTGAATCCTAAAAAGAGCTGGGACAACGACGAGAAGCCATACCTGTTCAACATTTCCGTTCCGAAGGCTCTGTCGTTTATGGTGGACTTCGATTTCAACACTTTCGTTCCCGGCATAAGCGACATCATAGAAGGAGGTTACACCT
>JAFYZX010000086.1 GCA_017548505.1 Bacteroidales bacterium | reverse complement strand
TGCGCGAGGGAACTTATCGCTTCCCGCTATGACAGGAAATATGTTTGGGCCTGCCTGAAAGAGTTTTACAAGGAGAAACTGGGATAAAGATGGCTAAGCAGGGTATATACGGAAAATACATAAAGCGCGCGCTGGACTTTTTGCTGGCGCTGGCCGGGCTGATATGTATCAGCTGGTTACTTCTGATATTTATCGTACTTTTGTATTTTGCCAACAAGGGGGCCGGCGTGTTCTTCCTGCAGGAAAGGCCGGGCAAGGATGCAAAGATTTTCAAGGTCATCAAGTTCAAGACGATGACCGACGAAAAGGATGAGAACGGTAACCTGCTTCCGGACGAGAAAAGGGTTACCGGCATAGGGAAGATAGTAAGAAGCGCTTCCATAGACGAACTTCTTCAGCTGATAAACGTGCTGAAGGGGGATATGTCTCTGGTGGGGCCGCGTCCGCTGCTGGTACGGTATCTTCCGCTGTACAGCCCGGAGCAGGCCAGAAGGCACGAAGTCCGTCCGGGAATCACGGGCTGGGCGCAGTGCCACGGCAGGAACGATATAAGCTGGGGCGAGAAGTTCCGGCTGGACGTGTGGTATGTGGACCATCTGACATTCTGGCTGGACGTGAAGACGCTTTTCATTACGGCCAAAAAGGTGGTGATCAGAGAGGGCATTACCGGAGAAAGCGAGGCTGCCAAAGAAGGTTTTAACGGACATAATTGAGATAAAATGAAAGATATTGCAATTGTAGGTTATGGAGGAATGGGCCGCGAGGTGGCCTGCTTCATAGACATGATCAACAAGAAGGAACAGAAGTGGAATATCATAGGTTTCTTTGACGACGATCCCGCTCTGGCCGGAAAGGACGGTGTGCGCGGTACGGTCGAAGACCTTAACGGTCTTGAAAGGGAAACCGGAGTGGTGATTGCCGTGGGCAATCCCGCAAAAAGAAGGGATATTGTAGAGCGCTTGACAGGAAAGAACCTGTTTTTCCCGAACATCATCTGTCCGGACTGCTGCTTTTTCAAGGAAGACGACTATAAAATGGGCCATGGAAACATTGTGGGAGTTGGATGTCTGATAAGCCTGAATGTTACTCTCGGGGATTTCAACATCCTTAACAACCATATAGCCCTCGGACATGACGTTACCGTGGGAGACTATAACTCCATGATGCTTGGAACCAAGGTTTGCGGTCTGTGCAGCATAGGCAACGGAAACTACTTCGGAGTTAACTCCACCGTGCTCCAGACGTTTTCCGTAGGAAACAATACGGTCATCGGAACCGGAAGCGTTATTATGAAAGACACAAAGGATGATTCCACCTATTTTGGGAATCCTGCAGTTTGTTTGTTAAAGAAAAAAGACAAGTGACAGACCTAAGGCAATTGGAGGCGGACTGTCTCCAAATGAAAATCAAGGCTTTGGATATGGCCGTTGCCTCCAGTTTCGGCTCTCATGTCGGAGGCGGTTTCTCCGCGATGGAGATACTGGCCGCCCTGTATTCCGTGGCCAGGATACCGTCTGTGGACGACGAAGCCAGGGACAGGGTTATAATAAGCAAAGGCCATTGTGTTCTTGCCTACTACACGGCCCTCTGGAAGAAAGGTTTTCTGACAGATGAAGATCTGGAATCCTTTGAAACGGACGGAACTTCTTTCTATGGGCACGCTGCCAGAAACCTGTCCAGGGGAATAGAATTTTCCGGGGGAAGCCTTGGCCTTGGAATATCATTTGCCACCGGCGTGGCGAGGGCTTGCAAAGACAGGGGGCTTGACAACCGGGTGTTTGTGCTTGCGGGAGACGGAGAATTGGACGAAGGGCTGGTTTGGGAATCGCTGATGTCCGCATCCAATATGAGGCTCAATAACCTTACGGTGATAGTTGACAGGAACAGATATCAGGTTGACGGCCCAACGGAGGAGGTTATGGCTCTTTCTTCCCTGGAAGACAAGTTCGCTTCCTTCGGTTTTGATGCGGTAACGGTTGACGGACATTCTTTGAGCGAACTTACGGAGGTTCTTGGAAGAAAGTCAGACAAACCGTTGGCGATAATTGCAAATACCGTCAAGGCTCACGGAATATCTTTCCTGGAAAACAATAAATTGTCCCACCATTGCCTGCTTACGCGCAAGAAATACGAGCAGGCTGTAAAGGAAATAAAGTCGGCTTATGGATTGGAGTAAATTCAATATCAAGCTTATGTCCATGGCGGGACAGGGCGGAAGCGCCTTCGGAATGGCCCTTATGGAAATTGCCCAAAACCGCAGCGATTTCAAGGTGCTTTCTGCGGATATGAGCACTCCGGCCGGCCTGGACAAGTTCAAGGCCGCCTATCCGGAGCGTTTCATCAATGTGGGCATCGCAGAGCAGAATCTGATAGGAACGGCAGCCGGTCTTGCGTCTGAGGGCATAAGGCCGATTTGTGTAGCGCAGTCTTGCTTCCTTTCCATGAGAAGCTTTGAGCAAATCAGGCAGTACGCAGGCTTTATGAAGTTCCCGCTGATTATAGCGGGCATTGCATCCGGACTTTCCCTTCAGTATTTCGGCAATACGCATTTTGCTGTAGAAGACCTGGCTCTGATGAGGATGGTTCCCGGAATGACAGTTGTCTGTCCTTGCGACTCCCTGGAGGCCGCCAAAGCCCTTGATGCGGCCGTGTCATGCAACGCTCCGGTGTATATCAGGATGTTCGGGGGAACAGGCGTTCCGGCGGTTTATTCGCAGGATTATGATTTTTGTCTTGGGCGCGGCGTAGAGCTCCGCGATGGAAAAGACATTCAGATTCTGGCAACCGGAAGTATGGTGAACAACGCCCTTGGCGCAGCCGCATTATTGGCGCAGGACGGTATAGAAGCATCTGTTGTAAACATGCACACCGTAAAGCCGCTGGATGTTTCGGCCATAAAACTTGACAAAAAACTTTTGGTTACGGTGGAGGAACACCGTAATTTTGGGGGCTTGGGAGGTGCCGTCTCCGAATATCTGTCCGGGAATCCGCACCATCCCGCATTGCTGAGGCTTGGCTTCGGCGACAAAAACATCAGGGTTGGAGGTTACGGGTTTATGTTGGGGGATGCCGGCCTTACCGCAGAGGGCATAGCCGGCAGCATAAAGGAAAATATAAAATGAAAGGATATGGATATATTGGAAAAAGTAATTGAGATTGTGGCTTCTGTCTGCGAGGTGGACAAGGCGGAGGTTACCGAGGACAGTACTGTTGGTGATTTCCCGGCCTGGGACAGTATGGGGCATCTTTCAATATTGTCTCAAGTGGAGGAGAATTTCGGCATCAGCTTTGAGCCGGAAGAAATGATGGAACTGGAAGACGTTAGCGACATAGTAAAAGCCATAGAGGGTAAAACAAACTGATATCCAGCCTCTGACGTGACAATAGAGCAACTGATACACGGGCACAGCCAGACCTCCGGGCAAAAGACGGCTCTGGTTTCCGGCGATACTGAGATCAGCTATGCCGGCCTCTGGGAGGAGATTTTGAAAAAGGCCTCCTGGTTTTCCGCTTTTGCCCAAAGGGGAGACCGTGTAATCCTGTCTGCCAACAAGAGCATAGAATTCGTCTATGCCTATTTCGGGGCTCACCTTGCCGGTCTGATATGTGTGCCTATAGATCCGGAAACAAATCCAACCCGCCTTGCCAGGATTATTGACGTATCCCGTCCAAAGTTTGTTGCCGGGGAGTTGAGAAACAGCGGGGAAACAAAGGTGCTTCCTTTTGGAGAGATCAGGCAAGAGGTTTCTTCCTCCTTTGATTTTCCACAAGAGAACGATATCGCGGATCTTCTTTTCACCACGGGAACCACGGGGCTTCCAAAGGGTGTCGCGCTGACCTTTAAAAACCAAATGGCCGCGGCGGACAACATCAACACATTTATCCGCAACACCGCGGAAGATATTGAACTGCTGGCCCTTCCTGTCAGCCATTCCTTCGGGCTCGGAAGGCTTCGCTGCGTTTTAGGCAAGGGCGGAACTCTTGTAATGCTGGGAAGTTTTGCCAGCATGAAGAAATTTTTCGGGGAGATGGAAAGATGCCGGGTAACCGGCTTCGGGATGGTTCCGGCAAGCTGGTCCTATATCCTGAAAATGAGCGGCGACAAAATCGCCCGGTTTGCCTCCCAATTAAGATACATCGAGATAGGAAGCGCTTTTATGTCTCTGGAAAACAAGCAGAAACTGATGCAATTGCTTCCAGATACCCGCATCTGCATGCACTATGGACTTACCGAAGCCTCCCGTAGCGCTTTTATAAGCTTCCACGATGACGGGGAGCATCTTATGTCTGTTGGGAAACCGTCGCCGAATACGGACATTGCAATTTTCTCGGAAGACGGTATGCCGGTTTCTGCTGGAGAAGACGGAGAAATATGCGTCAAGGGCAGCCATGTTTGCTCGGGATACTGGGGGCAGCCTTCGGAGGTGTTTGCAAGCGACTTTTTCGGAGATTATTTCCGGACGGGAGACTGGGGGCATATAGACGGTGACGGATTCATTTATATGGTCAGCAGGAAAAAGGAAATAATCAACGTCGGGGGAAAGAAAGTCAGCCCGATAGAGGTGGAAGAAGTGCTGGACACTATAGACGGCATAGAAGAATCTGCCTGCATCGGAATCCGCGATGATGTTCTGGGAGAAAAGGTGAAGGCTTTCTGCGTCTGCAGCAAGGATGTTGATTTCGGGCAGGTAAAGAAGGTGCTGATGAATAATCTTGAAAATTACAAGGTGCCGGATAGTTTCGAGATAGTGGAAAGTATTCCAAAGACGGCATCGGGGAAGATACAGAGGCTTCTTCTGAAGAATTGACGGAGGATTTATATGAAGACAGACGAATTGCTGGAACTTGCGCCGTATGATTCAAGCGCCCGCTCTCAGGATCTTTTTATGGAGGCCCTGAAGGAGGAGCTTCAGTTCCATTACGATAACAATGAAATGTACCGCCGCTTCTGCCAGCGAAAGCATTTTGATCCATATTCTCCGTTTGCCGCTGAAGATATCCCGCCCGTTTCTGTAAGCGTGTTCAAGGAACTTGGATTCAAACTCAACTCCGTTCCTAAAGAGAGCCTTACTCTGGCTCTCCAGTCCTCAGCGACTTCAGGAATTCCAAGCACGGTTCTGGTGGACAAGGAAACCGCCAAACGCCAGGCCAAGGCAATGATCAAGGTTGTGGGAGAATTTATCGGAAAGGAAAGAAAACCTTTCCTGATAATGGACATAGACCCAAGGTCTTCCTACAGGAAACTTTTGGGAGCGAGATTTGCCGCCGTTACGGGCTATCTGAGATTTGCCAACAAGACCGGTTATTTCCTCAAGGCGGACGAGAGGGGCGTTTCTTATTTCGATGTCGAGGGAATAAAGGAATATGTGGCTTCCCTAGATGCGGACAAACCGGTTGTCGTGTTCGGTTTCACCTACATACTCTACCAGAATGTACTGCGTTCCATCGAAGAATCCGGGATTCGGATAGTCCTTCCAAAAGGTTCCAAGATTATCCATATCGGAGGATGGAAGAAGCTGGAAAGCGAGAAGATAGACAAGGCCCTGTTCAACGCCCGCCTTTCAAAGTGCTTCGGTCTGGAGCCTTCGGACGTGATAGACATTTACGGATTTACAGAGCAGATGGGCCTCAATTATCCGGACTGCACCTGCGGATGGAAGCATACGTCATCATACGTAAGGGTGATTGTCCGCGATACGAGAACCCGGGAAGTTCTTCCCGCCGGACAGGAGGGCCTTCTGGAATTCATTAGCCCTATTCCGCATTCTTATCCCGGCAACGTGGTTCTGACGGATGACATCGGCATAATCGACCCCGAGTCCTGTCCGGACGGCAGGGCCGGAACACGCTTCAAGGTAGTCGGCCGAATGAAAAAGGCTGAGGTCAGGGGCTGCGGAGATATTCTTTCGCAGAAACTGACTTTCGCGAAAAGGGAAAAATCTGCCGACGCTTCGCCAGAAAGGCTTGAGGTTTATCTGCATCAGCATCCCGTTTCTGCGGATACTCCGCTGGAGTGCCTGAAGCAGATAATTGCCTCTCTGAAATCGCAGAGGGAGTGGCTTGAGAGGCAGCCGGTTGATTCCCTGACAGGACTTATTGGGGCGGTAGCTTCAAAGTGGGCGACCGAGCCGAGTCTTGCAAGAATCAAGGACAGAGGACTATCCTTCCTGTCCTCCTGGTGTGATGCAAAGCATCTTAAGTCGGTTGCCGATATGGGCCTTAGGGGCAACAGGATGTATATGGACAGTTTCTTTCCGTTCCCGGATTCCGACCGCCATTTCCTAAAGGCCAACTCCCGCGGGCTTGTATGCCACTGGCTTGCCGGCAATGTCCAGATACTGGGAATGTTCGCGCTGGTTCAGTCGATTATAGCCAAGAACGTGAATCTTCTCAGGGTGTCTTCAAGAGACGACGGAGTGTTCTCCGATATTCTTGAGTGCTTCAAGGGAGTCGAATACACGGACGAAAACGGATATACGATATGCGGGGACGACCTTCTCAAGACCATTGCCGTAATCTACTTTAACAAGGATGCGGCCAGTCTCGGCGAGGAAATGTCCCGCCAGGCGGACGTTAGGATTGCGTGGGGTGGAAGAGAGGCCGTGGAGACGGTTTCTTCCTATCCGTCGCGATATGATTCGGAGACGGTGGTCTTTGGTCCTAAACTTTCATATTCCGTTGTTGCAAAGGAAGAACTGTCTTCTGCCCAGGAGGCAAAGAAACTCGCGAGAAAGATTTCCGTTGATGTTTCCGTCTTCGATCAGACGGGCTGCGCCTCTCCGCACAACCTGTTCATAGAAGAGGGCGGAACGGTTTCTCCGGAAGAATTCATAGACATACTCGGCGATTCGATGGCCAAGACGGAAATCCAGATTCCGAAGCCGCTTATGAGCCCGGAGCAGGTTTCTCAAATACATTCAATAAGAGGCGTGTATGATTTCAAGGGAACGGTCAAAGGCAGCGACACAATGTCCTGGACCATATTGCTCGATGACCTTGACGAGCTGGACAAACCTGTTTATTCAAGAGTTCTCTTTGTACATAAGGTGAAGTCCATTTTCGACAGCCTGAAATTCATAGACGAGAATACACAGACAATCGGAATAGCCGCCCCGCAGGACAAGGCGCTTGAATTTGCGGACAAGGCAACCAGGCTGGGAGTGATGCGCCTTCCTCTGATAGGCAGGATGCTGAACTTCGAAATGCCTTGGGACGGAATATTCCTTTTCGACCGCCTTGTAAGGTGGAATACTTACGGGGGACCTTTAAGATAAACAGCCATGGACCTGGAATACAGATTTTGCGACTTTACCCACGAGGGAGACCTGACAAAACTCATTTCCACGCAGAATGAGGTTTACAGGCAGAGGGGTCTGAGGTTCAAGAACGATGACTTCAGGTACTGGTATGGAGACAATCCGGAAGGCCGGGTGATAGCTTTCAACGCTATGGACGGAGACAGGATCGTGGCCCATGAGGCCCTCATTCCGGAAACAATGAAAGTTGACGGAAAGACTGTCAAATGCCTTAGGTCTATGGGCAGCGTAACCCTTCCGGAATACAGGGGCCGGAAACTTCTTTCCATACTTACGAACAAATGTATAGAAGAAGGCCGGAAAAGGGGTTATGAATTCGTTTACGGCATAGCCAACGGAAACAGCATACATACGTTCCTGAAATACTGCGGATTTACTCTTGTCGGACAAATGGACGTGAAATTCGGGTTCGGAAAAATCGGAAGACCGGAGGGAAAAACATACGAACGTTTCTGGACGGAAGAATCGCTGAGGTGGAGAACCTCCTCTCCGCTTTGTTTCCGGAAAGGAGACCAGGTGCTCAAGCGTTTCAAGACAGGAGTGGCCGCGGTGATGGGGACTCTGGACGAAGAGCTGCTTGACAGGGTGCCGGATTTGAAGAAGCGGGGCAGTATGGCCGTAAGGCTTTATGTTGGAATCGGAGGGGTTCTGCCGGGAACTTATTTCAGAGTGCCGAAGTTTATAAAGCATTCTCCTTTCAATCTGATTTTCCGCGATTTGACAGGGGGCAAACTTCCCGAAATGACAAAGGACAACCTGTTTTATCAACTCATGGATTTTGACGTAGCCGGATAGATTATGAACATCCTTACGATAGACATAGAGGAATGGTTTGCCTGGGAGGCACTTAACGCCCTTACCGATGACCTGCGGCGTGAGCACGACATTATGCTCGGCAAGCTGCTGGACATTTTGGATTCCGCAGGCACAAAAGCAACCTTCTTCTGCGTCGGAATGATGGGAAAGAATTTTCCGGAGGTTATCAAAAAGATACACGAGAGGGGACACGAGATAGGCTGCCATTCCAATCTTCATACCTGGCTGAACAAAATGACTCCGGAGGAATGTCTGGAAGATACCCGTGCCGCTATAGACAACCTTCAGCAGTGCACTGGAGAGAAAGTCCTCAGCTACAGGGCCCCTGCGTTCTCTGTCGGAGAAGAAAACAGATGGGTTTTCGATATACTTTCAGAGTGCGGGATAACCAGGGATTCGTCTGTGTTCCCCGCAAAAAGGGAATTCGGGGGCTTCCCTTCTTTCGGAGAAGACGCTCCGTCCCTGATAGAGACAAAAGCCGGAACGGTCAGGGAATACCCGATATCAGTAACATCCTTCATAGGCAGGAAAACAGCGTTTTCCGGAGGAGGGTATTTCCGCTTCTTCCCTTACGGCTTCGTATCGCGGAGGATGAAGAAAAGAGACTACAACATCTGCTATTTCCACATGTCCGACTTTGTAAAAGAAAAGAAATTCACAAAGGAGGAATACGAAACCTATTTCAAGGAAAAGGCAAGCAGCCTGTCTCTGTTTACGCGCTCCGTGAAAATGAATCTTGGAAAGGATAGGTCCTGGAGCAAATTCTCGAGACTTCTGAAAGATTTCAGCTTTGTCACATTAGAGGAAGCTGATAAACTTATACAGTGGTAATCAACATCTTCCGCCAGTTATCACCCCGAGCAGCCGTGGGGTGATTTTTTTAAGTACCCAGTAGGCGGCAAGACAGATAGCAACGGTTGCGGCAAGGCAGACAAAATACAGAACCGTTAACTGAAGGTCTCCGGAAATTCCTGTTTTCTTTATCGCGATGTGGGGAAGAATCTTTACAAGGTAGCCGTGTGAAGCATAGAGGAAGAATGTCGCTCCGCCGAGGAATATCCAAAGACGGCCTCTGTTTTCTTTCCGGGAGAATCTGGCCGCAATGCAGAAGCAGAGCAGAGCCGCGGCAAGAGTGTAAATCCTGATGAACGGCTGATAAAGGGAATGCCCCCTGAGAAACCAGGCCGCTGCAATTCCCGCAAAGACCACGGGCAGCAGAACATAAACGGCTTTCCTTTTTTCAAGGATCCTTTGGGCAAACTCTTTACCCGAGGCAACTGTCCAGGCTCCGAGGCAGAAGAAGAAAATTGGCCTCGGAGAAAAGCCGGCAACACCGTAAACCCATCTCGGAACACCTTCAAAACCGGCGGCCAGCCACCAGGCTAACAGAGGGAGCAAAATCCATCCACGTGTCTTTTTCAGAAGAAACAGCATTACCGGAGACAGGAGGAAGAGTACCATTGCGTCCCTTATGAACCAGAAAGGGAAATAGACGGGATCTCCAACTGTCGCCGAGGTGTATGCCGATCCTTTGCTTGTGTCCCAGAAGGCCCAGAGCCAGTCTTTGAAAGAGTAGTCCGAGACTCTTGTGGCCTCCTGCCCGGCAAGGTCTCCAAACCAGGTCTGTCCCACATACAGCACACCGATTATCAGCAGGTTCCAGAAAATGTACGGAATCAACACCGTCCGGAATCTTTTCCGGATTTTCTGGAGATAGGCGGAAGAGGAAAGTTGTTTTACTCCCCAGAAAAACAGCATTCCGCTGATAAGGAAAAACAGAGGTGGAGGAAGGACCTCCGTGGAAACATCGGAAAGGAAAAACCTGGTTGCGCTGTAGGCCGGGAGATTTTCACCTGCAGGGGGAATGAAAAACGCATGCTCCGCAACCACCCCGAGCATAATGGGGAATCGCAGAGTGTCTATTGTTTTTGACAGCAGGGAGTTTTTCATTTCTCTGCAAAAATATTGAATATATTTCTTATTTTTGTAGGACACGGAAAAATGAATGCTATGAATAGACACGGTTTATTAACGGCTTTGTCTTTTGCTTTGGCCGCAATAATGGCTATAGCCTGCCGTTCTGCAAAGGAAGTCGTATATCTTCAGGACACTTATACGGAGGAAACACAGGCCATAAAAAACTTTCAGGACATCAGGATACAGCCGGGGGATATGCTCAGCATCTTTGTAAGTCACAAGGAGCCAACTCTTTCCGCCCTGTTTAACCCGCAGGGGAACTCTCCGTCCGGCTCCAGTTCGAGCCTGGGGCAGAGGCTCAGTGGCTATACTGTGGACCTTGAGGGAAACATAGACTTCCCTATAGTCGGCAGAATAAAAGTTGCCGGCCTTACCAGGAGCGAACTCTCAACGATGATTTCCAAAAAACTGGATGACGACGGACTGCTCAAGGGAGCTGTTGTTACCGTGGCTTACCAGAACTTCAACATTTCCGTTCTGGGGGAGGTTAACCGTCCGGGAAAGTTCAATGTGGAGAGCGACAGGGTGTCTTTGTTTGACGCTCTTGCAATGGCGGGAGACCTTACTATCTATGGTCGCAGAGACAGCGTGATGGTAATCCGAGAGAACAACGGGCAGAGGCAGATAATGTACAACAACCTGCTTTCAAAGGACGTTCTGAATTCTCCTTCATATTTTCTTCAGCAGAACGACGTGGTTTATGTAAAGCCTAACCGCATCAAGGCGCAGCAGAGCGGTATCAACCAGAACAACAACGTGGGTGTCTGGTTTAGCGCCGCATCTCTGCTGACAACGATTCTGATGATGATGTTCAAGTAATAACAGATTAATTGCACTATATGGCAAGGGAAGAAATAAAGCAGGTAGGCGAGTCCAAAAGCAATGGAACGCAGATAACCCTGAGAGATATCCTTAACATATTCTGGCTCAACAGATGGTGGTTTGTCCTTTCCATTCTGATATGCCTGGTTCTGGCGGTTCTCTATCTCAAGAAAACACCAAAGACATATTCAAGAACCGCATCTGTTCTGGTCAAGAGCCAGAAGGGCGGCGGAACCGGAATGAGCCAGACGGCAGTCTTCCAGGACATGGGTGTTTTCGGGATGATGACCAGCGACGTGAACAACGAGTTCTATGTATTCAAGTCATACAAGCTGATGGCCGATGTCGTTGACAGGCTGAATCTTACCGTAAACTACATCACCCAGAAGGGCTTGCGGAAAATAAACCTCTACAAGCTCTCTCCGATAGAAGTCAGTTTCATAGATTCCAATCCCAACAACGCTTTTGCTCTCAAGGCCAAAGTCTTGAATGAAAATGAAATACAGCTTGCCGGGTTTAGGAGTCCGGCGGACGGAACTGTTACGGTACGCCTCAGCGATACCGTTGACACTCCTGTCGGAAGAGTATTCATAGTTCCGACAGACAGGATAGGCCAGTATATCGGCGAGAGTTTCAATATCATAAAGAACGGTTACAAGCAGACGGTTCTCAACTATATGGGCAAGGTGACCGTTTCCATCGCAGACCGCCAGGCATCCGTTCTCAACCTGACGATGAGAGACGTTTCCGAGCTGAGGGCGGAGGATGTCCTGAACACTCTGATAGACGCTTACAATGCCGAGTCTCTCAACGACAAGAACACCATTTCCCGCAGCACGGACAAGTTCATCAACGACCGTCTTGAGGTCATTAACGAGGAACTGGGGGCCGTGGATGCCGATATCGCCAGCTACAAGTCCGCATCCGGACTTACTGACGTGACTACGGAAACTTCCGGCTACGCCGCAGAGGGAAGCGAATACAGAAGGTCCAGTCTGGCCATTGAAAACCAGCTGGCTATCGCCCGCCAAATTCAGGGTTACATCAGCAACCCTTCCAACAGGAACCAGCCGCTTCCGTCCAATCTTGGACTAGATGCGGGAATAGAGGGCCAGATAAGCCAGTACAACAATCTGCTTCTTCAGCGCAACAAGCTGTTTGCCAGCAGTTCCGAGAAGAACCCTCT
>JAFYZX010000085.1 GCA_017548505.1 Bacteroidales bacterium | reverse complement strand
GATGGAGAATATTTTGCTGCTGGATCCGTCCATAGCTTCAGGAAATCTTGGAGACCACATAATTTCCGAATGCGCCCACAAGGAGCTTGAGCCCTTGATCAGGGATTATTTCGTGTTCTCCGTTCCTACTCAGGTGTCTTCCTTTCACTGGTACCAGGTTGCCAGGCGCTCCTCCGCGATCAGGAGATTCAGCAGTTGCAAATGGAAGTTTGTGTGCGGCTCCAACCTTATGGTGAAAAACCTGGCGACGCATTACCCGCAGTGGAATTTGAACATGTTCAACTATCAGCCGTTCAAGGGCTGCGTTTTGGTTGGAGTGGGGGCCGGAGCCGGCAGCAAGAGCAACTGGTACACCAGGCGCATTTACCGCCATCTGCTTTCTTCTGAGTATTTTCACAGCGTAAGGGACGCCCGCAGCAAGGAATATGTGGAAAGTCTGGGCCTGAAGGCCATAAATACCGGATGCGTTACGAAGTGGGCGCTTACGCCGGAGTTCTGCGCGGAAAACCCGCAGGCCAAGTCGGAAGAGGTTGTTTTTACCCTTACCGCGCCTTCCACCGGAATGCCTAAGGACGAGAGAGACCAGAAGATAATAGACATACTTAGGGCAAATTACAGGAAAATCTATTACTGGCCGCAGGCGTGGATGGATTACGACTATATCCACGAGTTTTCCGGAATAGAGGGCATAGAAATACTGAAACAGTCCCGCGAGGCATACGACAGGTTTCTCTCGACACACGATGCAGACTATGTAGGCACCCGCCTGCACGGCGGAGTCTATGCAATGAGGCACAAGAGAAGATCTATCATTATCGCGATAGACGAGAGGGCCAGAAGCATCAACGAGGGAAACCACCTCAACTGCGTGGACAAGGAAAACCTGGAAGCTTTGGAACCGATGATCCAAAGCGAGTTCAAGACAGAAATCAAGATGGATTTCGAAGCGATAAGGAAGTGGAAGGCGCAATTTGAAAAACAATAGTTATGCACAATCTTATACTTGACAAGATTATCGTTGACGGTAAACGGGTGAAGTACACGTTCCGTGCTGCAGAGCCAATCAAGAAGTATTTCACCAAGGACAATATTACCATAGAATACGACCGGAATATGGAAGGTGTTCCGGAAAGCATTCTTTCCATTCCGTTTGTCAGCTGCATTGCCGGCCTAAGCTGGATAGCGGATATCGAGCTCTGGGTAAACGAGTTGGACGAGACTTTCTACCAGGCGTTTGCCAGAATCAAGAGGGCTTATCAGGAGATGCATTCCGATTTTCCTTTTAAGGGAGAGCTGGTTCCCTGCCGCTTTGTAGGCAACAGGATTGAAGACACCGGAAAGAGCCTGTTGCTTTTCGGCGGCGGCATAGACTGCCAGTCCTCTTTCATCCGCAACAGGGATAGCATAACGGACATTCTGAACATTTACGCCTGGCTCGACGACATGGACGAGGCAAATAAAGTCGATATTCACGATGACGGATTCACAAGAAAATTCTGCGAAGCCGCCGGCAAGACTTCCCGCCATATCCGTTCGGACTTTTTCAAGGTTTTGAACCAGCCGCAGATAAACAGGGATTTCCAGAAGAGGCTCCATACAGATTACTGGTACGGCTTCCTGCACTCGATGGCATATATCTCTATGGGCATTCCGATGGCCTGGGAATCATCACTGAGCCGGGTGATAATAGCCAGTTCTTTCAGAAAGGGCATTCAGGGCTACTGCGGGTCTTTCATCACCACGGACAGCCAGTTCCGCTGGGCTGAAAACGGGACTACTCTGCACGACGGTTTCGAGCTCATCCGCCTTGAGAAAGTGAGGCTGCTGGTAGAGTATCAGAAGCAGAACGGAAAGGCTCTTCCGCTTCACGTCTGTTCTTTCAGGGACCACGAGTGCTGCGTGTGCGACAAGTGCTTCCGCAGCATAATCCAGATAGTGGCGGAAGGCGGAGACCCGAGAGACTTCGGGTTTGAAATAAAGGGCTCCCTCAAGGACTTCTACAGCAAAGCCGCACCTGATATTGTCTATCTTTGGGGCTTTACGAAAGAGAGAGGACGTTACTGGCCGCCGACAATTGCAAGGATGAGGGAAAACTATGAAAACATCGTGGAAAAGGATTTTGTGGACTGGTTCCTGACATTCGACTTTGATAAGGCTAAAAGGGACGGTTTGAGAAAATATTACAGGAAAAACTTCTGGAGCATTTTTAAACGCAAGATTCTGAAAAGGTAGAACAATGAAAAAGCGGATATTCGCGGCAATTCACTATATGGAAATCGGCGGGGCTGAAATCAGCCTCATCGGGCTTCTGCATTCCATCGATTATTCAAGATACGATGTGGACCTGTTCATATACAGCCACAGGGGAGAACTTATGGAATACATTCCGCAGCAGGTGAGAATCCTTCCGCAGGACGGCCATTACGCTCATCTGGAATGTCCTATTTCCAAGACGCTGACAGACGGTTATTTCCGCCTCGGCCTGGCCCGCCTGAGGGCAAAATGGGAATATGCCCGCTATATCCGCCACAACAATCCGTTTGAGAATTACACGCAGTTCCAGATGACAGCCAGGAGAACAACCCCTATATTGCCGTCTCTGGAAAAATACGGGGAATATGACCTGGCAATCAGTTTCCTCCAGCCACACAACATTGTCCTGGAAAAGGTGAAGGCGAAGAAGAAAATCTGCTGGATACACACGGACTACAGCACGGTAAACCTTGACGCCGATATGGACCTTCCGGTTTGGAACGGCTACGACCACATAATGTCCATTTCGGATTCCGTGACGGACGCTTTCCTGAAGGTGTTCCCGTCTCTTGAGAACAAGATGGTTGTTATGCACAATATTCTGCCGCAGGCTTTTGTGGACACCCGTTCTGTCCAGATTCCTCAGGAGAAAATCCGGGAGGAGATGCCTGAGGAAGACGGGGTTGTGAACCTTCTTTCCATCGGACGATACGTGGTACAGAAGAATTTTGACAACGTTCCGCATATTTGCCGGCTGATACTTGACAGCGGATGCCGGGTAAGGTGGTACATCATGGGCTGGGGCTCTGAAGAGAATGCAATAAGGGAAAAGATCCGGGAGTTTGGAGTGGAAGCCAATGTCATTCTTCTGGGAAAGAAACAGAACCCTTATCCTTACATCAAGGCCTGCGACTGGTATGTCCAGCCGTCCAGATATGAGGGCAATGCGGTAACGGTAAGGGAGGCCCAGATGCTGAAAAAGCCGGTCGTGATAACGGACTACGCCACTGCGCCGTCTCAGGTGACGGACGGGGTGGACGGGAAAATAGTTCCGCTGGATAACGCCGCGTGTGCAAGGGGAATAGTTTCGGCATTGGGAGACGAATCCCTGAAAAACAATATAACCGCATACCTGTCGTCGCACAGTTATGCAAACGAGGGAGAAATAAGGGTTATAGAAAATCTAATCGGGTAGCTATGGGTTCAATGCAGGCGATATTATATTATCCGATCTTCCTGACGGTGATGCTGGTAGCGGTCATAGTGCATTTCTACCGGATATATCCGATGGATACGGATACTCTGCTGGACCGCAGGAAGCCAACGGTGTTTATCGCGATACTCGTGGTGGCCATTGTCCTGTTCCTGGGCCTCAGGCCTGTTTCCGGAAGGGCGTTCGGAGACACGGCAACATACGCGGCGGTCTATATGCTTATGGCAGACGATATGCTGATTCCGGACTTCTCTACGGGAGACTGGCTGTTCAGCTACATCATGTATTCGTCTTCCAAGGTAATGAGCATCCAGTATTTTTTCCTCATTATCGAGATTCTCTATATAGTTCCGGTTTACATTGCGTGCCGGAGACTGTCCCCGGAAAACAGCACCACCCTGATGATCTTTTTCCTGACGGCCTTTTCCTTTTTCTCCTACGGAACAAACGGAATCCGAAACGGAGCGGCTGCCAGCATATTCATTCTCGCCCTGTCTTTCCTGAAAGGAGACCGGCCGGTGGACAAGATTCTGTTTGTGCTGATAGCGCTGCTTGCCTACAACCTGCACCATTCTATGGCTCTGCCTATTATGGCCGTGGTGGCGGCATACTTTATCAGAAACCCGAAACTGATGTTCTATTTCTGGGGAGCGTCCATTGTTGTCAGCCTCACGATAGGAGGCTCCATATCCGATATTTTCTCCGGACTGGGATTTGACGACCGCCTCAACAATTACATCTCGGGAGAAACCGTGGACGATCTGGTGGTCAAGGATGTGTTCAGGTGGGACTTCCTGCTGTATTCCGCCATGCCTGTGGTTCTAGGCTGGTACGTGATATTCCGCAGACGGATATATACGAGGACTTACTCAATCCTGCTGGGAACTTATATTTACGCAAACGCTTTCTGGGTTATGGTTATCCGTGCCGCATTCTCAAACAGGTTTGCATATCTGAGTTGGTGCATTTACCCGATAGTGCTTGCCTATCCTATGCTTGTAATGCCTGTGTGGAAAGACAAGCCTGGGCTAAAACTTGGAATAATTATGGTCGGGCACATGGCCTTTACGATATTCATGTGGTATTGGAAGGGACAGTATTGATATGAAGATTCTGTATGTCATAACATCGCTGAGGACAGGCGGAGCGGAAAAGCTTGTCGTGCAGCTTTCCGAATTCATGAAGGGAAGGGGGCACGAGGTGGAGGTTGCGCTGTTTGACGGAGAGGAGACAGACTTCAAGAAAGAGCTTGAGGGGGAAGGTGTCAGGATATGCAGTTTTGGAGTGGGCGGAAGCGTTTACTCTCCAAAGATGCTTTTCAGGCTGAAATCTCTGATAAAGAAAGGAGGTTATGACATCGTTCACACTCACAATTCTTCTCCTCAGATTTTTGCGGCAGTTGCAAAGGTTCTGATTGGCGGAAAGAAGACAAAGTACATACATACAGAACACAATACAACGGGCAGGAGGCGCACCTGGTATTTCAGGGCGCTGGACAGGTGGACCTACAGGAAATTTGCAAGCAATATCTGCATCTCGGACAAGGCATACGACAACCTTGCCGCACACCTCAGCAGCGAGAAGATAACCCTGCAGACAATAAAGAACGGTGCGGACATTTCCCGTCTTGTTGCCGCGCAGCCGAAGCCCGAATTAAGGGAGGGTGCGCCGAAGAATGTGGTGGTAATGGTTGCGGCCTTCCGCCCGCAGAAAGACCAGGACACTCTGGTAAGGGCGATGAGTCTTCTCGGCGATGACTATTGCCTGTGGCTGGTAGGGGGCGCGGAAAG
>JAFYZX010000014.1 GCA_017548505.1 Bacteroidales bacterium | reverse complement strand
CCAGAAGCGTAAGTATCGTTCCCTCAAGCTCGCGTACGCTTCCTGTAACCTTGGATGCCAGATAATTGACAATATCTTCCCCAAGCACGATTCCCTCGTTGGCGCTTTTGGCCTTGATTATCTTCACTCTGGTGTCGAAGTCCGGAGTCAGCAACTCTGCGGTAAGCCCCCACTTGAATCTCTGGATCAGCCTTGTCTCCATATCCTTAAGGTTGCCCGGAGCAACGTCTGAAGTCAGGATGAGCTGCTTTCCTGCCTGCTGCAGATAGTTGAAAATGTGGAAGAAAGCGTTCTGAGTACCACTCTTTCCGGAAAAATACTGCACGTCATCCAGAATCAGCACATCTATCTGCTCGTAGAAATGCAGGAAGTCCGGAATCTTGTTCCCTACAGTGGCATTCTGATACTGAGTCTTGAAAGTATGGGCGCTAACATAGAGAACTATCTTTTCAGGGTGCAGCTGCTTTACCCTCAAACCAATAGCCTGGGAAAGATGAGTCTTTCCGAGACCGGATCCGCTGTGTATGAACAACGGGCAGAACGGATTGTTGCCCGGAGTGGAAGCCACTCTTTCCCCCGCGCTCCTTGCAAGGCGGTTGCAAGGTCCCTCAATGAAATTCTCAAAGGAATACTTAGGGTTGAGATTAGGGTTGATTGTCAGCTTCTGGATTCCCGGTATCACGAAAGGATTGATCGGCTCCCTCTCGTTCCTCGGAAAAGCGATAGGAGGATTGCCGGCGACCTCAAGCATCTGGTGAGGATAGGCAACCGTACTGTTCACGAACTGGATGTTGTAGAACAGGTTTACCTTGTCGCCGATGACTCTCTTGAGAGTCTTGCCAAGAATATCCACAAGCGGCATCTCCTCCAGATGATGCATGTGGGCGTCTGAAGGAACTTCTATAGTGAGGCTGGAGTCAACCAGTGATATAGGCTTTACCGGCAGGAACCATTTCTGGAACACTGCGTCCGGAACGTTGCTCTTTATAATCTGAAGACAACGGTTCCACACCTCTATATGATTGCTCTCGCCCATTAAACTGAATGATATTAGAAAAAAAAAGCGCCGTGGTTTGGCAGAACAAAATTGGTAAATAAAAAGTTAAAAAAAAATATCTCCAGCTATTGTTTTTTTGCAGAAAAATATAAGAGCCCTATAAATCAGTGCGAAAAAATTAGCCGTCTTACAATGGTGTGCTAATCAGACGATTGTACCAAATTGCGCAGTTAAACGCCTAATCAGAACACACTTACTTTGATATATTTTTTAGGATTCGCCTTTATCTTTTTTACAAGTTCGTCTATATCGGTGAGCAAACTGTCCACTGAATTGTGCAGGTCGTCGTTTCTAATAAGTTTTCCTGTGGTGGAATTCGGAGACTGGATCTTGTCCAGCATCGCGTTCAGCTTGTCCAGACTTTCCTGAAGACGGACAGCGGAGAGGTTTTCCGCTGTCTTGTTGACATTTGCGATGGCTCCCTTGAGGTCTCCTTCAGGTGAACTCAGGTCTTGTGTTAGGGTATTTAGATTCCTCAGCGATGACGACAGGTCCGGAGTCATCCCGTTCAGGGAAGCCGAAAGTTTCTGGATATTGGCAAGAGAACCGTCCAGCCTGCGGAGGGAGGAATGTAGATTCTGCCTTGCGGAAGAATCCAGGGTCTGGTTTAATGAAACCAGTACGGAATTGAGGTTATCAACCGTTTCCTCCAGCTTGTCCTTTAGCGGTCCCACATAACCGTACAGAACGCTGAGCATATCCGGAACACTCTTTCCCTTGAGTGTATCACCATGCCTTGCAGATATCTGGGACTCTCCCAGAGCCAGCCTCATTTCCTTTCCTCCCAGCAAATTGGAGCTGTAAACCTCAGCCCTGCTGTCGATAGGAATGAGATAATCGTTTGACACATTGAAACTTACCAGAAAACTGTCTCTTACAGGATCCAGCTTTATCTTCTCGATTGTACCGACCTTAAATCCCCTGATATATATAGGAGATGTGGGCGCAAGCCCCTCCACTTCCGGAAGGTAAGTGTGATAGGTACTCCTCTTCTTGAACAAGTCGTAACCCTTGAGGAAGTTCAAGGCCAGGAAAAGCGCCACACCCACCGCTATGACGAATATGCCTATTTTCTGACTGCTGGAAATTTTCATGATCAATTATTATCTGGTTACAATTTTACCATTTTTTATCGCGATAATGAAGGCCTGAGGGAATTTTTTTCTCACATCGCCCAGAACCGCCGCCGCTTTCTGCCTTGTATCCCAATCCCCGTAATGATATTTGTAGAAGCCTTTATCATATATGCTCTGGACACCCTTAAGACCCTTAAACTCTGAAGAGTTGCTCTTGATTTTCTTCTTTGCCGCCATTATCTGGATAGAATAACGGGTCTGGGATACGGGCTCCACTTCAGTCTTTTCAGAAGGCTCCGGATTTTTGACCTCAGGCTGATCAGGTTCAGTTGTCTGTGTCTCAGGCTTTGGAGATTCTTCCCTGTTGTCATCTTCCGGGGCAGTTTCCTCAGAATTACCGTAGCGGCTGCTGTAATCCTCGCAATATCTCGTGAAAGCGTCCGCCAGGCGGCGGGCTATCATCTGCTGACCTTCCGGGGTTATGATTTTTGCCTTGTCTGCGGAATTGGTCAGAAAGCCGATTTCCGTAAGAACGGAAGGCATCGTGGTGCGCCACAGAACCAGGAATCCTGCCTGGCGTACTCCCCTGTTCACGGAAACGGGACCTTTCTTATACTCATCCTGGATGAAACTTGCAAACCTTATGCTCTGCTCGGAATAAGCGTTCTGGAGCAGGGAAAATATGATGTAAGACTCAGGAGAATCTGGATTAAAGCCCTCATATTTAGTGGTATAGTCATCCTCCATCTTGATTACGGCGTTCTCTCTCTTGGAAACCTCGAAGTTCTTGTCGCTGACGTGAGATCCCATAGTGTAGGTCTCGCTTCCTGACGGCACTATGGAAGGATTGGCATTTACGTGAATGGAAAGGAAAAGGTCCGCCTTGTTGCGGTTGGCTATGTCCGCCCTCTCCGCAAGAGGGATAAACACATCCTTCTTCCTTGTATATATGACTTTTACATCCGGATGCTCCTCCTCAATTATCTTGCCCAGCTTAAGCGCTACGGAAAGAACGATATTTTTCTCGCTGTACTTGCGGTCCTTGCTCATGCAGCCGTGGTCGTGACCGCCGTGCCCGGGGTCCAGCACCACGCACTTAACCTTTCCGGCGCTGTTCTGGGCATTTAGCGGAGTGGAAACACCAGCCAGTACCGCTGCAATGGCAACGGTGAAAGCCATTCGTCCTATACTGCAGAGAAGTCCCATATCGTTCCCTTTTTATAAATCAGTAACAAAAATATTGCTACATTTGTACTTTGCTGACAAATTTACAAATAAAAGCTGAAAAAGACCTTAGAAGGTGATGTCTATAGGAAGAATCATACGGAAAACCTGCAACGTGGCCCTGTGTACCATGCTGCTTGCCTCCCTTTGGGGCTTTACCCCGAGGAAGCATACGGCAAAGGGTTCCCGGATTCCTTACTTCCGGGACACGATTCCCGTTCTGGACAGCCTCCCGGCAAAAGACTCTCTCGGCAAAGACACCCTAAACCTGAAAGATACTCTGTTTACGGTTGATTCTTCCCTTATCTCCACCCTCAAGCAGCCGGTTTTCTCTACAGGAAGGGACTCCAGCGTGGAAATCCTTACGGACGGCAAGCGTATGCTCTATTACTATGGAGATGTTACCGTCACATACGAAGACATATCCATCAAGGCAGACTACATAGCATATAACGTCCAGACAAAGACAGTGTTCGCCAAAGGCCTCCCGGACTCCACCGGTGTTGTCAAGGGCAATCCTGAACTCAAGGAGGGAAAGAACACCTACACGATGGAGAGTGTCTATTATAACTTCGACACCAAGAAGGCCAAGATCAAGAACATGATGACGCAGGAGGGTGAGGGCAACATCAAAGGCAAGTATATCAAAAAGATGGCGGACAACTCCATCAACATCGCCAGAGGAATATACACCACCTGCGACGCGGAAGAGCCGCATTTCTACCTCCAGATGACCACAGCCAAGGTAATCAACTCCGGCCCGGTGAAAAAGACCGTGTTCGGCCCGGCATACACCGTGATTGAAGGCGTTCCGACTCCATTTGCCCTTCCGTTCGGTTTTGTTCCGAGAATCAGCAACCGCAGCGGCGGAGTGCTCTTCCCGACATACGGTGAGGAAACGGCCAGAGGATTCTACCTAAGGGGCCTGGGCTATTACTTCGTGTTCGGAGACCATCTTGATCTTGCCGCAACAGCTGACATCTACACCAGGGGCTCGTGGGCTGTTAACGTAAACTCCAGGTATGCCAAGAGATACAGGTACACAGGCAATCTTTCAGGAGTATATTCCGTTGACATAACGGGAGAAAAACACCAGCCGGACTATTCCAAGAGCAAGAACTTCTCCCTGAACTGGAGCCACAGCCAGGATGCAAAGGCAAGGCCCGGAACCACATTCAGGGCATCGGTGAACTTCTCTTCCCCTTCCAACAGCCGTTACAACTCAACTACCATAAACCAGGCGCTGACCAACCAGATTTCCTCCTCCATATCATACGGAAAAACCTGGGCCGGCACCCCGTTCTCGCTGAGTTTAAACGCACTGCACAACCAGAACTCCAGAGACAGTTCATACGCCGTAACCTTCCCTAACCTTACTTTCACCGTAAGCAGAATCAACCCTTTCAAGAGAAAGGTAATGGTTGGCAAGAGAAAGTTCTATGAAGACATAACTTTCAACTACACTGCCCACTTTGACAACAAAATCAACTTCAAGAGTTCCGAGGTTGGAAAGCCGGATTTCTTCAAGAAGATGCGCAACGGCATGCAGCACACCTTCAGCATCGGCCTGCCGACATTTACCGTGCTCAGATACATACAAGCGTCTCCTGGAGTCAATTACGGAATGAACTGGTACTTCTCGGATGCCACCCAGTATTACGATACAAGGCTCAAGAGGGCTGTTACGGAGTATTCCGATCCATTCAGCACTTTCGGCCTTACCCAGACCTATAACTTCAGCCTTTCTTTCAATACCAGAATCTACGGTTTGTTCAACTTCGGCAAGAACAGCAAGCTCCAGGCTATGAGGCACATCATTACCCCTAGCATCAGCTTCAACTATATGCCTGAGCTTGGTACAAGAGCCAACGGATACCGCACCTACGAGTATGTGGATTCCGACGGGAAACCACATTCCGTTGTTTACAACAAATATTCCGGACAATTGTATTCCCCTCCAGGCCAGGGCAGCAACGCCGGCATGGGCTTCAGTTTCGGCAACACTCTGGAAGCCAAGATAAAATCGCAGATGGACACCACCGGCAAGGGTGTGAGAAAGATAAAGTTAATAGACCAGCTCAATATTGGCGGATCCTACAATTTCCTGGCGGATTCAATGAAGCTTTCCAACATTTCCGTGAACATGTCCACCACCGTTTTCGGAAAGATGGGCATTTCCGCAAACATGACACTGGATCCTTATGCCATCAACGAGAGAGGCCAGCGCTACAACAAGCTGATGATTTCCCAGGGCGGATTCAAGCCGTTCAGGCTGACGGGCGCCAGCCTTTCCACCTCCTACACATTCCAGGGAGAAGGACGGAGCCGCTGGGGCTCTGACTACAAAGCTGAAGCAGGAATGCCTATCCAGCCGACAAGAGCCGGAACAAATTCCTCGGCTTCTTCTTACCAGAGAATGTTCTACCATCCGGTTACGGGAGAATACATTCCAGGCGGATGGGTTTACTACTACGACCCTAACATGCCTTGGAGCGTTAACCTGAACTACAGCTATTCCTTCTACCGGTCTTACCAGTACTCAAACAACCAGCTGGTTACCAAGAACAACCACGCTATGACACTGGGAATAAGCTCACAGTTGCAGATATACAGAGATCTGAGAATCTCCCTCAATACAGGAGTGGACCTTACAAAGATGCAGCTGACAACCACACAGCTTTCCGGCTCGTTCAGCCTTCACTGCTTCCAGATTTCCTTCTCCTGGATTCCTAACGGAAAATGGGAAAGCTGGAGTTTCAGGATTTGCGCAAACGCCTCGTCCCTGGCAGACCTTCTGCAGTTCAAGAAGAACGCCAGCTACTGGGATAACGGCAGCGGTTATTAACCTTACAGAAAACAAAGTATGAAACGGATGATTGTAGCCCCATCAATGCTTGCAGCAGACTTTGCCAACCTGGCCAAGGACATCGAACTTGTCAATGCCTATGCAGACATTATCCACCTGGACATTATGGACGGAGTCTTTGTTCCGAACATTTCTTACGGAACTCCTCTTGTCGAGACCATCTGCAAGAGAGCCAATATTCCTGTAGAAGCTCATCTTATGATCGTG
>JAFYZX010000084.1 GCA_017548505.1 Bacteroidales bacterium | reverse complement strand
TGTTCGTCCAGACCGGATACCGGGTGGATGTCTCTTCTCCTATGTTCAACGGAGTGGATGGTCCTCTGAACGCCGAACCGTATGCTTATCTCCACAATATGCTTTCCTATCCATGGATTGCTGCCGTGTTCCTGATAGGGGTGGTTCTGGTACTGACCGGTCTTTTCCGTTCTATAGTTAAGGGGAAAAGCTCATTCTACGTAACCGGGCTGGGAGTGTTCCTGGCAGTAGCCGCTCTGCTTATCTGCATCGGATGGGGAGATCTGGCTTACTTCCACTCACTGAACGACATACAGAGTTCCCTTACCCTGTTTAACAGTTCATCGAGCCTATATACTCTCAAGACAATGGCCTGGGTATCCCTTGCCGTGCCGTTTGTGATACTCTATATCGGCTACGTCTGGAAGAAGATGACTGCAAAGTAACATTATGGAAGAAAAGAAGAAATTCAGGCTGGGGCTTCTGCCCAAGGTAATTATCGCGATAGGACTTGGAATCCTGTGCTCTCTGTTTTTTCCGCAGTGGGCAGCCAAGGCCGTGGCCACGTTCAATTCCCTGTTCAGCAATTTTCTGGGATTCATCATCCCTCTGCTGATTCTGGGACTCGTGGCTCCCGGCATCGCCGAGATGGGGAAAGGAGCGGGAAGACTCCTTATTATAACCGTGATTCTGGCGTATGCATCCACGATTATGGCGGGATATTTCTCCTACTTTACCTGCGAGGCGGCATATCCGTCAATTCTTGTTAAAGAGCCTGATTTTGCTCTTGCGACCATTAACGAGGCATCAGGAATAAAGCCTTTTTTCACGATAGATATGCCTCCGGTATTCGGAGTTATGACAGCCCTGATCCTGGCCTTTGTCATTGGACTTGGCGCTGCATATTCAAAATCGGTGACAATAATAAAAGTGCTGGGAGAATTCCGAGATATCATAAATCTTATCATTAAGAATGTGATTATCCCGATACTGCCGTTCTTTATCTTCGGCATCTTCCTGATACTGAGTATGGAGGGACAGGTGACTTCTGTCCTGAAACTCTTCCTTAAGGTTATTCTGGTGATATTCGCGATGCATATCGTGTGGTTGGTGTTCCAGTTCCTTGTGGCTGGTGCCATAAGCCGCAAGAACCCGTTCAGATGCTTGTGGAATATGCTTCCGGCCTATATGACGGCTCTTGGAACCCAGTCTTCAGCAGCTACCATTCCGGTTACCCTTGCCCAGACCAGAAAGAACGGTGTGGATAACGGTGTATCTTCCTTTACCATTCCGCTTTGCGCCACTATCCATCTTGCGGGCAGCACCCTCAAGATTGTGGCCTGCGCCTTTGCCATTATGTATATGATGGGGCAGCCAACAGGAATAGGGCTTTACACTGGATTTATTTTTATGCTTGGAATCACTATGGTAGCAGCTCCGGGAGTTCCGGGAGGCGCTATAATGGCGGCTTTGGCTGTGCTGGAGTCAATTCTTGGATTCGACGCCACTCTGCAGGCGCTGATGATTGCCCTTTACATTACAATGGACAGCTTCGGAACCGCCTGCAATGTAACCGGAGACGGTGCAATCTCCCTGATAGTTGACAGAATCTATTCCAACCTTAACAAACGGCACAAGGTGCAATAAGGCAATTCTACTCAAGAAATATCGATTTGAGGTAGGGACGTGACAGCTTGCTCTGTTGGGATAAAGACGCTTTCCTGTTTGAGATATTGTAAGTGAATATCTCAAAACTGACATCGAGCCCGGCATCCTTCAGTTTAGTGGCAATATCCTTAATCTGAATGGTATTATCGCCGTATTCCGGTGTGATGGTTACAGTGTGTTCCAGTTTGCTGTCTCCTTTCCATCCTTTTCCGCTGCCTATGAATTTCCTTACAATCTTCCCGATTCTTGTTCCTGAAGTATCCAGAGTGACAATCGTCTGGTTTTCACGGTTATCTCCCTCAAAGAAAGCATAGGAGACCTTGCCTTCTCTATCTGTGAACTTATGTATCAGAAGTTCCCTTTTGGACAAGGCTTCACTAAGCATTTTCCTGTTTGACAGACGATACAGGATATCACTGGCATAAGCTATGTTAAATGCATTGATTCCAACAGATTTTAAATAGAATTCAGATGTATTCGGGGGATTCAATATCATATAATAATCCTTGTCCGTAAAATAAATCGTTCTATTATAGACACCAAATACTCTTCTGTGATATGGCCTGAAAGCAATTTCAGACTCACATTCAGCAAGGGAGTTGGTATCTATATCCATATAACGATAGTTCACGTAGCAGATGTTGAATTGCGAGCTGTATATATGAAAATCTGTCTTGTAATGGTATTTATGATTCTTGAAAAGCTTTAGATATTCCTTAAGGCGGTACAGATTGTCGGATTTGACAAATATTCTAGACAACACCAGTTCCTTGATAATCAGAGATACGCGTTTGGAAGCCCCGTCATAGATCACTTTATCCGAATCAAAGTCTGAATAGCCGGCAGACAGGGTGTCGCCCCGGTTCACATAAGCGTATGGAACAAATAGCCTTCCAATGGAATCGGCAACACCAAGGATATTGCCGTTGCTTTTCACTATGGAATATGGAGCGCTGTCTTCTCCGATTTTTACCCGAATCTCAACATTCTGGGCATGGGAATTTATGCAGGAGGCCAGAGCCGCCAGCAGGAACAGACATCTATGAAGAAAGAAACGCATATCTTAACAACTGCAAGATACAAATAAAACGGAGGATGGCAAACGCACATCCTCCGTAACAATCAATAACATGCTCTGTTACTTTGCAAAAGCTACGGAGCGGGATTCGCGGATAACGGTGATCTTAACCTGTCCAGGATAGGTCATCTCGTTCTGTATCCTCTTGGCGATCTCTGCGGAGAGAGTCTCGATATCTTTGTCGGAAACCTGCTCGCTTCCAACGATAACCCTGAGTTCCCTTCCTGCCTGGATAGCGTAGGTCTTGGTAACGCCCGGATAGCTGAGGGCGATGTCCTCCATATCCTTAAGACGCTTGATATAGCTCTCGATAACCTCTCTTCTGGCACCAGGCCTTGCACCTGAAATCGCATCGGCGACCATAACAAGAGGGGAGATGAGGCTTGTCATCTCGATTTCCTCATGGTGAGCACCGATAGCGTTGCATACATCAGGCTTCTCCTTGTACTTCTCGGCCATCCTCATACCGAGCATAGCGTGAGGAAGTTCAGGATCTTCCTCGCAAACCTTGCCGATATCGTGGAGAAGGCCGGCTCTCTTTGCGACCTTGGCGTTCAGCCCAAGTTCTGAGGCCATTGTAGCGCAGATATTGGCAACTTCCCTGGAGTGCTGCAGAAGGTTCTGGCCGTATGAAGAACGGTACTTCATCCTTCCTACTAGCTTAACGAGCTCGATGTTGAGACCATGGATTCCAAGGTCTATGCAGGTACGCTTACCGGTTTCAAGAATCTCATCCTCAAGCTGCTTCTTGACCTTTTCCACAACCTCCTCGATCCTTGCAGGGTGGATTCTTCCGTCTGCAACCAGCTGGTGAAGGGCAAGCCTTGCAACCTCTCTTCTGACAGGATCGAAAGCGGAAAGCAGGATGGCCTCAGGAGTGTCGTCAACCACAATTTCAACGCCTGTGGCGGCTTCCAGCGCACGGATGTTTCTTCCCTCACGGCCGATAATCCTTCCCTTGATTTCGTCGTTATCTATGTTGAAGACGGTAACTGCGTTCTCGATGGCAACCTCAGGAGCGGTTCTCTGGATGGTGTTGATAACGATTCTCTTGGCCTCCTTGGAAGCGCTCAGACGAGCCTCGTCCATCACATCGTTGATATAGGACTGGGCATCGGTGCGGGCTTCAGCCTTCATGGCCTCCATAAGGTGCTTCTTGGCCTCTTCCGCGCTCATTCCGGCAATGTTCTCGATCTTGATGATCTCCTGCTGGCGGAGCTTCTCGTATTCCTCGCTCTTCTTTGCCACGATGTCTGCCTGGAGGCGGAGATTGTTGCGGATAGCGTCGATTTCCTTTTCCCTCTTGGCAATCTCGGAGGATTGCTGGTTGATCTGGAGCTCTTTCTGCTTGATCCGGTTTTCCGTATCGCGGAGAGCGTTGTTCTTGTTGTTTATGTACTGTTCGTGCTCGGTCTTGAGCTGAAGGAATTTCTCCTTGGCCTGGAATATCTTCTCTTTCTTGATATCCTCGCCTTCTTTCTCAGCCTCCTGAAGGATCTTGGATTTCTTCCCCTTGAGCACGATAGGGCGGGCTACAAGGAATCCGACAACTAATCCCACGATCAAGGCTGCAATTGGTATCAGTATATGTTCCATAATGGTATGTATATTAAAAAAGCCGACGAGAGGGCTGTTCTCGAAAAATCTTAAATGATAAGATTTGGGCCCTGTCTCAGACGCTGGCTTCCAACGTCCCGCTTGCGGAATCCCCCTAAAGGTAACCTAGGCCTGTCATTGTCTGACCTTGAGAGCCCGGGATGTTTTTAGTGTTGATTTTCGCAAAGAGCCTCCCGCCGGCTAAGCGTTCATTTGCTGAGATGGAGATATTCAGCAAGCTGAGAATTGATTTCCTTTATAGAAGACACGGTGTCTTCAGTGTCGCTTTCTTTCCTCAATAAATCCATAACGAACTTGACCATCAACGAAATAAGCATTTTGTTGTAATCCGGGGAGCGGTATGTGTTTCGGAAAGTGTCAATCTCTTTGTTGATAAGCTCCTCCGCCTTCTGGAAAAGTTCGGCCTCCGATTGCGAAGCGTTGTAAGTGAGGTCTATGCCGTCTATGCTTACAGTTACCCTTATGTTGCTTTTCTTGAGTGCCATAACTAATCGTTAAGCAGAGCGATGCACTTATCTATCTCTTTGACAATCTTTCCGATTTTCTTCTTTGCCTTCTTGTCTGACCCGTCAACGGAAAGAAATGCCTGCTTGAGTTCATAATGCTCCAGTCTCTTCTCCTGTTCTCCTATCTTGTTTTTTACGTTTTGTAATTCAGTTTTGGTTTTGTTAAGCTCCACCTGGAGATCGGAACGGTCCCTTTCGGCAACCTCATACCTGCGGACCAGCTCCTGTATCAATTTCTCAAGCTGCTCCAAAGTCTTTTCCGTTTCGTTCCTGGTGGCCATATCAATCGTGCAAATTTAATCAAAAAAGGCTAATCTGCGCCTCCTCCATAATAATTGAAACCTTTTTTAATTCCTCCCCAGACGTAATCCCATCTTATGATTATGCCGATGATGCATATCAATCCTATGATTATCAGTCCTTTCGTGGAAGAATCCAGACTTTTCCACCAATCGGCGATTCTTTTCATCTTCTTCTATTTTTCAATCTTAATCCTGGCTCCTACTGCCATTACGGCTCTCTCGTTTCCGAAAAGAGGGTTCAGTTCCAGCTCCACAATCTGCGGAAATGAAAGGCAGAGAGCGGATACTCTTCTTATAACTTCGTTGAACGCAATCTGGCTTACGCCCTCCTGTTCCCTGTAACCCCGGATAATCGGGTAGGCCCTCAGCGATTCTATCATTTTGTCAGCCTCAGGGACAGAAACGGGAGCAAGGCAATAGCTGATATCCTCCATAGCATCGGCGAATATTCCGCCGAGCGAGCAGGAAACCAGCGGGGCGAAGTTCGGCTGACGTGTGGCTGTAACCTGAAGCTCTGTAAAGTTTTCGTCCACCATAGGCTGGAGAAGAAAACCGGTTACGCCTTCTATATTGCTCATGCGGCGGTATTCGGAGCGAAGGGTATGCTCGTCCATAATGTTGAGGGAGACACCGTCCACCTCGGTTTTGTGAAGAGGACCCACAACCTTCATAACCACAGGATATCCGATGTCTATTGCCGCTGCTACAGCCTCGTCCTCGTTCAGGGCTACTGCCTGCCGCACACGGTTGATTCCGGCTGCATCCAGCATCTGCTCCACCATAAACGGATGCATCCATCCGTCAGGACTCTCCTCTATAATCCGTTTAATAAAATACTTGTCAATAGCCGGAGGAGGAGTTTCCTCATATATGGTCGGGGACGTGAGAACCTTCGCCAGGGAGTTTCCGAACACGACCTCGTCCCTGAAAGTCACGCCACCCTGCCTGTGATACTCCTTCACGTAATCCTTATATGAAAGCTCGGAAGAAAAGAGCGGATAAACCGGCTTGGACGTATGGCGGACCTTGCGGAAAATCACGTTGGACACTTCCGAGGAGTCACTCATGTCCTTGTGCCCGAATATGACGACAATACTGTCTGTTGCGGGATCCTTGTCATATTTGTCTATAAGGGAGGATATCTGTCCGGCAGTTCTGCCAAAACTGTAATCCTCGAAAAACAATGCAGACACTTCCACTCCCTTCTGCCTGAGAAGATCGGCGAGCATAACCGCCGGGCCGCCAGCCTGCGTGAGAAGCGCAACCCTCTTGCCGTCAGGCCTTCCTTTAGACAGGATTGCAGTAATGTTCATAAGCTCGTCCTTGCCGAACGCCCTGATTATTCCGCATTTGGCAAAAAGGGAAGAAACAACCTCGGTAGGTGAGGCCAGCACTCCAACAATCTCCACTCCCTTTGACCTGAGGCTGCGGCAGTGGCGCAGCATAGCCTCGGAATCCGTTATCTTCTCGATGTAAATTACAAACACCTTTACTGAGGATGCGTAACTGTCCCGGTTCTCGTCCATCCAGGCAAGGATGTCCTCCACGGTAGTAAATGATGAGTAACCAACGGAGACTATTCCGGAAATGTCAAGACCGTATTTTGGAGCGGATTCCACAAAGTTGGAAATCATTGTCCTTGAGGATGAAATAATCTCGACCTTTCCGCCTTCCTTGAGGGCTGCGTTTGTGTAGATGCCACAGTAGCAACTGTTTGCCACACCGGAAGAATTCGGGCCAATCAGCGTCACGGAGAATCTGCCGCAGATTTCCCTGGTCTTTTCGAGAGCCTGTTCATTAGACAGGGAAGGGGAGGAAATCTTGTCGGGGAACACAATTACAGCCTTGCAGCTCTTCTTCGAGCACAGAATCTCTATAGTTCCCAGACAGTCTCCATCATCCTCAGCGATGAAAGCGATGTCCACATCAGGAATGTCTGACAGGTCTGTATAGGCTTTCAGGCCCTGGACAATCTCAGGTCCGCCGGAGACCGGCAGGATATTTCCCTGATAGTTGTTCACTATCAGATTCTTGACAAGATTGCCCCCTGGGGTCAGAAGATCATTAGAGGCGCCAATGACGGCTATGCTTTGTGGTTTAATGAGTTCTTTTGAAATCATAGGCGGTTATGTTACCGGAACAAATTTAGCAAAACAGCAAATAATTTCGTAAATTGTGCCACAAAAGAAATACAAAAGCAAGCAGATGGGACGCATACTGATCAAGGATATTTATCTTAACGGCTCTCGGGCCGACATCCTCATAGAGGGCAACCGCATATCCAAGATTGCTGAAAATATAGACAACATTTACCCAAACTCAACCGTTATTGACGGAAAGGGGAAGGCCGTGATTCCCGGATTTGCCAATATGCACACACACGCGGCCATGACAATGATGAGGGGCAGCAAGGAGGACGAGAAACTCCATAAATGGCTGGCGGGAATCTGGGAAATGGAAACCCGACTGGACGACGAACTCGTGTACTGGGGCACACGCCTGGCATGCGTGGAGATGATAAAGACCGGTACGACATTCTACAACGACCAGTATTTCCGCATTGGAGAGGCAGTCAAGGCCACTTCAGAGATGGGGCTTAGGGGAGCGCATTCATTCGTGTTCCTGGATCTTGGAGACAAGGAAAAGATCTTCCTCCAGAGAGAGCAGTGCCAGGCGGCATACGAGGAATCCCGGAAGTGGGGCTCCACAAGCATTTTCGAGATAGGGGTTCATTCCATCTATACCGTCAGCGAGGAAAACATAATGTGGGCCTGCGAATTTGCCCGAAAGCACAACCTGAAAGTCCATATCCACATCGCCGAGACAGCACAGGAACTTGAGGAAAGCATAGAAAGGCATTCCTGCACTCCGGTCCAGTATCTCGAGAACCTTGGCATTTTCTCTGAAGACATAATTGCCGCCCACTGCATCTGGCTGGACGGCAACGATATAGCAACACTGGGAAGGCATCGCGTAAATGTTGTCCACAACATCAACTCAAACCTCAAGCTGGCTTCCGGATACAAATTCAAATTCCAGGAACTGGAGGATGCCGGAGCTAACATCTGTCTCGGAACTGACGGCGTGGCATCCAACAATAATCTGGATATGATGGAAACGATGAAGATTACGGCCCTGGTGCAGAAAGCCTGGAGGAAAGATCCTTCTGCCGTAAGGCTTCCTCAGTTGATTTCCAGCGCCACCCTAAACGGATACAAGGCCTTTGGCCTCGACGGAGGGATTGTTAGGGAAGGAGCCCTTGCTGACCTTTCCATTATAGATATAAGCAACTACGCCTTTACGCCAAACATCAATTTTGACGCAAATCTCGTATATTCAGCTCATTCGGATTGTGTTTCCTCAGTTATTTGTGACGGAAGGATTGTCATGGAGAACAGGCAAATCGCCGCAGAGGAAGAAATCCTGTCCAATGTCCGGAGGCTGTATGGAAGAATACTCGGACAAACAATTTAAAAACCATTGATATGATACCAAGAGAAGAAAAAATTTTCCAGTCTGCCGATTACCTGAAAATGAGAATCGGAGACCGCCATCCTATTGCGGGAATCATCCTTGGCAGCGGTTTGGGGTCTCTTGCAGACAGAATCGAGAATCCTTTTGTCATTCCTTACAGCGAAATTCCAAACTTCCCTGTATCCACTGCGGTAGGCCACAAGGGAAATCTGATTTTCGGCACCCTGGGCGGCAAGGAGGTTATGTGCATGCAGGGCAGATTCCACTATTACGAGGGATACACTATGGACCAGGTTACAATCTGCATCAGGGTGATGAAACTTCTGGGAGTAGAGTATCTTCTGGCATCTTGTGCATGCGGCGGTCTGAACCCGTCTTTCAGAGTAGGAGACATTATGGCCATCACGGACCATATCAACCTTCTTCCGAACCCGCTTATCGGTGTCAATATGGAGTCTTTCGGAACACGCTTCCCTGACATGAGCCATCCTTATGACGAGGAACTGATTGAAAGAGGAAAGAAAATCGCGATGGAAAACGGCTTTACGCTTATGACAGGAGTGTATGTTGCCGGCAGCGGACCTTCTTACGAGACCAAGGCAGAGTACAGGTACATGAGGCTTATCGGCGGAGATGCCGTGGCAATGAGTACCGTTCCTGAGGTAATTGTTGCCCGCCACTGCGGTATGAAAGTGTTCGGAGTTTCCATAATCACCAATGCCTCAGGCGATACAGAAAAGGCCGACTTTGTAAACGACGAGCAGGAAGTTATCAAGGCTGCTGATGCGGCCGTTGTCAAGATGACCGCCCTCTTTACAGGACTGATTGCCACTCTGTAATGGTAAGTTTCCTGTCCCTTTCAAGCGGGAGCAGCGGAAACTGCTATTTCTTCACGGACGGAAAGACCACATTCCTCATAGATGCTGGAGTGGGGCCAAGAACCTGTGCTAAGAAGCTTTCCGAGCACGGATTCAGCCTCAGCGATGTGGATTTCATTCTCGTGACCCACGATCATATTGACCACATAAAGGCCTTGGGGATAATATCTTCCAGGTACGGCAAACCCGTTTACACAACAGTTCCCCTTAAGGAGGCACTCCTGAGAAATATCTGCACTGCAGGAAAACTGAAAGGCAGCATACATACAATAGAACCGGATGTTCCCTGCGATATCTGCGGAGTAAAGGTCACGGCATTCAGGGTTCCTCACGACGCAACGGATGCCGTGGGTTTCCACATCGTGTTCAGCGGAAGAAATATTACACTCGTAACAGACTGCGGAGAATTCTCGGACAGCATAATGCAATATGCCGTCCTGGCGGATACCCTCATCCTTGAAAGCAACTATGACGATAAAATGCTGGAAGAAGGGGATTATCCGTCCATCCTGAAGCACAGGATAAAAAGCGGTGCGGGGCATCTTAGCAACCGCAAGGCGGCCGAGGCTCTGAAAAGCATATACACCGCTCGTAAAGGCCTTCTGCAGCAGGTGTTCCTTTGCCATCTCAGCGACAACAACAACACTCCGGCCCTGGCGCTTGAACAGGCCCGGCGGGCTCTTGAGAGTGCAGGCGCATCTCCACAAGATGTGTTTTTGATAAATCTTCCCCGCGGAAAAGCGTCTCCACTCTATTCTTTATAGGATTATTTTTCATTATATTTGCAATAGACGATAAACAAAACCACTTAAATCTACAGTCAAATGAAAAAGTATTTAGCAGAAATGTTCGGCACAATGGTGCTGGTTCTGATGGGCTGCGGCGTGGCTGTCAGCCTGCCTTGCGCTCTCGACAATCCCGCTAGCGTAGTGGGAACTGCTCTCGCTTTCGGTCTGGCGGTTGTAGCAATGGCTTACACCATCGGCGGAATTAGCGGATGCCACATCAATCCTGCAATTACCCTGGGAGTATTCCTAAGCGGCAGGATGAATGCCAAGGACACTGTGTTGTACATCATCTTCCAGTGCATCGGCGCTTTCATCGGTTCAGCTCTCCTTTACCTGCTGACCACCAATTCAGGACTTACCGGAACTGGCGCAAACGACCTTCAGCCTGGCGTAGAAATGCTTGGCGGACTGCTCGCTGAGATTATCTTCACTTGCGTATTCGTTCTCGTGGTTCTGGGCGCAACATCCAAGACCAACGGCGCAACCAACAACTTTGCAGGCCTTGCAATCGGTCTGTCACTGGTTCTGGTTCACCTGGTTTGCATCCGTTACACAGGAACTTCCGTAAACCCTGCACGTTCACTTGCACCTGCAGTGTTCCAGGGCGGAACAGCTCT
>JAFYZX010000083.1 GCA_017548505.1 Bacteroidales bacterium | reverse complement strand
TGAGATATGGTGTAATGGTAGCACAACAGATTTTGGTTCTGTTTGTCCAGGTTCGAATCCTGGTATCTCAACAATGTTGATTTCCAACATTCCGTCTATGAATAATTTCAGCCGTCCATACATTAAAAAACTCGCCGCAACACTTTTGGCCATGTTATTCGTGGCAGTTGTGGGTCTTTTTGTTTTATCTGGATGCAACAACGGCAGCCGGAAGGAGATGCCGTATCAGACAAACATTTTCCCTCAGGTTAAGGTTCCGGTATCAATAGCTCAGGACAAGCGCCTTGGTGCAGAGTATGCCGCAAGGCACTATTGGGATGAATTCCTCAGCGAAGACCGTCTTCTCCGTCTCAAGCCGGATCCTTCCGCCATCCTCGGAATCAGCCCTCAGATCTTTGAAGAATCTTTCTCCGGATATGTGTCGCTGATAGAAAATGTGGATGACACTCTTGCCAAGAACAGCATGACACGCCTTGTGGACAGAGCGGTAAAGATGGCAGAAGACGGATATCCGCAGTTCTTCAGCCAGATAATGAAGAACGGAGAAAAGTACCTCTTCGACGCCCACTCTCCGTTGCTGGACGATGAACTCTATCTTCCGGTTCTGGACGGCATAGAGAAGTGCCGGGTGATTCCGGACAGCGTAAAGCAAACTTTCAGATACCAGCAGGAAATCTGCAGCAAGAACCGCGTGGGAACTACCGCCGCCGACTTCCGCTACACCTCCCAGAGAGGCTCTTCCAACATGCACTCCATCAAGGCAGAGTATCTTCTGATTTTCTTCAACGATCCCGACTGCCCTAACTGCCGCCAAGCCCTGGAGATAATGAAGAAATCCGATGTCATCATCAATATGGTTGGAATGGGAGTTATGAAGGTGCTCGCTGTCTCTCCTGGCGGAAAGACCGAACTATGGGCAGAACGCAGGGCGGACTTCCCGATGGACTGGATTTACGCCTACGACCCCGTAGGAGAACTCAACCAGGGAAGCATATACACCCTCCGAACATCGCCGAGCATATATCTTCTGGATGAGAACAAGAACGTCATTATCAAAGACGCCTCCCTCCCGCACGCCCTCAGAGTCCTCACCTCAATCAGCGAGCATTACGTCGCCATATAACCAACGCTTAACTTCTATCTAGCACACCCCGCCCTTCCGCACGCCCTCAGAGTCCTCACCTCCATCAGCGAACATTACGTCGCTATTTAAATAACGCTTTACGTTCAATCCAGCACGCCCCGCCCTTCCTAACATCCCCGAGAACTGTTTCGGCGATAGCTTCCCAACATCCACATGAGGCCCCACCCGACCGTTACCGCTAACAACGTCCGCAATCAACAACTCCCTTCCGACCTGTAACAACGTACGAAATCAAACAGTCCCACCTTCCGTTCTGCAACAACGTACGCGATCCTTTGGGGCGATGGTGCACCGTAAGTTGCTGACTATCAGAGGTTCCCTAAATAAGACCCTGTTAAAAGAATCTCTTATTTCAGGGAGGACTGTGTATCAGCAAGTTACAAGACACCATCGCCGAGAGCGCTATCCGCGAAACACCCTCCACGAAGATACCATCACCGAAGATACCATCGCCGAAGACACCATCGCCGAAGATACCATCACCGAAGATACCATCGCCGAAGATACCATCACCGAAGACATCCGCCCCGAAGACACCATCGCCGAAGACACCCGCGCCGAAGACATCCGCGCCGAAGATACCCTCCACAAGTTAAGAAACACCTGCATCAAGGATATCCCGCCAACCACTTAGGAGGCTTTTATCTTTCATAGGTCTCTTTAAGAACACTCTTATAGTCAACTTCTTTTATGAGCGCCTGCCTTAAATTCTCTATAGATCCAAATATCGAGATAATATATTCTGAATCGATAGTTATATGCGTTTTCCAAACCCATGGCCGGAGCGTTAAAGACCGCAAAGAAGAATACTTATATCCAAAAGCGGTCTTGCACAGTTTTGCCTTGACCGGATTGTTAGCATTGTACAGAATTTTATCGCGTATAGCTTCCCTGAAAGGAAGTTGTGACGCCTTTATGTTAGAATCTTCCAGCAGTGGCCCTTTTCTGCCATACTTCAAATTATACCAACCGCAATATTTTCTGCAGACAAAAGTCTTGAAACCCATTACGTCCGGAGAATATGCGACAAGATGAAAATGATTTGACATGCATACCACTATGATTATCCGCGTTCCCTCAAACCGCTTCCGCGCATCTTCCATGACCGTCAGTAATTTCTTAAAATCCGACTGTCTGTAAAACAACCTTCCTCCATCTATGGTGCGGGCATAGAGATGATAGAATCCCGGCTTGTTAACTTGATTTCGCTTTTCGTGACTTCTCTTGTGAAAAGCTGCTGACAGAACATCTCCCTTCATATCATTCCCTACAAAGTTTTCACAAATATAATATATTTCAGCCTATTAGCAAGAGAGAATCTTCCATACAAGAGAAGGCCATTTCGGCGATGGTGTACTGTAAAATGCTGACTATCAGGGGCTCCTAAAATAAGACCTTGTCAAAAGAACTTCTTATTTCAGGGAGGGCTGTGTATCAGTGAGTTACAAGACACCATCGCCGAGTACTCCACTTTCGGAAAAATTCTCTAACTTTAACCTGATTTTAAAACCTTGATTATGAAAAGATCTCTTTATCTATTGGCTTTAACCGTTTCTTTTGTTGGCCTTGGCGCTTGTTTTTCATCAGCGATAGCGCAAAACAATGATAGAAAGGCAGCAGAGACAGGAATCTCTGGTTTAACAATTCAGACAACAGATAGGATAGTTCCGGAAAGGCAAGCGATTGTTCCGGATAAGGGGGACATAGTTGCTGACAGGCAGGGGACGGATGTGACGGGGGAGAACTGCTTTGCGATTATTGCTGGCAAAAACACCACGGTGGACGGTAGCGTGCTGTTTGCACATAATGAGGATGATTCCGGAGAGCAGATGCTCAACGTTTACATCGCTCCGGCAGGAACGCAGCCGGCTATGACCGAGGGCGGGCTCAAGATTCCGGCTTCAATAGTGAACGCCAAAAAGAAAAACGCCAAGTTCTTCTGGGTGGAGTTTCCGGGAATGAGCGTTGCGGATGCCGCTATGAATCAATACGGTGTGGCCATCGCTTCAGACGGATGCAACTCCAGGGAAGACAAGGACGACTTTACGGACGGAGGCATTCTCTACGACCTCAGGATGGACGTTGCAAAATACGCCACCAGCGCAAGGGATGCCGTAAGGATCATCGGCGAGGCAGTTGAGCAGTACGGATACAAGGGAAGCGGAAGAACATATTCTGTCGCCGACCCGAACGAAGGATGGATTGTGGCAGTTGTAAAGGGCCGCCACTGGGTTGCCCAGAGAGTTCCGGACGACAAGGTTATGGCCATTCCTAACTACTACACGATTACCAGAGTAGACCTGGAGGATAAGGAGAACTTTATGGGAAGCCCGGACATCATCGACTACGCCATCAGCCGCGGCTGGTATGATCCGCATTCAAGGAAGGAGTTCAATTTCCGCCTGGCCTATTCAGATCCGAAGAGGATCGACAGCGACGGCAACACCAAACGCCACAAGGCTGTAATCGAATACATTACACAGGGAAACTACGACTACGATCCTTATTCCGTGGAGCCGATGTTCACTCCCGCAAAGAAGATGTCAGTAAACGATATGATCAACATGCTCTCCATTCACTTCGAGCGCGAGAAGCCAAAGGTGATCGAGGGCGCTCCGGAGCAGCCGGCCAGGGGTCATGAGGATCCAAGGCACATAGATGGAGTCTGCACCCACGTGACCATCGTTTCCACAATCTTCCAGCTCAGAAACTGGATGCCAAGAGAAACAGGATGCATTATGTGGATGTGCCCTGGAAGACCTTGCGTAGAGCAGTATGTTCCGTGGTATCTTGGAATGACAAAAGTTCCGGCAGGATGGGGCCGCTACGACGACTGGCAGGAGGCCGAGCAGCACCACTTCTCAGACTCCAAGAATATGGAACGGGAATATCCGGATCATCCTTACTGGTTCTTTGTAAAACGCTGGTACAAGGCGAACTCAAACTATCTCTATCACCAGAACGAGATCATAGGCAGGAACCGCAGCCTCCAGATCCGCATCAATGCAAAGGCTAAAGAGCTGGACGGCACCCTTCCTAAGAAACTCAAAAAGAAGAATCGCGCAAAGACAGAAGAAGAACTGAACGCATTTACTGCAGATTTCTACAAGGAAATCATTTTTAAGCGATAGACTCTTCGGGCAGGCACTATTGAATGGCGGAGGATATCCCCGGTTACAAACATATAAGACAATAAAACACAGGTGAAAACCCTTACTTTATACCCATCTGCCAAGATCAATCTCGGGCTATATGTCTTTGAGAAACGTGAAGACGGGTTCCACGAAATAGAGAGCATTTTCTTTCCGGTCTCCCCGGAAAACAGCAACCTTGTTCCGGATAAGCTCACGGTAAACGTCTGCTCCACACAGAGCGAGGAAACGCTTTTCTATACGGAAAACTATTCCGAGAAGGTCCGCATGATCGAGTGCGGGCTGGATTACCCGGGATACCCGCAGGACAATATCTGCGTAAAGGCTTACGAGCTCCTGGATGCTGACTTCCAGCTTCCTCCGGCAGTGATTGTTCTGGAAAAGCACATCCCAGTCGGAGCAGGCCTCGGCGGCGGGAGCAGCGACGGCGTCTGTACCCTCACGGCCCTCAACGAACTCTGCGGTCTGAACCTTACGGATGACCAGCTTATGGAATATGCGGCAAAACTCGGCAGCGACTGTCCGTTCTTTGTCCGCAACACCCCGATGCTGGTAACCGGCCGCGGAGAAATCCTCACTCCGCTGTCAGAATGCAGCTCGCCGGAAAGGGCAAGCTGCAACATGAAAGAAACAGCTTTACTCTCAAGCACAAACGAGGCGGAAAAAGAATCTCAGATAAGCAAGTCCCTGAAAAACCTTATGGAGAATTATCGCGTGGAGATAGCCTTCTCCCCGGACTGCTTCGTTTCCACCAAGAAAGCCTACTCCATCGTGCCAAAAAGAAAAAAGGTTGGCTCTGGAAGAATTATCCACGACTCAAAATCTGGAGAAAATTGCCAATACACTAAATCAAGCACCCCTTATACGGCTTTGACAGAACTGATTTCAATACCGGTGGAAATGTGGCAGGGAAGAATCGTCAACGATTTTGAAGCTCCGGTATTCAAGGAATTCCCTCAACTCCAGAAAGTCAAGGACTCCCTGAAAGAAATCGGAGCCGCATACGTCTCGATGACTGGCAGCGGCTCCGCTATCTATGCCATCTTCAAAAAGTAACCGGCATTATTGCATATGCCTTCTGTAATCCATACTTTCATGAAGTATGCGGATTATCCTAACCTTTCCGTTTTGAAGAATTTGACATTGGTGGCCTTGGGGCGATGGCGGCTCATAACTTGCTGATATTCAGAGCGCTCTAAAATAAGAGGTTTCTTTTTAGATGCCTTATTTGGGGATGTGTTGATAATCAACGATTTACAGAACACCATCGCCTCGTCCGAGTCTTTCATCGGCAAATTCAGCCATTATTTTTCCTGCTTTCCTCTTTCAAACCCCTCAAAAATGACTCTGGATCAAAATCTTTTACGTCAGCGCTAGCTTCTCCTTCATCGAGAGCATATCTTAGATCATCCTCCCAGCAGTCGATGTCCACATCGGGCAGCTGGGAGCGTTTGAAGGAAGGGTCTTTGCCTTCCTTCTTTTGCTTGCGATAGTCCTTGAGCAGGCGGAAGGCATACTTTCCGAGCTGGACAATCGCGAAGATGTTCACGAGGGTCAGCAGCGCCATGCAGATATCTCCTACAGTCCAGACGTAATCCAGGGATGCGCATGCTCCCACAAAGACCACCAGCCCTCCGGACAAGGCCCTGAACATCCAAAGGATCCAGCGGTGACGGTCCTTTGTTAGGAATCTTATGTTAGCCTCTCCGTAGTAGTAGTTCCCGATGATGCTGGAAAAGGCGAAAAGGAAGATGGCCGCTGCAATGAAGAACGTTCCGAATTTCCCGATTTCACTTTCCAGTGCCGCCTGGGTAAGGGCGATTCCGCTCAGGTCTCCCGACGTGTGGGTTCCGCTGAAAAGAATGATGAAAGCGGTGCAACTGCAGACCACGAGCGTATCCACGAACACTCCCAGGGCCTGCATAAGTCCCTGCTTTACAGGATGGGACACGTCTGCAGTGGCCGCAACGTTCGGAGCGGATCCTTCACCGGCCTCGTTGGAGAAAAGTCCCCTCTTTATACCTATCATCATAGTAGCCCCGAGCCCGCCGCCGGCCACCTGCCCTATGCCGAACGCGTTCTCAAAAATCAGGGAGAATACAGACGGAATGAGGTCTATGTGCCTGACAAGGACGAACAGCGCCAGGGCAAGATATGCAAGGGCCATGACCGGAACCAGCACGCCGCTGACCTTGGCGATTCTCTTGATGCCTCCGAATACAACGGTAAAGGACAGTGCCGCCAGAACCGCTCCCACCAGAACCTTTCCGGCGGCAACGGAGACCCCAAAGACATTTATCTGATATGGGAGAATCTCGTTCAGGTTGAAGGCCACCACCAGAGCATCCCCTATGGTATTGCTCTGTATGGAGTTATACGACAGACCGAAAGTTATTGTCAGAAGCACGGCGAAGAGTGCGGCCAGGAACGGGTTCTTGAGTCCCCGACGTATGTAGTATGCCGGGCCTCCGATGAATCCGCCCTCCGATTTCTGCTTGAAAAGCTGCGCCAGGGTCGCCTCTATGAAGGCCGTGGCAGATCCCATTATCGCGATTACCCACATCCAGAACACTGCCCCGGGACCGCCCACGGCAATGGCTATCGCCACTCCGGCAAGGTTACCCGTTCCCACGCTGGAAGCCAGCGATACGGCAAATGCCTGGAAGGATGAGATCTTCCTTTTGTTGCCCGCAACGGCTCGCGCCCGGTCGATATCCCGGTATCCGCTTTTTCTGCTACCACCTAGAAGACGGAACATCTCCCCTATCATGCGGAACTGCACACCCTTGGTTCTGAGCGTGAACCAGACGGCGCAGGCCAGCAGCACGGCTACAAGGATGTACGTCCAGAGAAAATCGTTGAACTTGCCAAGGGCTTCTGAGAATGTGAGCAAGCGGTAAAACATTGCCGGCTGTTAAATCGCAGAGAAACTATTTGATTGATTCTTCGTGCTCCTTGATAGCCTCAAGATAGGCCTCCTTGGAATTGTTCACGTCATCTATGAGCCACTTGCCGTCGCGGAGGATAAGCTTCAAGGTGCGGAACTCTGTTCCTTCCATTCCATCACCTGCATCCCTGCAGTCAAGAGCGGCTTCTGCAGTTATATGGGCATAATCCTGAATCTTGAATTCTGCCGGGTCTGTAAGGCTCAGCGACCTCAACTCCTGAATACTGCCCAGGCACCAGAGGGCATCTCCGTCTGAAAACTCGCAGAGTTTCTGGCAAGCCTCATAGTAATCCGGAGTGAAAATATCCTTAGACCAGAACTGTTCACCGGACATGTCCACAAACTTTCCGTTGATTGAATCAAAGAGAGCAAGCGTGTCGATTGGCTGCGCTTCAGGCTGAACTTCTGTCTGTGGGGTAACAGCAGCATTGTTTTCCGGTTCCGTGGATTGGTTTTCGTTGGCGTTCTTGCAGGAGAAGGCAATCACACCCACAATCATTAAGGCAAAAATCTTTTTCATGATATTGTTTTTTATGTATTTGTTTTCTTGTCAGCCCTTATGCTTCTTGCCGGTATGTAGGCCATTATCAGACCGATAACCGCTACGCTGAGCAGGGTCAGTATCACATCGGAGACCTTTACAACAACCGGATACCAGCTGATTACAAAGTTGCCCGGAAGCCCCACTATGTGGAACCGATGCTGTATCCAGCAGAGCACCAGTCCAAGCGCCACGCCCAGTACCGCCCCCACCATGCATATCAGCCATCCGTGCAGGATAAAGCTTTTGCGGACGGAGCTGTTTGTCATTCCCAGGGCCTTGTATGTCTCGATGTCTTCTTTCTTCTCGATTATCAACATGGAAAGGCTGGCCAGTATGTTCACCGATATGACAATCACCACAAACAGCAGTATCATATAGATGGCAAACTTTTCCGCCTTCATCATCTTGTAGATGGTCTCGTTCTGCTGATACCGGTCCTTGACCTGATAGCCTTCTCCGAGCATCTTTTTCACTTCCTTCATCGCGGAACGTCCGGAGTTGCCCTCGAGATAAACTTCAAGGCGGGTGCATTCTCCTTCTTCCAGTTCCATCAGTTCCCTGGCAATGGAGTCTCTGATGTAAACCGTTCCCTTGTCGTCTGCCGCCGGGAGGGTTATCGTGCCGGCCGGCCTTATTTCCTGGCTCAGGAGGCTTTGCTGCGGCATTACCAGAGAAATGTCATCCGTGCGGGATGGCAGATAGATTTCCAGCGGAGTGAAAAACTGCGGCTTGAGCATAAGCGTCAGTGCCAGGTTGTCTTCCACCACGGCTCTCGGCAGGTCTCCGAACTCCAGCTCAAAGTCTCCGTCCGAAATGCAGTTTTGAAGTCTTTCCAGATTCTCGTACCCACGTGGCACTCCCTTGATTTTGGCTATGGACTGCACTACATCGTACTGCACATAGACGGTTTCTTCCAAAGCCGGAAAAACCTCAGCGCCTCCCGCAGATGAAATCTTCTTTATCGCTGAGGAAACTGATTGCTCTTCAAGATTGATGGTCTTGCCCTTGGCCGGGGTAATCACATAATCCGGTATGTAGCTGTTATATGACGATTCAACGATCTTGTCGAATCCGTTATAGACTGAGAGTATGACTATCAGGGCCATGCATCCGATTCCTATAGCCGCGGCGCTCACAACCGATATGATGTTTATCACATTGCGGTGCGCCTTTGAGAAAAGGTATCTCCTGGCTATGAAGGAAGGGAGATGCATATCAAATTCTTCAACGATTATTCTGCCTTCTCCCCGTCCTCTGATTCCGGCTTTACAGGATCTCTTGCCAGAACATCATCGATATGCTGTGCGTAGTCCAGTGTTGTGTCCTCAAAGAAAGCCAGCTCCGGCACTATCCTCAGCTGCTTTGCAACCACTCTTCCCAGATCTCCGCGGATGGATTTGTTCTTCTCGGACAGGGTCTTCATCACGGCCTCCCTCTTCTCGGACGGGAAGCAGCTTATGAATACCTTGGCGTAAGAGAGGTCCGGACTCATCCTCACCTCACTTACCGTCACCAGCGCTCCGCCAAAGAAAGCCATCCCCTTGGAGCGTATTATCTCCGCCAGATGCCTCTGCACTTCCCTCTGAACCTTTTGTACTCTCTTACTTACTTCTTCCATATAATAGAATTCAAATTACTCAAAACGTAATATGTAATAGTTCTTCTTGCCCTTCTGTACCAGCACGTACTTGCCGTTTATCAGAAGGTTTTCGGAGAGTGTTCCGTTGATATCGGTGAACTTCTCCTTGTCTATGCTCAAGCCGTTTGCCTGGATCATCTTCCTGGCCTCGCCCTTTGACGGGAACACCTGTGTGTCCACTGCCAGAAGGTCCAGGATCGGAGCTGAGAGCTTGTCCTTCGACAGTGCATACTGCGGTACTCCGTCGAATACCTCCAGGAAGGTCTTCTCGTCCAGGTTCTGGAGGGCTTCCCTTGTTGCCTTTCCAAACAAAATGTTGGATGCGTCCACAGCCTTGTTGTACTCTGCCTCTCCGTGCACCATTATGGTTACTTCCTTTGCCAGAATCTTCTGCAGCACCCTTCTTCCCGGGTCCTGGCGATGCTCTTCTATAGCCGCATCTATCACGTCCTTAGGCAGCATCGTAAATATCTTGATGTACCTTTCTGCATCTTCATCGCTGACATTCAGCCAGAACTGATAGAAGGTATAAGGGCTGGTATATTCTGCGCTCAGCCATATATTGCCTTTCTCGGTCTTTCCAAACTTTGTTCCATCGGCCTTCTTTATCAGCGGGCATGTCATTGCAAAGGCTTCCTTTCCAAGGATCCTGCGGATAAGCTCGCTTCCGGTGGTGATGTTTCCCCACTGGTCGCTTCCTCCCAGCTGCAGCACGCATCCCTTGTGCTCATACAGCCACAAAAAGTCATATCCCTGCAGCAGCTGGTAGCTGAACTCTGTAAACGACATTCCTTCCCTGGACTCCGTACTGAGCCTTTTCTTCACGGAGTCCTTTGCCATCATATAGTTGACTGTTATATGCTTTCCAATATCCCTGATGAAGTTGATAAACGTGTAGTCCTTCATCCAGTCATAGTTGTTGACCAGCTCCGCCTTGTTCGGTGCATCGCTTTCAAAGTCCAGGAACCTTCCCAGCTGTGCCTTGATGCACTCCACGTTATGCCTAAGAGTCTCCTCGTCCAGAAGGTTTCTCTCCGCAGACTTCATGGACGGGTCCCCGATCATTCCGGTTGCTCCTCCTACCAGCGCTATCGGCTTATGCCCGCACCTCTGGAAGTGCTTCAGTATCATCACGCTTACCAAGTGACCAATATGCAGCGAGTCTGCCGTTGGGTCTATTCCCACATAAGCTGCCTGCGGTCCTTCCATCAGTTTTTCTTCTGTCCCGGGCATAATGTCCTGGATCATTCCTCTCCATTTGAGTTCTTCTACAAAGTTCTTCATCGTAATCAAATCTATAAGCGTACAAAAGTAGGGAAAAATAACTCACGATTACTTATCTCACTAAATCCAGTCATCGTCATCATCAAAATCATCCTTGATGTCATCGTTGAAATCTTCAGATTCTTTGCGGCGAATAGCCTCTTGCCAGAAAACAGTATCGTGCCACTCCTGGTCACGCTTGCGCTTGTTCTCTTTGACGTGACGGACAACAGAACCGGCAGCTTTTGTCACCAGGAAGCCCAGCAATAGTTGAGATAAAAAACCGGGTTTCTTATTCTTTTGATTGTTATTGTTTTCGGTCATTATATTACTTCCAGATAAAAAGACACAGGGCGGAAACCATCATTGCAGCTGATCATGGCGCTCATGGGGTTTTTCATCCAGCCGTCGAAGAAATTGCCTTGTCCGTTGGCAAGAGATTCAACAAAAGGTCTCATGGAATCCCAGGCAGAAGGGCAGAAATTCTCTGGACACTGGGCGTTTTCTGAGATCCATTGCTGGCCAAGCTTGATGTCGCAAGCGTGCTGGATGGGATTCTCATATTGGGCAATGAGGTCAGGATAGGTAGTCTGGCGGAGGGCTGTGATTCTGATTTTGTTCATAAGGAATTAACACAAAGGTAGTATTTATTTTATTTTGAAGCGTCTTGGAAAAGCGTTGTTTTTATGGTGGGTTTTATTTAGAAAAGCGTTTATTTTGTGTTTGATTTTTCTTAGAAAAGCGTATATTTGTCCTGTAAAAGATAAAATCTTATGCTGAAAAGAAAGATACGTTCTTATATTTATAATCATCTTGCCGAAAGGAACAGCAAGATTCTGGTTATCGATGGAGCTCGTCAAATAGGAAAGTCATATATCATCCGCGACGTAGCAACGTCCCTTTTCAAAAACTATGTCGAGATTAATTTTTCAGAGGATAAAAACGGCTCCAGGCTGTTTGAAATGGCAACGACTAAAGAGGAGTTTTATTTCCGGCTGAGCACGGTGGCCGGAGACAAGTTAAGAGGAACAAAGGAAGACACGATTATCTTCCTGGATGAGATTCAGGCATACCCCCATCTTCTTACTCTGCTGAAATTCCTAAAGGAAGATGGACGGTATACATATATTGCCAGCGGCTCTCTTCTTGGGGTTACGCTTAGACAGACGACATCCGTGCCCGCCGGGAGTATTATCATCAAGCATATGTTTCAGCTTGATTTCGAAGAGTTCCTTTGGGCAAATGGGTTTACCGAAGAAGCCGTCTCTGTATTGGAGGAAAAATTCTACCAGAGGGAGTCTCTGGACGAGCCTATGCATGCCCGGATGATGGACCTTTTCAAGAAATATCTTCTTGTGGGCGGACTGCCCGATGCTGTCAATGAATTTCTGAGCTCCAGGAATATTATTGCAGTACGTGACATCCATGAAGCAATTCATACACTGTATGGGATTGATGCGGCACAATATGATGACGATCATAAACTCAAGATTACACGAATCTATAATATGATACCCTCTTTGATGGGGAATAAAAAGAAACGTGTCGTATATCGTGATGTAGAGGATAAAAAAAGTAAGCGGAACAAAGACTACCAAGATGAGTTTGACTATATATCCGGGGCTGGTATCGCTATTGAGGTGAAGGCTGTATCTTCTCCCGTATTCCCGCTTAAAGAGTCCGAAAGCAAGAATTTACTGAAATTCTACATGAACGATGTCGGGCTTCTTACCAATGAGCTATACAAGCACAACATCGACGCCGTCATAAATGACCGGGTTAGTGTAAATTTGGGTAGTGTATATGAAAGCGTTGTTGCCTCAGAACTGAAGGCCCATTGTTCCGGACAACTTTACTACTATGACAACAAGGCTCACGGCGAAGTGGAATTCCTTCTGGATGATTACGACCACGCGGCCATCCTGCCCATTGAAGTCAAATCCGGAAAAGACTACACCATTCACAGGGCTCTCAATGCCTTCCTGGCGAATCCCGACTACCATGTACACGATGCTTTTGTATTGTCAAATGAGAGGCTTATAAAAAAAGACCGGTTCATCACATATCTTCCCATCTACTTTACCCTCTTCATAAAAAGTAATCATCCTGACGCTGTGATGCTATAAGAAATACGGCTCAATTTGATGGAACTGAGCCGTATAATGTGCTTTAAGGGGCTTTGTGAGCCGATTCTGGTCTTTAGGTTTACTTGAAGGCCTTCTTGATGATGTTCCAGATGGCAAGAAGGATAACAGCGCCAATGACAGCACTAACAATCTGGCCATACCATTGTGCCCAGAATGGACTGGTAGCGCCAAGTTTGCCAAGCAGCCATCCGCCAACGAAACCGCCGGCAAGACCGATGAGAATGTTCCAGATAAGACCGCCTTTGTCTTTAACTACGAAGAAGCCGGCAAGCCAGCCAGCAACTGCTCCGATGAGTAAAGTGATAATGATGTTCATGGTTCCAGTATTTAAATCATGTATAGAACAAATATAATGATTTTCGGGGATTATATCTCCAAAAACTTTTGTGGGCTAAAAGAACGATGCTCGTAGGCAAAAACATATCCGAGCTGATTTGAAACGAATTGCGTTTTTCCAATCTGCTTGTCAATATTACGGTGAGAATGGCCGTAAACCCAATAGTCCGCTCCGCCGTTTTCAATGAATTCATCTTCATCGGAAACAAAAGCACCGCTGATACGGCTTCCTTTATAAACAGGATCGGACAACTGGAAAGAAGGAAGATGGTGAGTGACTATTATTTTATGGGCAGCCGTGGATGATTCACAAGCCTGTCGGAGGAAGGCCATACAGAGATCATGTTGTTTGTTGAACTGTTCAGACACGAGGGTTTCTCCATTGTATAGAATCCTGTGGAAATCAGAGACTCCACATTCCGTGATAAAGGCAAACTGAATCGGAATCCGAGCCCATAAAGTGGATAGAATGATATCAACATCGCCGAGGCTGACCAAAGCGTTGTAATATACCTTTACGTTGGGGCGGATTTGCAGGATTTCTCCATCCTTAAGCGTTGCTATGTCATATTGTTTGTAAAACTCGTGATTTCCGGGAACTATCAGCACCTGTTCATATTGTTCTGAAACCAAATCCCAGAAAGGGTGCTTGGAATAGTTGTCATCGCCGAGGTATCCAATATCTCCTGCCAGTACAAGTATATCACCCGTCTTTATCAATGGGTGTTCCTTTAGATAACGACTGTTTTCAGCAAATTCCAGATGAAGGTCTGATGCATATTGGATTTTCATTGTCGTATTATTTTACAGTTGTGGAGCATAAACAAGTAATTTGCGGTCAAAATTTTTGACCGCAAATCGTGCAACTCTCTTTTAATCAAATGTTTTTTCTTAACCAATCGCGCTCTTCCTTTGTAAGATTAGCTTCATTGATGGCCTCGAGGAGTTCTTTTGCCTTGTTCAGATCTCCTTTCTTTGCATAATCCTCAAAGAAAGTGCAGCTCTCGTAGTCCATCGGTTGAGTGTGGGAAACCAAGAGTTCAAAAGAAACACCTAGAACCTCGGCAGCCTTTCTCAAAACCATAATGTTCTTGGTTTTGAACAGAAGGTTGACATTCTGTTTATGAATGCACATCCTCCGGGCAAACTCAGCTTTTGTCATCCCGATGTTCTTGAGCAACTCCGCTCCCTTTTCTTCAAAAAACAATTTATCCGTTTCCATCTTTAACTGTTTATTGCTTCTCTTTAGATTTTGTTAACCACATGTTTATACGTTCATTAACATCTTCTATAGGAAGGCGTGTGTTAATTCTCTTTAACTCTATTAAGGTTTCGGCCGCCTGCCCTGGTGTCAAAATCGAGTGAGACACCAATTCGTCAAAAAGGAATAGTATTCCGTGAACGATAATATTCTCTGCAATCGCAACTTTTCTCAATTGCTTATCACCAGTCAGCAGCATATATCCGTTATTTCTGGCATAAATACAGACAGATATATCCGTAATGGAAATATTGCGAGGAGATTGGTTGCTTAGTTCAAGCATTTCTGTAACATCCTCTGAACTTAATGTCCCTACAGACAATTTCTTTTGTTTTATAAAGACATTTAACGCCGCCTTTTGTGTAGAATCAGTTAACTCGCTTATAACAAAGTCCGTCGTATGGATTTCCCATGGCAACATAAAAAAGTTGTCTAGCAAACCGAGCTTTACAAGATCAATGAAAATATTGGTATCGCTGACAACTATTTTTTTCATTTCTATACAAACAAAGCCCTGTCTAACACATCATTTACAGGAATATTCAGAAGGGCGGCGGCCTTTGATACGCTAATTAAACTTCTGGAGTAAGCGTTATAAACCAAAGAGAGAAATCTGCGTGGAGTTTCTGATTCTATCCTGCTCCTTTCAACATATTTCTTGAAATCGGCATTTGAGTTTTTGCGGATATGATAACTCCTATATTTGTTGCCAGATATCATACTCTCGTCTTCAGCCTTCCTAACGAGAGCATCTATGGAAATCCCGTATTTTTGCTGAATATCCGCAAATTCCACCATATTCAAAGAACCCTTTGAAAGGTCTCCGACAATAATCTTGAATTCATTTGACGGAAGAAGAAACTCACTGGCAAATAAATGGCACAAGCCCTCTTTCTCCTTATCATCAAGGCCTTCTTCAAAATTCAAGACGAGGTGTCCCAGTTCGTGAAGGGCAGTAAACCGCTTTCTCTCGGTCGGGATTATATTTGAATTCAAAACAATGACAAGAGAATCTCCAACAGTTCCGCTCAACCCGTCAAAGTCTTCTGTCTCATTTATTTCAACTACTTTTATTCCCTTGCTTTCAAGAAGTCCGATCACATCTTTTATCCCGTCACTCCCCAAGCCCCATTCTTCTCTAATTGTTTTCGCGATTTTTATAACATCTTCACGATTTCTAGCAATTTCTTCCCGGCGAATGGAGGATGAATTTCTATCTATCCCCACAATTTCCTCAATCTCAAAATAGCGCTCTATATAATCCACAACCCTCTTCTCGATAGACTTCTTGGTTTTCTTGCCCATCTTGGATTTCTTGCGGAACTCTATTCCGGAAAGGGCTGCATTAAACGGCCTGAAGAAATAGTCTACCTTAACATTCAAGACCTCTGCCAGTTTCAAAAGCACCTTGCTGTCTGGAAGCATTTTACCAGACTCATATTTGTATATGGCCTGCCTGGAAACTATGTCAGACATTTTTCCAGCCAAATCGGCCATAGACAGACATTTCATTTCTCTAGCGCATTTAAGCCGCATTCCAAATAGTTCTTTCTTTTCCATGATGTTGTTGTTTTGTGGTTTACAAAAATAGAAAATATTCTTGGTTTGTAAACCATATTTAAAACCCAACAAGCATTAAATCGCATCAACAATCACTTTATCTGCCTGCAAATATATAGATTTTTTGTTTTGGTAATAATTTTTATTACCGCGTTTTGAAACGAATTTTGCCTAAATTTGTAGATAACATTATCGCGATAATAAAACTTATTGATATGAATATTAAATCGTTGAGAAAATTTGTGGCTGTGGCGTTTGCCTCAGCGATGCTGTTTTGCGGAAGCGCATTTGCCCAGAATGAGGATAGCCTGAGGTATCTGGCCGGGCCGAGATTCGCGTCATCCAATGTGGATTCCCTGGTGCTGGAGGACTTTGAATGGTGTAACCGCTATGTGCTTCCAAACCAGCCGTGGGCAAGGTTTTCGGACATTGAGAGAATTCCGGTAGCAGGGCAGCTGAAGGGCCATTTGAAAGCAAAGTACAGGATGTTCATCACCCAGCCGATAGACCACAAGCATCCGGAGAAAGGACTGTTCAAGCAGAGGGTGATTGTGGGATTTGCAGACTTCAAGGCACCGACGGTTATCATCACGGAAGGATACACCGCAAAATACGGAGCCAACCCGAGGTACGACGAGGAGGTGGCGTTCCTGCTCAAGTGCAACTTCGTGCTGGTGGAGCACCGCTACTTCAACGAGAGCGTGCCGTTCATGCAGGATGATTCTACGATAACCTGGGACAAGCTCAACTGGGACTATATGACGGCCGAGCAGGAAGCGGCCGACCTTCACGAGGTCAGGAAGGCCCTCTCGCACCTCTTCTACGGAAAATGGATTGCCACGGGTATCAGCAAGGGCGGCCAGAACTGCATGTGCTACACGATGTTCTACCCTAAGGACGTAGATGTATCCGTACCGTATGTCGGACCTGTTGCTAGAGCCCAGGAAGACGGAAGGCACGAGCCGTTCCTGAGAGATTCCACCGGAACTGCGGAAGACAGGGCGATCATCTACAACTTCCAGCTGGAAATCCTCAAGAGAAGGGCCGCGATGGAGACTTTGCTCAGCGACTGGAGCGAGAAGAACAAGATCACCTACAACATTTCCATACCTGAAGTTCTGGACTACTGCGTGCTGGAGTTCCCGTTCGCATTCTGGCAGTGGGGAAGAAAGACTTCCACCATCCCGGCAACAACGGAGAGCGACGATGTGCTGTTCAAGTATTTTGTGGATGCTGTGGGACCGGACTACTTCCAGAGCTGGGACGACAACGCTCCGTTCTTCGTTCAGGCCGCCAAGGAACTCGGATACTACGGCTACGATACCAAGCCGTTCAAGGGGCTGCTGAAGATCAAATCCTCAAAGGGATATCTGAGGAAAATCTTCCTGCCTGGCGGACGCAAGTTCAAGTTCGACAAGACCCTCTACAAGAACCTCACGAGCTTTGTAGCCACAACGGACAACAAGATGATGTTCATCTATGGAGAATGGGACCCTTGGTCATCCGTAAGGCCTAACAGTCCGGGCCACGACAACATAAAGTTCTACATCGCTCCAGGCGGAAGCCACAGGGCAAGAATCTCCAATCTTCCTCCGGACATGAGAGAGGAAGCTGTCAAGACCCTGAAAGAATGGCTGGGAATGAAATAATATTCAAAGACATAGAACTCTCTGATTCGGCTTGGATCAGGGAGCTCTTTTCTGTCCCCGACTTCAACTCGGAAGACTACAATTTTACATACCAGTATCTCTGGAAGAACACGTTCAAGAGCAAGGTTGCCTGGATCGGAGACCTTGTTCTGGTGCAGTATAACATGGACCATGGACAAAACTACCTTATGCCCGTAGGAAGAGCCGATGACTGGCAGGTAGCAGACCTTGTTTCTTCCCTGTTCGCCGAGAACGGCAAGCTTGTCTTTTACGGAGTACTGCCGCAGCAGCTGGAGTTCTTTGAAAAGCATTTCAGCGGGAAGTACACCGCGGAACTTTTCCGCATGGGCGCAGACTACATCTACGATGCGGAAAGCCTCAAGACACTCCGCGGCAAGAAATACCAGAGCAAGCGCAACTTTGCAAACGGCTTCCGCAGACTCTACAACTGGCGGTTTGAATCAATCACGGAAAAAAACGTTCCGGAATGCCTCGCGATGAATGACGAGTGGTGCCGCCGTGGTGGCTGCAACGGAGATTTCTGGAAAAGCAACGAGTTCTGCGCCACCAGAGTAGCCCTCAACAACCTCAAGGCCCTCGGTCTGGACGGCGGCTTGCTTAGAGTCGATGGTAAAGTTGTAGCCTTCAGCATCGCCGAGAAAACAAACTCCAACACCCTGATCGTGCATATAGAAAAGGCGCTGACTGAATATCGCGGAGCATACCAGGCAATGAGCCAAGAATTCCTGAACTATATGGATGGAGTTTTGAGAGAGCGGGAAAACATCCCGGAGGGCACTCCGGCCTTCACCCTCGTAAACCGCGAAGACGACTCCGGAGACGAAAACCTCCGCAAAGCCAAACTCGAATACCACCCGATCGAGATAAAAGAAAAGTACCTGGTGTTTCTTAAATGATGCCTTTGTACTTCAACCAAAGGGCAAAGAATTTGTCGTAAGGAGAATATGTGCCCTTTTCGTATGTTATGAAATCTCTGTCAAGAAGACCTTTTATGGCGGAGGAAACACTGCTTGCTGAAGGGAGTTTATGCCTTTTTAAGAATTGGGATCCCGTAACTTCCCTTGCATCTCCGTCCCTGGCAATAGCCAAGAATACATCTTCTTGTTTATCGGGCATTTGATACAGCAAAGCCTCGTATGTGTCAGAAGACAATTTCAAAATGAACTCTATGGCTTCGTCAACCATTGAAACAGTACAGGTACCTCCGTTTTCAGTTCTTGAAAACAGTACGTTCAATATTCGGTGCATATAGCTGGTTACACCCGAAAATCTCTCATAAATAACTGAAACAACGTTCCTTTCCAGATGTTTTCCATTCTCTTCAAATTTCTTTACCGCAAAATCTGTATAGACTTTCATGTCAAGAGGATGAAGATTGATTATTGTCACCGACTGGTAAAACGGCCTGGACGGAGATGTGAAGATTCCGTTCATAAGATGCCTCTGTGAACCTGAAAAGATGAAATGAGCGTTTGTACACCGTTGAACGTATGTCCTTAGGGTTGCCTCTATTGTCTGGTCTGAGTATTTTGTAATTTGCTGGAATTCATCTATAGCCACAAGGCAGGGTTTGTCTGCCTTGTTGAAGTAATCAAAAATCTCGTCTAGGGTTATTGACGGATTCTCCAGGGTTCCAAGACCTACACCCCATACCGGATTTCCGTTGTTGTCAAATGTTATCTCGGATCTCAGCGATGAAAGAATATCCAAAAACTTTTTCCAGACAGGCTTTCCCTTTGGCCTCAGTTCATCCACTACAGCCTTTCCCAGCAGATTCACAAAATCGTTGAGGTTCTTGGTTGCATAAATGTCAACGACAAAACAGTGATAGTTTTTCTTTATTTCCTTGTTGTCAAAAACATGGTAAATCAGGTCTGTTTTGCCGAGCCTACGGGGAGAAATAAGAGCAATGTTATTCTCGTTGAGCAACAAATTCTGCATTATCTCGGTTTCTTCCTTGCGGTCACAAAAGTATTGTTTTCCGGCATAACCATTTGTCACAAAAGGATTTCTCATATTTATTTTGTTTTCCGCAAAAGTATAAAAAAATCTCCTTCCTAAAAAATAATTATCATTAAATAATTATCATTTGTTGATAATCATAAAATAGTAATGATTGGGCTAGAAGATGCAAAAACTATAATTATTATATTTGTTTAACTTAAAAAGACCTTATATGAAAAAGTTCCTGATATTGTTTACTGCCTCTATTTTGGCTCTTGTGCCACAAAATGTTATCGCACAAAAAAAGGCTAAGATTGACAAGAAGGCCGGATTTATGGAAGTTCCGTACTTCAGCCGAGAGAAGTCGGCTGTTGAAGCCCTTTCCGGACACGACTTCATAAAGAAGGTGCAGGATATGGATTTCTGGGAAATGGAGGAAGAAACCGTTAAGCAAATCCTTTCCGGAAATATGCCGTCTGCACTTAAGAAGTTCCGGAAAATAAAATATAACATTTACCACATAGAACGGGATAGCAAGGGAAAGGAAATCAACAAAAAGTACACGGTGGAAATGTGGGTGCTCCCCGATTATCTTGCAGTGGGAAGCGACGAGGACTTTGTGCGTATGCCGATGGGACCTCTGGCGGCTCAGAGGGTGGCAGATTCCCTGTACTGCTCCCTGCCGACAACATTCCTGGTGGACAGGATAGACGAGGCTGCAGAAGGACGTATAGAAATCTTTCCGTTCCGTCCGGTTGGAGACAGGAACATGAAGCCACTCTGCTTCGAGGACAGCAACAACGCCATCAACGCCCTGATGAGGGCAAAAGGGCTCCATTTCGGGCAGTTCGTGTCCGGACTGAAGAAAGATGTAGTTTTGACCACAAGGCTTGAAAATGAGGCCGGTTTTGACCGCCACGTGGCCATATACGGATGGCATCATCCGGACGGACATCCGCAGCAGCCGCTTTTCATCCGCCACGGCAACTTCTATTCAGACTACAGCCACGGAATCCGACTGATATACCGCACCATCAAGATAGACGGCAAGGAGTATGATCTCCGCGATGTGTTGGAACACCTTGGATGGTGGCTGGTCAGTTCTGAACCTGTACCGTTCAAACGCGCCTCCTACGACTGGCAGAAGCCGTGGCATTTCAAGGGCAAATAAGATAGATTCTCAAGGGCAGATAATACGGTTAGTCCTCAAGACGGCCAAGAGTCTTTTTAAGCATATCGCGCAGAGAGCTTTTCCTGTTCATCGAGTTTCTCATTGTAGCCTCCACAGACGGGTCTTCAAGCAGTTTTCTTACTCCG
>JAFYZX010000082.1 GCA_017548505.1 Bacteroidales bacterium | reverse complement strand
CTTAAGGCAATTGCAGAGGTGTTCGGAGATTCCGTATACAACATCAACATCTCATCCACAAAGTCTATGACCGGCCATCTGCTGGGAGCGGCCGGAGCCGTTGAGGCAATGGCCTGCATTCACGCCATCAACAGTGGCATCATTCCTCCTACGATTAACCACTTTACGGATGATCCGGAGATTGACCCGAAGCTGAACCTTACCTTCAATGTTCCTCAGAAGAGGGATGTAAAGGTTGCCCTCAGCAACACCATCGGGTTCGGCGGCCACAACAGCACGATGATTTTCGGCAAAATGGAAGATTAGGCGTCTTTGTTCTGACGCTCCATATCCAGTCTTATGAAGATGAACAGCAGTATGGTGAAGCTCACCATACCGCTGCCGCCGTAGCTTAGGAACGGCAGAGGTATGCCTATGACCGGCAGCAGGCCCATAGTCATTCCTATGTTGATGACGACGTGCATCAGGAAGATGGACGCCACACAGTATCCGTAGATTCTGGTGAAGGCGTCCGCGTTTTTGGACGCCAGGTGAATGATCCTGAGAATAAGGAAGATGTAAACGGCCAGCAGGGCTATGCTTCCCAGGAAACCCCATTCTTCACCAACCGTACAGAAGATGAAATCCGTGCTCTGCTCCGGCACGAAGTTGTACTTTGTCTGCGTTCCGTTAAGGAATCCCTTTCCGGTAAGTCCTCCGCTGCCGATGGCAATCTTGGACTGGTGCACGTTGTAGCCGATTCCCTGAAGGTCTTCGGTAATTCCAAAAAGGTTCTCTATTCTTGCTCTCTGGTGAGGCTGGAGCACCTTGTTGAAGATGACATTAACGGAGAACACCATCGCGATGGCGCAAAAAAGGCTCAGCATCAACCGTCCGCTTCCCCGTTCGTCTCTTCTGGCGAGAAGGTCCCGGAGCCACAGCACAAAGTGAGGCACAAACAAAATAACAGCCCAGACCTCGGGTTTCATCGCATTGAGGAAAGAAAGGCTCTCAAGTGCGGAAAGCTTTGGTATAAAACAGATAAGCACAACGACAGGTATTGCTGTCAGAAGCCACACAAGCCTGCGGCTAAGGAAGAATCTTATAATCGCGGCGGCGCTGAGGGCGCACACTACGGCAGTAAGCGGACTCAGGGCTATCGTGATAACAAACATCGCAATAAGGGCGAGTCCCGCAACTATTACCCAACCGGCAAGGCCTTCCATATAGAACACCAGAATCAGGCCCACATACACAAGGGCGCTGCCCGTTTCCTTTTCCATCAGGATCAGCAGGATTGGAACGATAACCACAAGAGCCGCCCTAATGGCATCCCTGCGGTTGGAAAGCGAAAAGCCGTAGCGGCTCATTACGTAGGCCAGCAGAAGAGAGGTGGTTATCTTGGAGAACTCTGCGGGCTGGAGTCCGAAGCTTCCGATATAGAACCAGCTTTTTGAGCCGTTAACCTCCCTGCCCAGGAAGATTACCGCGGCAAGCAGAGCCAGCATTCCAAGGTAAAGCAGAAGGGATAAGGGCTGGAAACTCCTCGGGTTGACTATATACAGAAGCAGGATGGCGATTCCCAGGGAAATCATCACCCAGATAAACTGCAGGCCGTACCTCTGGCTGAAATCCAGAATGGAAGCGTGATCCTCGGAATAGACGGCGGAATATATGTTCAGCCAGCCGTAGAAGGCAAGGAACAGGTAGGAAAGGAGGAGTCCGAAATCCACCTTCCTGGCCCGGGGCTGTTGACCGTATGACATTCCTTCCATCATTTCTTCCGTTTAACAGGTACGTTAGCCTTGAGGTTGGCACCCTCCACATATTGCTCAAGATCCTTGCGGGAGACTTCTCCCTTAAGGTATTTTTCAACGATGAGGGATGCCACGGGTGCCGCCCAGGTTCCTCCGGCCCCGGAGTTTTCCAGATAGACGCAGACTGCAATCTTTGGATTTTCCTTTGGGGCAAAGCACATGAAGACGGAATTGTCTCTTCCGTGAGGATTTTGTGCAGTTCCCGTCTTGCCGCAGATGTCTATGTCTTCCATGTGGGCTCTCCGCGATGTTCCACCGGTGCCAGCAGGGGCATTGACAGAAAGGTACATACCTTCTATCACCGGTTCAAAATGCTCACGGTCCACTCCCACCCAGTGTTTTTCAGTGTATTTGGCTCTGCGAAGGGAATCCGGGGCGTTCTTTATCAGGTGAGGGATGATGTAATAGCCGCGGTTTGCAATGATTGCGGCAACGTTTGCGATCTGGAGCGGAGTGGCTCCAACTTCTCCCTGGCCGATAGCCAGAGAAAGAATGTTGAAGGCGTTCCACTTTCCCTTGCCGTGAATCTTGTCGTAATTCTTGGTGGACGGCAGGTTGCCCTGAAGCTCGGACGGGAAATCGCTGCCGAGCTTTGTGCCTATGCCGAATTTCATAACCTGCTCCTTCCAGTAATCGAATGCCTCTCCAATTGGCTGATGGTCCGGATTCTTCATCATGGCCCTGAACACGTTGGCATAGTAGGCGTTGCAGCTCATCATAATGGACTCTTTCAGGTTAAGCGGGCTGCGGTGTCCGTGGCATCCCATCTTTCCGCCGGAGTAGTAGAATCCCCTGGAGCAGGAGAAGCGGGTTTCCGGGGTGATTACTCCCATCTGCTGGGCAACCAGGGCATTGACTGTCTTGAACACGCTGCCCGGAGGATAGGCGCTCATCACGGCGCGGTTGAATATAGGCTTGTAAGGGTCCGTTGCAAGCCGTCCGTACTCTTTGCGTATGTTGGAAAGGTCTTCCGTGGTAAGCCCCGGGGCGGAAACGATTGCAAGGATTTCTCCGGTGGAAGGTTCTATGGCCACTATGCTCCCGACCTTGTTGGCCATAAGGCGCTCTCCGTATTGCTGCAGCGGGCCGTCTATGGAAGCCACAAGGTCACGCCCCGGCTCGGCCTCCACGTCCATTTCTCCGTTTCGGAAACTCTGGCGTATGCGGTTGTGGACATCGCGGACCATAATGTTATAGCCCTTTTTCCCCCTCAGCACATCCTCGTAGGAACGCTCAATTCCCGTGATTCCCACATAGTCTCCCCTGCGGTATTCAGGGTTGTTGGCCAGATAGGCCGAGTCTGCCTCGTTTATGTAGCCGTAAAGGCTGGCACCTGCCTCGTAGGGATATACGCGCGCAGTCCTGCTTATGGCGTAGAACCCCGGGAACTTGTATGCCTTTTCGGCAAAGTGGCTGTAGTATTCGCTCGGAACCTGCTTTATGAAGGTAAAAGTCTGGTATCCGATCTTGCGGCGGTTATCCCTGTAGTACTTGAGCTTTTTCCTTACGTTATCTATATCCACGCGGAAAGTCGCGCAGAAATCCACGGTGTCGAACTCCTGCAGATCTATCGGGGTGACCATAATGTCGTAGGTGGTCTTGTTGCCCACCAGGGTGTTTCCGTTACGGTCCTTGATTTCTCCCCTGGCCGGATATTTTGTCTGGTAAAGCAGGGCGTTGTTGTTGGCGTTGACCTTGTAGCGCTCGTCTATAAGCTGAAGATAGAAGAGCCTGGCGGCCAGGCACAAAGCAACGATTACAATGCCCGAGATCAGAAAAACCTTCTTATCCATAGCCTTACCAGAAGATATGCTATAACCACGTTAACGGCTACATTGAGAATAATCCTCAGCGAAAGATACAGGACGCCTTTTCCCATAGGTCCGTCTATGAGAACGTAAGGTATGAAGAATATGAGATAGCTTGCCAGAAGCAGCATAACAAGTTTTCCCGGACGGAATTCCCCGTAGTTAAGGTCCATCTCTTCAGTCTGGATATCATACCTTCTCATAGGCCGGGTTATCAGGTTGCGGCATGCGGCAAGCAGGGTGCAGCAGGCGGCGTTGAGCCCCAGGATTCCGTCGCTGAGGGCGTCCGTAAGAAGGCCTATGGCAAACCCGCACAGCATTACAAGATAGGTGCTGGTGTCCGGGGGCAGCAGAATCACCAGAAGGGGAATGACTGCAATGTACAGTATCGGCCAGAGATTGATGAATTCCGAGCAGAGAAGCTGCAGGACGAGAATCACCACAAATCCGAATATGTACTTGAAAGTATTCATCCTACTTTTTCTCCAGGTAAGAATTGTTTATCGCGGAGAGAGAATCAATCTCCCTCTTGTTCTGGTTCCTTATAACTATCACATAGTCAAGGCTTGAGAAGTCCTGAAGCAGTTCCACTTCCACCCTTTTGTACATCCCGTCCTCGATGGTGTAGCCAAGAGCCTTGCCAACCGGTATGTCCGGAGGAAAGAAAGACGAGTTGCCGCTGGTGAAAACCGTGTCTCCCTTCTGCACCTCGGTGTTCAGGGCCACTTCCGTAAGATAGGCCCTGCGGATGCTTCCGCCCTCCCACTTGAGGGTACCCAGACCGGCGCTTCTTCCAAGTTTTGCGCTAATGCTCTGGCGGAGGCTCAGAAGACTCATCACATAGCTGAAACGCGGACCTGCCCCGCGGATAATTCCAACCACTCCGCTTGGCGTCATAACTCCAAGGTCTTCAGTTACCCCGTCATTTTCTCCCTTGTCTATAATCAGGTAGTTGTGAGTGGTGTTGAGAGTGTTCTTGATGACCTTTGCCAAGGTGAACGAGTAGTTTGAAAGGGCGGAGTCTCCGACATTTCCCTTTATCTGTTCTGAGATTTCCTCCAGTTTGCCTTCTCCTTGGCTGCGGATAATAAATTCCCTTAGCCTGGCGTTCTGCTCTGCCAGCCTTGCGTTTTCTTCAATAAGAGCCTTGTTTGTGCCCCGCAAGGCCGTGTAGCTTTTAACGGCTTCGCTCTTTTCCCAGAAGAAAGACTGGACAGAGCGTACCCCCTCCATGACTCTGGAACTCTGCACGGTGCTGTTTCTTACGATCAGCAGCAGGCATACGGTCTCCAGAGCCGCGAAGACCAGGAACTTCCCTATGGAGTTGTAGATCAGCGGAGGAAGTTTCATCTGCCGGAGAGATTATCTCATCAGGTAAGGGAGGAAGCGTCTCTTTGCAAGATTCTTCAGCGCGGTGTTGGTTCCTCTTGCAACTGCTCTCAGAGGATCCTCGGCAACGTGGAACGGAATCTTCAGCTTGTCTGAAAGCCTCTTGTCCAGACCGCGGATAAGGGCTCCACCGCCGCTGAGGTAGATGCCTTCCTTCACGATATCGGCATAAAGCTCAGGAGGTGTCTGCTCCAGAACCTTAATGATGGTTACTTCGAGCTTTGCCAGGGACTTGTCAAGGCAATGGGCTATCTCCATGGAAGTTACAGGAACGTCCACAGGATAGGCGGTCATAAGGTTCGGGCCTCTTACCACGAATGGCTCCGGTGGAGTTTCCAGTTCAGGAAGGGCCGCGCCGACTGCAATCTTTATCTGCTCTGCGGTGATTTCTCCGATTTTAATGTTGTATTGCTGGCGCATATACTGCTGGATGTCGGAGGTAAATACATCTCCGGCAACCTTGAGACTTTCGTTCCACACGATGCCTCCCAGAGAAATAACGGCACATTCGGTGGTTCCGCCTCCTATATCCACAACCATGTGTCCGGAAGGTTTCTCCACATCCAGTCCTATACCTATGGCTGCCGCCATCGGCTCAAGGAGGATGTACACGTCTCTTCCCCCGGAATGCTCGGCGGCATCCCTTACGGCTCTGGTTTCCACCTCGGTACTGCCGCTTGGAATGGCGATCACGATCCTCAGGTTAGGGGTGAACAGGGAGGTCCTCTTGCTGTTTATCATCTTGATGAATCCCCTGATCATGTGCTCGGCAGCCTGGAAGTCTGCGATGACGCCATCCTTCATTGGTCTGATTGTCTTGATGTTAGGATTCGTTCTCCCGTGCATCAGCCTGGCCTGGTTACCAATGGCCATAGGCTTTTTCGTGTTCATGTCTATCGCGATGATAGAAGGCTCATCGACCACAATCTTGTCTTTCATGAAGATGACGGTGTTGGCCGTTCCGAGGTCGATTGCAAGTTCCTGTGTCAAAAATGAAAATGCCATATTTTTCTTAACTTTTCTTTCAATGTTTGAAATGTCTTATGCCGGTCATTACCATAGCGACTCCGTGCTCATTGCAGAAATCCACACTCTCGTTGTCACGGATTGATCCGCCCGGCTGGATTACAGTTCTTATGCCGTTCTCAAACGCTATCCCGACACAATCCTTGAACGGGAAGAATGCGTCGGAAGCCATAACTGCGCCCTCGGTGCTGAAACCGAAACTGTGGGCTTTCTGGATTGCCTGCTTTAGGGCGTCCACTCTGGATGTCTGTCCCACTCCGCTGGCGATCAGCTGCTTGCCTTTTGCCAGAACTATGGCGTTGGACTTGGAGTGCTTCACCAGCTTGTTGGCAAACAGAAGGTCTTCCACCTTGTCTCCTTCAGGAGCCAGAAGGGTTACCGTCTTGAGATCGTCCGCAGTTTCCGAATAGGTGTCCCTTTCCTGCTGCAGAACTCCTCCCAGAAGGCTGCGGAACTTTGTCTTTGGAAGAGCCACGCCCTTGTTTACCAGGATAATGCGGTTCTTCTTGGACTTGAGGATTTCCAGAGCCTCCCCGCTGTAGGAAGGAGCTATCACGACCTCAAAGAAAATCTTGTTCATTTCCTCGGCGACATCCTTTTCCACAGGGGCGTTTGTCACTATTATGCCTCCGAAGGCGGACACCGGATCCCCGGCCAGGGCCTTTGTCCAGGCCTCGAGCGGAGTAGGGGCGCTTGCGCATCCGCAGGCATTGTTGTGCTTTATAATCGCTACGGTTGTCTCTGAAAAATCGCCGATAAGCTCTATTGCCGCTTCTACATCCAGCAGGTTGTTGTGGGAAAGTTCCTTTCCGTGAATCTGCTCCGGGAGACTGTCCTTGGCTCCGAAATAAACTCCGGCCTGGTGAGGATTTTCTCCATATCGCAGAGGACGGGATTCCTTTATGACCTTGTTGAAGGCGGGAGCTTTTATGCTCTCGTTAAACCAGTTGAAAATAGCGCTGTCGTATGAGGAAGAAACCTCAAACGCCTTGGCTGCAAGATATTCCCTCTGGCGCATGTTGGTGGAGCAGTCTTGCTCTTTCAGCAGGTTAAGCAGGTATCCGTACTGGGCCTTGGACGGAACAATCACCACATCGTTGTAGTTTTTAGCCGCGGCTCTTATCAGGGATATTCCGCCTATGTCAATCTTCTCGATTATTTCCTGGCGGGATGCCCCCTTTTCCACATATTCCTCAAACGGATACAGATCTACGATGACAAGGTCTATTGGCTCTATGGCGAATTTTGAGAACTCTTCCTGGTCCGAAGGATTGTCCCTGCGGCCCAGAATTCCTCCGAAAACCGCCGGGTGGAGGGTCTTTACACGGCCTCCCAGAATGGAAGGGTAATGTGTCAGGTCCTCTACCCTGGAAACGGGAATTCCGGCCTCTTCCAGAAAGGATGCGGTACCTCCTGTGGACAGGATTTCCACACCTTCTCTATGGAGCAAAGATGCTATCTCAATGATACCGTCCTTGTTATAGACGGAGATAAGAGCTTTCTTGATCTGTTTCACAATCCGAGACTTTTTGGCTAACCACAAAATTAAGAAAAATCGGCCCAATTTTTATAATTTTGCCGTGTTAAAAATTTGCAAATGGAATACTATGCGGTAATCACTGCCGGAGGGGTCGGGAAAAGGATGAAGGCCCGCGTTCCCAAACAGTTTCTCGCCCTTGACGGTAAACCCATACTTTTGAGGACGCTGGAGCTTTTTTCCGGCCTGGATATCCCGGTAAAAATCGTGCTTGTGTTGCCATCTTCTCACATCGAGGAGTGGAAAGAGACCTTTAACAGAAGCGGATCCGCGGTGCCTCACACAATAGTTGCCGGAGGCCTTACCCGCTTTCATTCCGTAAGGGCGGCTCTGGACATAATTCCGGACGGGGCTGTGGTTGCTGTTCATGACGGAGTCCGTCCGATTGTGCCTGTGGATCTTATTAACAGGCTCTTGACTTATCCGCTTACAGACAAGTGCGCCGGCGTTATTCCTGTTCTGAATGTCGTTGAATCAATGCGCCGGAAGGTTTATTCTGAAGGAGGAGAAATCACGGGCACAACTCCGGTAACCAGGGAAGACTATCTTCTGGTCCAGACTCCGCAGGTTTTTGACTCCACCCGCCTTAAGCTGGCATATAAAAAACCGTACTCCCCACTGTTCACGGATGACGCGAGCGTAATGGAGAGTAGCGGTTACAGTTTCGATACGATAGAAGGAAGCAGGTCCAACATTAAAATCACAAATCCGGAGGATCTGGCTTTTGCCGCCCGCCTTCTTTCTTCAGTTTAGGACTTTCTCCTTGATTTCTTGTCCTTGCGGTGATAGCCTTTCTCTTCAGGATGGTCTTTCACCCATACCTGGCGTTCAATTGCCTGATCCAGGGAAACGAGGGTTTCCGTATCCTGTACGCTAGGAATGTTCTGGATGGTGTTGATCAGGATATCCAGCAGGTGGTCGTGGTTGAAGCAATACATCTTCAGAAGCAGAGTGTGCCTTCCGGTTACGAAATGACACTCGACAACCTCAGGAATCTTTCTAAGAGCCTCAATTACCTCAGGATACTTGTTAACCGGGGAGAGATTTACCTCTACAAAAGCGCAAACGTCAAGACCGAGAGTGGCCGGCTTTACGAGCAGACGGGATCCGGTGATAATGCCCAGAGACTCCATCTTCTTGAACCTCTGATGAATAGCAGCTCCGGACACTCCGCACTCGCGGGCGATTTCCAGGAACGGAGTCCTGGCGTTCTTTACCAGGGCAGAAAGGATTTTCTGGTCGGTTTCGTCGATTTGGTACTTTGCCATATAGTTCAAAATTTATTGTTTTGCCAACGCTATATTGCAAAAATATAATTTTTGAACAAAAACAGCAAATAAAATTAAGAAATGTTACAGAGTATTGTATTTGTTGTAATAAAACAGCCAGCGGATAGGTACCTGGGACTCGGTAGCCGCGTTATAATCTGAAAGGGAACATGGAACAAGTTCCGTGGTGTTCTTTTTTACAACCGGAACCTCCATCCACCATCTGCCTGTAACTGTGCTGTTTATGAAGGTAAGAGTATCTCCGTGAGACATAAAGTCCACAATTCTGTGTTCAAATTGTGAGGAAAGCTTGCCCTTTTTCTTTTCTGTGGCGGGATCTTCCTTGATGTTGTTTGCAACCGCATCCGCGATGTGCCAGGCTGTCTGGGCGGCCATATTGGCGCAAACCTTAGGGCATCTCTTCTCCGGGATTCCGTACAGGAACACCGCTTTGAGGTCGCAGGAAAAGCCGATGTATCTTGCTATCTGGCAGATTTCATTGGAATAGAATCCGTTAGGGTTGGCGTTCCCGCTCCATGGATAGTCCGCGTGCTTGATGCAGTTCATATCCAGAAATACGTACTTGACGTTTCGCAGCAGAGGCTCGCAGGCCGTCATGTCGTCTCTGAGAGTTCCGAGATTCAGCGTTTCGAACCCGCAGCTGCTCAGGGCGATGTCCATATCCGGCAGGAAGAGATACTTCTGCAATCCGATGACGCAGAAATTCCTTTGCTTTTTGATAGCGCCGATCAGCTCCACCGGGATGTTTTCTCCGGAAGAAACGAGGGCGGAAGAAAAGCTTTTTCCAAGATGGAGGGAAGAGACGTCCGGAAACTGTTCTCCGCACACTACAAGATCTACCCTGTCTTTGGCTTTCTTTCTTGCAGAAGCGCTTTGTGCATATTCTTCAAGGGTAGATACCACGCAATTATCCATTCCCTTGGAAAGGGCGTAAAGCTTTTTGTAGGAGTCTTTTACCGGATTCTTTTCCATAATCTGCTATTTCTTTGGCTTGGCGTTTTCTATCAGGGCTTTGCAGTCTTCAAGGCTAAGGTCTGCTGCCGGCTTGGCTCCTTTTCCCTTAGGAATCTTGTAGTTGTTTCCCTTGTGCTTGATGTAAGGGCCGTACCTTCCGTTCAGAACCTGGATGTCCTCTCCGGCGAATTCCTTTATCAGGCTCTTTTCTGCCGCCTGTTCCTTATCCTGGATCAGCTGTTTGGCCTGCTCTATATCTATAGTGTAAGGGTCCTGTCCCTTTGCCAGGGAGAAGAACTTGCCATCCCATTTAATATAAGCCCCGAATCTTCCCACGGCGGCGGTAACGTCCTTTCCGTCAATTGAGCCCACAAATCTTGGAAGCTCAAAAAGTTTCAAGGCCTGGTCAAGTGTAATGGTCTCGATGGACTGGTCTTTCCTCAGCGATGCAAACTGCTTGGCCGGATCGTCTGATGTTCCCTTCTGTGCCAGAGGACCGAACTTGCCGAGCCTTACGGTAATCGGCTTTCCATCCTTAGGGTCGTTGCCGAGAATTCTCTCCGCGGTAACATGAGTCTTCTCCTGGTTCTGTGCCTGAACCGTATTATGAAAAGGAGCATAGAAAGAAGAAATCAGGGAAGTCCATTCGAGCTGCCCGTCAGCGATACGGTCGAAATCTTCCTCTATCCTGGCAGTGAATCCATAATCCATAATCTCCTTGAAATTGTCTTCCAGATAATGGGTTACGACTGTTCCCATATCCTGAGGGAAGAGCTTGCTCTTCTCTGCTCCAACGCTTTCCGTTACCACGGTTTCCGTGATTGTTCCCCTCTGTGCGGTGTCTGACGGTCCATCTAGAGAGATCTTTACAACATCTCTCTTGACGCCAGGCCTGGAGTCCTTTACCACATAGCCTCTCTTGCTGGTGATGGTGGTGATGGTAGGGGCGTAGGTGCTTGGCCTTCCGATGCCGAGTTCCTCCATCTTCTTTACCAGAGTGGCCTCGGAATAGCGCGGTGGCCTAGGGGCGAACTTCTGCATGGCCTCGATGGAAAGCGCGTCCATCTTCTGACCCTGGGCAAGGTCCGGAATGAGCTGGCTCAGAGTCTCTTCTTCAGGCTCGTCATCGCGACCTTCAATATAAAGTTTCAGGAATCCGTCAAAGAGGATCTGCTCGCCTTCGCAGATGAACTTCTCCGCGAATTTGTCTGAAACGATGGTTATGGTTGTTCTCTCAACCTTGGCATCCGCCATCTGTGAGGCTACGGCTCTCTTCCAGATAAGGTCATAGAGTTTCTTCTCTGCCGGAGTGCCCTCTATGGTTCTGTCTGAGGCGTATGTAGGACGGATTGCCTCGTGGGCTTCCTGGGCTCCCTTTGCGTGAGTGTGGAACTGGCGGACCTTTGAGTAATTTTCTCCGTAGCTTTCAACGATTGCCTGCTTTATGGTGTTGATTGCCAGAGAGGACAGATTTGTGGAGTCTGTTCTCATGTAGGTAATCTTTCCGCTCTCGTAAAGGGATTGGGCAACTCTCATTGTCTGGGAGACGGAGAAACCGAGTTTGCGGCTTGCTTCCTGCTGCAGTGATGATGTTGTAAACGGAGGCGCCGGATATCTGAAGGCCTGTTTCTTCTCGATTGACTCTATGGAGAACCGGCATCCTGAGTTGCACTTCTGGAGAAATGCCAAAGCCTCTTCCTTGGTGGAGAATTTTCCGTCGAGGGTTGCGCTGAGCTTTACCTTGCCGGCTGCGGTGTCCGGATGGAAAACTCCCGTTACCTTATAGAATGGTGCAGCCGAGAAGTTCTGGATTTCCTTTTCACGGTCAACGATCAGCCTTACGGCCACGCTCTGTACCCTTCCTGCCGAAAGGCCCTTGCCTACCTTTCTCCAGAGCACAGGAGAAAGCTCGAATCCCACTATGCGGTCCAGAACCCTTCTTGCCTGCTGTGCATTCACAAGATTCTCGTCTACCGAGCGCGGATTCTGCACGGCTTCCAGTATTGCGTTCTTTGTGATTTCGTGGAAAACGATTCTGCGGGTATTCTCCGGCTTGAGGCCCAGACGGTTCTGAAGATGCCAGGCTATGGCTTCTCCCTCGCGGTCCTCATCGCTTGCCAGATAGACGACCTCGGCCTTGTCTGCCAGAGCCTTGAGTTCAGAAACAACTTTCTTCTTGTCTGCCGGAACCTGATATGCTGGCTTGAATCCGTTTTCTATGTCAATGCCCAGGGCTGTCTTGGGCAAATCGCATATATGTCCGAAGCTTGATTTTACAGTGTATCCCTTTCCCAGGAATTTCTCGATAGTCTTGGCCTTGGCCGGAGACTCTACAATGACTAGTTTCTCTCCCATGTTCCCTTCGTTTGGTTTATTGGAGGTGCAAAGTAAATCATTAACTCCCATTTATTCCAAATTTTTATTTGTATTTTTGTTTTTACAATTTTTTCAAAAATGAAGATCAAAAACAGGAAACGGTTTCTTAAGTGGCTGTGGATCATAGTTTTCAGCCCGATAATCCTGGTGCTGCTCTTGCTGGGGCTGGTCTGGATTTTTGCAGACATCCCTTCTTTCGAGGAGCTGGAGGACCCTCAGAGCAACCTGGCTACCCAGATTATCGCCGATGACGGAACTCTTCTCAATACTTACCACGTTGAGAACAGATCCTACTCCAACTATGAAGAACTGTCGCAGAACCTTAAGGATGCCCTTGTGGCTACGGAAGACGCGAGATTCTACGAGCATAGCGGCATAGACGGAAAGAGCCTTGTAAGAGTTGCGGTAAAGAGCCTTATGCTTGGCAACCGTGCGGAAGGCGGTGGAGGAAGTACCCTTAGCCAGCAGCTTGCAAAAAGCCTTTTCCCGAGAGGCGAAGGAAAGGGAAAACTGAAGCTCATAACCACCAAGCTCAAGGAGTGGATTACCGCCATCAAGCTCGAGAGGAGCTACACCAAGGAAGAGATAATGAGCATGTATCTGGATGCCGTTTTCTTTGGAAGAAACGCCTACGGAATAAAAAGCGCATCGTCCACATTCTTCGGAAAGCTTCCAAAGGACCTTACGGTTGAGGAAGCCGCGCTGCTGGTGGGAATGGTCAACAAGCCTACGAAGTACAACCCTGTCCGCAATCCGGAGCTTTCCCTCCAGAGGCGCAACCACGTGCTCAAGCAGATGAATAAATACGGTTATCTGACAGACGCTCAGTACGACAGCATAGTTAAAATACCTATCACGCTGGCATCCAGGGGAGATGTGGACGTGTCCAACGGACAGGCTCCTTATTTCAGGGATATGCTCAAGAGGATAATGAGCGCGAGCGAGCCTAAGCGCTCCTCATACTCGAATCCTTACGACTACCGCCAGGATTCCATCAGATGGAAAGAGGATCCCCTTTACGGCTGGCTTAACAAGAACCGCAAGCCGGACGGCGAGAAATATATTCTGGAGAAAGACGGTCTGAAGATAATCACTCCTTTAAACGCCAAGATGCAGCGCTATGCGGAGCAGGCCGCGGTAGAGCATCTGAAGTATCTTCAGCCCCTGTTCAAGGATGACCTCAAGTACCGCAAGCATTTCCCGTTTGCAGACGGCACTCCTGAGAATGTCATAGAAACCCTTATGAACCGCTCCCGCCGCTGGAGCGACCGCTACAAGAACATGAAGGAAGCCGGATACAGCGATTCAGAGATAGAAAAGAGCTTCGACGAGAAAACCAAGATGAGGGTATTTGCCTGGAACGACAAGGGTTACATAGATACCACGATGACTCCGAACGACAGTATCCTCTATTTCAAATCCTTCCTGCGTACAGGCCTTATGGCAATGGAGCCGGAAACAGGATATGTCAGAGCATACGTCGGCGGAGCAAACTACAACTACTTCAAGTACGACCAGGTTATGCAGGGCCAGAGGCAGGTGGGTTCCACCTTCAAGCCATTCCTCTACACGCTTGCGATGCAGGAGGGATTCACTCCTTGCGACGTTGCGGTTAACCTTCCTCAGTCTTTCGTGACGGGAAACAGCGTCTGGACTCCTAAGGGCGGTGGTAACGGGGCTACCGTAACCCTCAAGTGGGGGCTTACCGTATCCAACAACAACATATCCGCTTACCTGATGAAGCAGTTCGGGCCTGACGCCCTTGTGCAGATGGCTCACAATATGGGTCTGAAATGCTATCTGGAACCTGTATATTCCCTCTGCGTGGGCAGTGCGGATGTTCCTGTTTACCAGATGGTAAGTGCATACAACACCTTCCCGAGCAAAGGTGTTTTCGTGGAGCCTGTATATGTGCTGAGGATAGAGGACAAGAACGGCAGGGTTCTCACGAATTTCGCATCCAGGAAGAGAGAGGCCATCGGAGCCAGCACGGCCTACACTATGATCGGAATGATGCGCAGTGTGGTTGATGCGGGTACCGGAGCAAGGCTTCGCCGCTATATCCAGGGCGGAGAGATTGCCGGCAAGACCGGAACCACCAACGACAACTCGGACGGTTGGTTTATCGGCTATGTTCCTAGGCTCACCGTTGGCGTATGGGTTGGAGCCGAGGACCGTCAGGTTCACTTCCGCTGGACCGGTATGGGACAGGGAGCAAGCGTGGCCCTTCCTATCTGGGGTCTGTTCATGAAGAAAGTCCTTGACGATCCGTCCATCCCGATTAGCATAGACGACCATTTCACCAAGCCTCAGGGCTACAGCATAGACTGTATACCTCATAACACTACCGATCCGGATGTTGACGGGGACAACTTCATAGAAGAAAACTAGACAGGCAAAAATTTATCGCCGATGAAAACAATAGCTGTGATTTGTGGCGGAGACTCATCTGAAAGGGAGGTGAGTGTCCTTTCCACGCTGAACACCCTAAAGCATATAGACAGACAGAAATACTACCCTGTGATAGTCTTTATCGAGGGCACTCGCTGGTATGTGCTTCCTGCTGACGGACAGACTTCTGAGTCGGTTCTCAAACACGATGGGGCAGGCCTTGTGGACAAGAACGACTTCTCATTTGAAGATCCTCGAAGCAGGGAAAGAAAGAGATTTGACGCTGCCTTGATAATGATTCACGGAACACCTGGAGAAAACGGCTTGCTTCAGGGTTATCTGGAAATGCAGAAAGTGCCTTTGACTTCCTGTTCTTCCTTTGTCTCCGCGATAACTTTCGACAAGCACAGCTGCAAGAGATTCCTTGACTTTGCGGGCGTCAAGATGGCTGACGATATATTCATCAGCAAGAACCGTCCTTATTCAATCCGGGAAATCATCCGCCAGGTCGGTCTTCCGATGTTCGTCAAGCCGACAGTCGGCGGCAGTAGCTTCGGTGTCACAAAGGTCAAGACTGAAGGTGAGCTCCAGAGTGCTATCGACAAGGCCTTCTCCGAATGCGGAACCATTCTGGCGGAGGCGGCAGTTAAAGGCAGGGAAATGACCTGCGGAGTGTTCATGTTCCACGGAAAGATCACAGCCCTTCCGGTAACCGAAATCGTTACCGAAAGGGAGTTCTTCGACTACGAGGCCAAGTACCTGGGAGAAAGCCAGGAAATCTGTCCGGCCAGGATAACACCGGCCCTGAGCGCCAAGATCCAGAACCTTACAGAGCAGATTTACTCATATATGGGATGCCGCGGAGTTGTCAGGATGGACTACATAGTCACCGAAAAAGAGGACATCTACTTCCTTGAAACCAACACTGTTCCGGGAATGACAGAGATGAGTCTCGTGCCTAATATGCTCCGCGTTGCAGGCATAGACATAATGGATTTCATCACCAGCCTTATCGAAGAGGCTTTTGTCCCGAGATAGAAGAAATAACTTAAAACGAATCGATACAGTATATGGAACTACCTTTTGCAGAATCTTGGAAAATAAAAATGATCGAGCCTATCCGCCGCTCCACTCTCGAGGAGAGAAAAAAGTGGCTGGCCGAGGCTCATTACAATGTATTTCAGCTTAAAGCGGAACAGGTTTACATAGACCTTCTTACAGACAGCGGCACCGGTGCCATGAGCGACCGCCAGTGGTCTGAGCTCATGCTCGGCGACGAGAGCTATGCGGGAGCCACTTCCTTCTACAAGTTCGAGGCTGTGGTAAAGAAGATCTTCGGAATGAACTATGTGATTCCGACCCACCAGGGAAGGGCTGCCGAGAACGTTCTTTTCTCCTACTTGGTTAAGGCCGGAAACGTGATTCCCGGCAACGCCCACTTCGACACCACCAAGGGTCATATCGAGAGCCGCAAGGCCAAGGCCATAGACGTAACATGTGACGATGCCAAGGATACCCAGAAAGAGGTTCCGTTCAAGGGCAACGTTTCCCTGGAAAAACTTGAGAAAGTCCTCATTGAGAACAAGGGCAACGTTCCGTTCATGGTGCTGACCGTCACTAACAACACCGTTGGAGGCCAGCCAGTATCTATGAAGAACATCAAGGACACCTGCGCCCTGTGCCACAAGTACGGAGTTCCTGTTGTTATGGACAGCGCCCGCTTTGCCGAGAATGCATACTTCATCAAGACCAGGGAGGAAGGCTATGCAGACAAGACCATCAAGGAGATTGCCCTTGAGATGTACAAGGATGTCGATGCCATGACAATGAGTGCCAAGAAAGATGGCGTAGTTAATATGGGAGGATTCATCGGCACCAACAACAAGGACTGGTACGAAGGAGCCAAGCTCTTCTGCATTCCATTCGAGGGATATGTTACCTACGGCGGAATGAACGGAAGGGATCTCAACGCCCTGGCCCAGGGACTGGAAGAGAACACGGAGTTTGACATGCTCCACACCCGCATCCACCAGGTGCAGTATCTTGCAAGCCTTCTGGACGAGTACGGCATTCCTTACCAGAGGCCTGCCGGCGGACACGCCATCTTCGTTGATGCTGACAAGGTGCTCACCGATGTTCCTAAGGAAGAGTTCCCGGCCCAGACACTTACCTGCGAACTTTACCTTGAGGCCGGCATCCGTGCCTGCGAAATCGGCTACATGCTTGCAGACCGTGATCCTGTCACAAGGGAAAACCGCTTCGGAGGCCTGGACCTTCTCCGAATGGCAATTCCAAGAAGGGTTTACACAGACAACCACATGAAGGTGATTGCCGCTGCCCTCAAGAACGTCTATGACAGGCGCAAGACCATCACCCGTGGCGTTGCCATTGAGTGGGAAGCCCCTCTGATGCGCCACTTCACCGTACAGCTCAAGAGGCTGGGATGAGCCCGTTTTTGACAATTGTCTAATAATGAGCAAGATAGATAAATGAGGGGTGGCGAAAATGGACACCCCTCATTTATATAAAAACCATATAATCAAGAGCTTAAGAAAAACGCTTAATGAAAATCACAGATTTCATAAACGCGTGCCGCCAAAGGCTTTCTTCCATTTACTCACCGGAAGAAGCTTCGGCTATCGCACGTAGAGCTCTTGAAGATATCTTCAATATTTCCCGCACCCATCAGCTCACATATCCCGATGAAGAAATCTGTCCAACTGGTTCATCTCAAACATCTCCATTCCAAAAAGATCCTTTCCAAGAAAGTTCTTTCCCAAACACTTCTTCTCAAACAGGTTCTTCTCCAAATAATAATTCTTCAAACATAGCATCTGCCGCCAAGCCATGCGTGTCTGTTTCTTTTAAGAGCAGATCTGCGGATCCGGAGGAGGTAATTTCCCGTTTGGAAAAGGGGGAACCCGTCCAGTACATTGCGGGCTTCGAGTACTTCTGCGGAGAGAAATTCAAGGTTGGTCCGGGAGTCCTGATACCAAGACCTGAAACCGAGGAACTTGTAAACCTCATAGCCAAGGATTTTAAACGGGATTACCTGTCACGTGCTCCCGGCCTCTCTAGAATGTTGAGGCCAGGAGCAAAAACCCCCATAAAATGCTCCCAGCCTCTCCCAAAACAGGAGGCCAGGAGCATTCACGGTTCTCCCCAGCCGTTCAAGATTTTCGATATCTGCACGGGTAGCGGATGTATTGCATGGAGCCTGCACAAACTTCTTCAGGATGCAGCAGAGAACAATAACATTGCCCTTGAAACCTACGGTTGCGATATTTCCGAAACGGCATTGGAGTATGCTCAGAACCAGCGGTTCCGCCACGGTAGGCGCTGGCCGATGTTCTTCCGCTACGATGTGCTTCAGAAAACAAAAGAACATCAGGAATCTGATGTTTTGGAAGATGATTCGTCTTGCGGTTTTGCCGCTCTCAAATCCTTCATCGGGAGGCTGGACATAATCGTTTCCAACCCTCCTTATATCGCTGAGAAAGAAAAGGAACTGATGCACAGAAACGTGCTGGATTTTGAACCGGAACAGGCGCTTTTTGTCAGAGATGAAGACCCGCTGCTTTTCTACCGCAAAATCGCTGAGATGGCTCAGGAACTCCTTTATCCCGGCGGCAAACTCTACTTTGAAATCAATCCTCTGTTTGCCGAGGGGCTTAAGGCTTTGCTTCTGGAGAATAACTTCCGGGATATCCGCACCTCAAAAGACATTACCGGGCGAAATAGATTCATAAGCGCAATGCGTTAATTTTTTTTTGGGGGGGGATTTTCTAAATTTACAGAGAAACGATTTTAAAACATAGTGTTATGAAACGTTACGTTTGTCTTTTAACATTATTGGCGACTTTCTTTTTAGCCGCATCCTGCAGCAAAGACGAAAAGGAAAAACAGCCGGTTGAGTTTTACTATTATCTGGATTTCAGTTATGTAGATTATCCGGAAATGATATGTCCTCCTGATGCAGGACCAAAAGATCTGATTAAAAAGGTCGGGAATTTGCTGGAAGACTATGCCAAACAGTTTTATGGTCATGGTTACCTCTATGCTAATGAAAGAGGCTCTCATTACCAATGTTCTGTAGAAGATTTTGAAGCGACTATACAGAAAGCAGATGCCGGGTTTGTGGCCAGCCAGCAGAGAAAAGCCCAAATCTTCAGGGACAACTTCTACAAGAACGAGATTGAGCCTCTTCTGCAAGACAAGGAAACTTACGGGAAGGGAGAGTTTGAAATAAAAGTAAAGTTCACTGTTTCCAGAATTGAAAGCGGTGTATACACTACAAATAAATATTCGGGCGGCAATACAAAGCCGATGTCGACATTTACCTACAAGCCATACGAATCCATCAATGGAATAAAGATAACAAACGGGTCTTTAGCCGATCCTATAGTTGTGGTAATCAAGTACAGCAATCCTTAAAAGGCTTTACTGTTCCTGGAAGATATCCCTTACGATCTGGGGAATTGAAGCGGCACGGATGACCTTGATCTTCCTGTGCTGCTTTTCTTCTTTCTGGCTGTAGGAGGAGATGTAGATTCTCTCGAAGCCGAGTTTTTCAGCTTCGGCGATGCGCCTTTCTATCTGTGAGACTGGGCGGATTTCTCCGGACAGGCCGACCTCTGCAGCGAAGGTATATTTCTGGCTGACAGCCACATCGAAGTTGGAGGACAGGATGCTCATAATGATTGCAAGGTCGCAGGCCGGATCCGCCACCTTAATTCCTCCGGCGATGTTAAGGAACACGTCCTTTGCCCCGATCTTGAAGCCCACTCTCTTTTCCAGAACGGCAAGAAGCATGTTGAGCCTTCTTACATCAAAGCCGGTGGCGGATCGCTGAGGAGTTCCGTAGGCGGCGGTTGAGACAAGGGCCTGCACCTCGATAAGGAACGGGCGGGTTCCATCCAGCATTGCGGCAACGGCGCTTCCGCTCAAGGATTCCTCGTGGGAGGAAATGAACATCTCGCTAGGGTTGAGGACTTCTCTGAGGCCGGTTCCGGTCATCTCATACACGGCAAGTTCGGAAGATGCCCCGAAGCGGTTCTTGATGCTTCTTAGGATACGGAAAGAATGCCTTGTGTCGCCTTCAAACTGAAGCACCACATCCACAATGTGTTCCAGCACTTTAGGACCGGCGATGGTTCCGTCCTTGGTAATGTGGCCGATGATGATTACCGGGGTGTTTGTCTCCTTTGCATAGCGAAGAAGGGATACCGCACATTCCTTAACCTGTGAAACGCTTCCGGCCGAAGATTCCACAACCGTTGAGAAAATGGTCTGGATGGAGTCTATGATAACAAGTTCAGGCTTGATGGCCTTTGCCTGCTCAAGGATGTTGTCAAGGGAAGTTTCAGGAAGGATGTAGCAGCCATCGTGGATGCCGCCAAGCCTTTCCGCCCTCATCTTGATCTGCCTTGCACTCTCCTCGCCTGAAACATAAAGCGTTCTGAGATTCGGGTTTGAAAGCGGAATCTGCAGGCTGAGCGTGGATTTTCCGATTCCAGGCTCTCCGCCAATCAGCACCAGCGAGCCCTTCACCATTCCCCCGCCCAGAATCCTGTCCAGTTCCCCGAGGCTTCCGAAGGAAATCCTTTCCTCGTTGCCACTGGCATCTATATCGCTGAGCCTTTGTGGCTTTGCGTTAACTCCCGGAGCTGCGTAGCTCTTGGACGAGCCTCCTTCAGAGCGGTTTACAACCTCCTCCACCATAGTGTTCCACTGCCCGCAGGAAGGGCACTGACCCATCCATTTCGGGCTCTCGTAACCGCAATTATTGCAGAAAAACGCTTTCTTGACCTTTGCCATAATCTTCCCTTCTTTATGATTTGTGTTTCAAAGATACAACCAAAAGGTTATATTTGTAAGAAGGATTCATTTTTATTCTTATGAAACGCTTATTTCTTTTCTCGGCGATGATGCTGGGCCTTCTGGCTCCGCTTTCCGCACAGGATTCTGATTTTGCAAAGAAGGTTGACGATTATGTTGTCCAGGTGATGGACACCTGGCAATTGCCGGGTGCGGCTGTTGCGATTTCCGTGGACAACAAGGTAGTGTTCATGAAGGCTTACGGAGTGAAGGAGCTCCGTCCGGCAGACGGTGTCGGTTTTGCAGGAGTGAAATATGACGAATGCAAGTTTGCGCAGGCCGGAGTGAAGCCTGTGGTTAACAATCCTGGAGATCCGGTAAACACGTCTTCACTTTTCCAGATAGCATCTGTGTCAAAGTCGTTTACGGCAACTGTTATGGCGCAGCTGGTTAACGAGGGGAAGTTCAAATGGACAGATACCGTAAAGAACCTGCTGCCGGATTTCAGGATGTTCCCGGGAGACGATTATGTGACGAACAACATGCTGGTTAGGGACGCCCTTCTGCACTCCACCGGACTTGTAAACGAGGCCGGAACTTACTTCGGAAACCTGGGCTATGACAGGGACGAGACCTACACCATGCTCGGCCTACTGAAGCCTGGATTCAGTTTCCGCTCTGGCTATGACTACAATAACATAACGTTTGTGGTATGCTCCAAGCTCATAGAGAAATACACGGGAAAAAGCTGGGAGGAAAACATCCGTGAAAGAGTGTTCAAGCCTCTGGGAATGACATCATCCACAATGAACGCGGACGGATTTGCCGCAGCCAAGGATGTGGTAACACCTCACGACTATACATATTCCGGAGACGGAAAAGCAACGGTTCTTCCTCTGTACGGAGATGAGCAGGCCCTTAACTGGCTGACAGTAATCGGCCCGGCCGGAAGCCTCTGCTCAACTGTTGAAGACCTGATCAAGTACGCGCAGTTCCACTGCAATAACGGCTATGTTGTCAACCGCGATGCGGAAGGGAATGTTGTGGACACAACGTTCATTATGCCAAGGAAGGCGATGCTTCCTCTGCACAGGGGATATACCGTGACAAGCCAGGACTCCACGATGATGCGCCTTTACGGAATGTGCTGGTTCATAGAGCAGAACAATAGGTACAAACTGTATTTCCACACAGGAACCTCCTGGGGAGTTACCGCCATCTGCTACTTTGTTCCTGAACTGAAACTGGCAGGCTGCGTGCTGCTTAACTGCGAGGTTGGGGCAAATCCACGCTATGCGATAATGAGAAGGGTTATAGACCTTGTAAGGGGAGAGAAGGAACCTCTCCGCGATTACAGCGCAGAATACTGGAAAGACTACACATCCTACAGAGACAAGGCCATCGCCGAGCAAAAGGCAAAGCCAAAGCCTGATATTTTCCCTGAAGTTGCGGACAAGAGCATATTTGCCGGAACGTATGCTAAGGAGGCTCCTTTCGGAGATATAATCATAACCTATGAGAAAGGAAAACTCTATAGGTTCCCGGCCAAGTTTGCCGGAAAGAAAGAGTGGAAGAAAGAGCTCAAGCACAAGAGCGGGACAACATACGTTTTCCGCAGCGACGGACACGGCTTTGAGCTGACTTTCAATATGGATAACGGCAAGGTTACCGGCTTTGACCAGGAGTTTGGAGAGGGCGAGGAGAAGGCCTTTGGCGGATGGACGAAGAAATAAAAAACACAGACAGATATGAAAAGATTCTTTTTTGCGGCAGCGGTTTTGATGCTGCTTGTTCCACTGGGAGTCAGTGCCCAGCAGAAACCGGTTATCGGAGTGTCCTGCTCCATAGACGGATCCACAGTTGAAGCGGGAATGACATACATTGTCAGCGTAAGGAAAGCCGGAGGCATTCCGTTTATAATTCCACTGACAACTTCCGAAGCAGAGATAGACGAGTATCTTGACAAGATAGACGGTCTGCTTATGACAGGAGGAGAAGATGTGAGTCCTCTTCTGTTCGGGCAGGAGCCGAGCCCGTTCCTTGGAACGGTGGTGCCTGAAAGGGATACCTACGACCTAACACTTATAAGAAAGGCTGTTTTAAAGGGTATTCCGATTCTTGGAATCTGCCGTGGAATCCAGTGCCTTAACATCGCGATGGGAGGAGACCTTATCCAGGACATTCCGTCTGAAGTTCCGGATGCAATCCAGCACCGCCAGACGGGACCCCGCTCATACGGCAGCCATACTATAACAATCGAGAAAGGCTCCCTGATGGCGCGGCTTCTCGGTGAAAAAGAGGTTGCAGTGAACTCTTTCCACCATCAGGCCTGCGGCAAGGTGGCATCTTGCTTCAAGGTTACGGCAAAAGCACCGGACGGAATAATAGAAGCCATCGAGAGCCCGGACGGAAAGTTTTTCGGCGTGCAGTTCCATCCGGAAGGATTCGTGTATTCCGGAAAGAAGGCATTCCTGCCGATTTTCCAGCATCTGGTTAAAATGGCCGGAGAATATGCCGCGTCCAAGTAGATTATCCCAAGCGGTTGGAATCGCTGAGAATCTGATATATGACAGAGTTGAGAGAGTCTGATTTCATCAGGCTCTCCATCGTTATGTGGCAGCGGTATTTCCAGACGTGGTCCTTGTCGTCGGGATCGTTGATCCTCTCGGAATAAGGGAAGCGGGTGCGGGTCTTGGAGTCTAGGCTCAGCCAGTCCTGGAAGGTAACCATCGCGAACATGCTGTCCTTCCCGAGAGCCTTTTTCATCTCCTCAAGGCACTCTTCCCTGGTGGAATCGTAGAAGGTTTTCTTCTTGTCTTCGGACTTGAAGGAAATTGTCTGAAGCCTTTCCCCAAGCCAGGTGCGAAGAGTCCTTCCGTCTGAAGATGAGGTATATATGGTGCTGAGGTAAGATGGGGCTTCCTCTTCTTTCTCCGCGATGGCGTGTGGCAATATCCTGAGGCTCTCCCATCCGTCTCCCCAAACCATCATGTTGGAAGCGGCTACTATCTGCGGAATCATTTTATCGTAAACCGGGAGGTCTTTCTTTGTGCAGATGTCATCGGACGGGATGCTGAAAATATCCAGATAGGAACTCATTACCCTGATTCTCTTTTTCCACCACATGAAGTTTTCCTTTGCCAGGCCTTCCCAGTTGAAGGCGGCAAAGCCGTCCTTGTCCACGCCGCTGAAAAGATGAGGGAATTTCCAGCAGTCCACGCTATGCGGAACCACTCTCATCTGAAGCTCTCCCTTGAGGGCGATTCCCTTTGAATGGGCGTATGAAATTGCCTCTGAAAGCTGGCGGAACAGATGGTACTGGATCCAGATATAGAACTGAGTGCGGAAGTGGATTTTCCGGATATCGTCCTCTTCAAACCTGGAAAGAACCTTGTGGGCTGCAACGTATGTCTTGGAAAGAACCTTTCCGCCAAACGCTACTGCAATATCCTCTGAATATGTGCTGAACGCCCCCCACCGGGAGAAATCGGCGGTCTTGTAAAAGTCTCTCAGGGAGCAGAACAGGGCGTAGCCGCAAAGCCAGTCCTTGTGCTCGTTCATGAACTTGTAGAAATCCGGATGGGCCTCGTCTGTTTTTCCGTTCTGGACGAAGAGATCTTCCAGGTACTTCATCTTGAAAGCGTAGAGGTCTTCCCAGTCTACAGAGGCCCTTCTGCTCAGCGATTTCATTTCCCTTGCGGCATCCTTTCCCTTGCGGGAATCCGAAAGAGCTCCGAGGGAATTCAGGCTCACGAACATCGGGTTTATGCCCAGGGATGTGATGCACTTGTAAGGAGAGGAATCCCTTCCGGTAAAAGTTTGTGTTGTATCGTTGACAGGAAGAATTTCCAGAACCCTCAGTCCCGTTTTCTGCGCCCAGTCTGCAAGGGCCTTCAGATTCTCTATTGTTCCGCATCCGTCGGGGTTTTCGTCGCGGAGAGAAAACAGAGGCACGCAGCAGCCCGCAAACTTCTTCTGCACCGGAGGGAATTTAACCTGAGAGTGTTCGATGATTACCGTTTCGTTCTTCTTTATTTCCGGAACCAGCAGATGCCTTTCGGAATCGGCCGGAAGTTCTTCAAATACAGATACGCCTGTCTTGTCGTTGACCATAGCCAGACGGTATTTCCACTCCTGGCCGCCGCAACCCTCCGCCTCAAAGCTTGCTATCCATTTCAGACCTTTCAGGCGGGCCATTTTCACTCCGTCTTCAGGCCTCCAGTTTCCCAGGGTCTTTCCCTCTCCGCAGATAACTATGCGGCAGTCTGCCGGAACGTTCGGGACAACTGCGCGGATTATAAGCTCGTGACTCTTCTTGTGGGTTGGAGTGTATGGGCTGTAGTTGGTCCCGTAGAACACGTGGGCAAACGGATCTGTAAGGAACGGAGCCTCCTCGGTGTATTCCTGCCAGTGGTCTATGCTCTCGATTCTGGCCGTGGCGGAATTCAGGGCCACTCTTCGTCCTCCTCCCACCTCATATCTAAGGGTCCCGTCTGTCCGCTTTACAAAATATTTGTATCGCAACACTCTCTCTTTCAGGGAGTCGAACAGGAGCCTTGCTTCCCATACGGTTTCTCCCTTTGGGTTCTTGCCCGCAGCCTTCATCTTGAAGGCGTTGTCGGGATAGTACTTGCCTAAAAGGGGAGAGGATCCGGTGATATAGACCTCTTCACCCGGCAGGGTATCTACTCTGACTCTGAAGTATATGATCATTGTCTGGCGTGTTTTCTTTTATACAGGGCGTAGTAAATCAGGGAAATCACTCCGCACAGAATCATTGAAAGCGCCTGGGACTCGTGGCTGATGGTGGCGAATACAACTCCGTCGTTCCAGGAAACTGCATATACCTGGGAAGCGGCAAGGGCTATGATGAAATGGAAGGCTCCGATACCTCCCTGTACAGGAATAACCCAGCCGAAACTGCCCACAACCATCAGGAACAAGGCATCTTTCCATCCCAACCCGTCAAGAACAGGGAACGCTTCAATCGTAAAATAACTCGTAGCATAGAAACTGCCCCACAGAAGTATGGTGTAGAGGAAGAACAGCCACTTGTGCTTCATCTTGAAAGCGGCCTTGATTCCCTGCCACAGATTGGAAAGGAAGCCTATGATTTTGGCCCCGGCCTTAGTCTTTGAGATTCTTTTCCTGAAGGCAAAAACCAGAATGGCCAGCAGGATAACGGCCCCGATGATTATGAAGAAAAGCCTCAGCGATGAAGCCGTGAAATTTCCCGAAGCCGGGTCAATCATCTGCTTGGAGAAAAAGTCTCCGAACTCGTTCCAGCACAGAACAGCGAAGATTACGCCAATCATAATCAGGCAGAACAGGTCCCAGGCTCTTTCCGCCACAACGGTTCCGATTGCGCCCTCGAACGTGGTGTTTTTCTTGAGGGTGCTGACCACACCGCAGCGTGCTATCTCTCCGATTCTCGGGAAGGCGAAGTTAGCGAGGTTACCGATGGTAACACCGTGGTACGAGGCCCATACGGAAGATTCCGGGTCGATCTGGCCAAGGAGCATTTTCCATCTTGCTCCGCGGATAAGGTACTCGAAGAAGCCCATTGCCACGGCGGCCGCAATCCATCCCCAGCGGCAGGAAACCAGTCCGTCTACAAATTCTCCCCAGCTGATTTTGCGGAAACTGAAATACAGCAGCACCACAGCCAGCGCCAGCATCAGGACATATTGGATTATATATTTTGCGGAAAACCGTTTGGTTTTTCCCTCTGCCATAAATACTCTTTTTTGGGAACGAGAACAAATTTACGCAAAATAAATGATACCTTTGTAAATGAGCAAATATTCGGAAGAATGAAATCTATCATAGGAATCGGCAACGCCCTTACGGATGTGCTGGCAGTGATGCCGGACACTAGTCTTCTGGCCAAATACAACCTTCCGGCGGGCAGCATGCAGTGGGTGGACAGCAAAACCGCACAGACAATCTGGGAAGAACTGAAGGCCCATGACCTTCAAATCATTCCGGGTGGAAGCTGTGCCAATACAATAACAGGTACGGCTCTACTGGGAATGAAGAGCGGATTCATTGGAAAGGTCGGCGACGATGACCTTGGCTTTCTTTTCCGCCAGGGCCAGGTGAAAAACGGCATCACCCCGCATCTTCTCACCGGAGAAAAGCGCAGCGGAAGGGCGATGGTTTTCATAACCCCCCCGAATGCCGAGCGCACCTTTGCGGACTATATGGGAGCGGCGCTGGAACTGTCCGCGGATGACCTGAAAGAAGAATTCTTCCAGGGATACGATATGCTGCACATAGAGGGCTACCTGGTTCAGAGCCAGGAACTTGTACGCCGTGCCGCGGAGATTGGAAAGAAGCTTGGAATGACCATTTCAATAGATCTTGCCAGCTACAATGTCGTTGAAAGCAACTACGATTTTCTCCACGATATAGTCGAAAACTTCGTGGACATTGTCTTTGCAAACGAGAGCGAGGCCAAGGCCTTTACCCACAAGGCTCCGGAAGAGGCCCTGGATGATATTGCAAAGGTTTGCGAAATCGCTGTGGTGAAGATAGGGGCGCAGGGATCTTATGTCAAGAGCGGAGACGAAAAATTCCGCATCGCTCCGTTCCCCGCAAAAGCAATAGATGCAACCGGAGCCGGAGACCTTTTCGCCGCCGGATTCCTGTATGGATATGCAAGAGGGCTTGAGCTGGAAATCTGCGGGAAAATCGGGTCTTACGTTTCTTCCAGAATAGTGGAGGTCATAGGCTCCAAGCTCAGCGATACCGCCTGGGAAGAAGTAACTGCAAAAGTTGCTGAAATCATAAGCGAGGGATAAGGGATGAAACTCTACTTCAAGATACTTGCCGTTGCCGCTGCGGTTGCCTTGCTTCCGCTGCAGTGGGTTTTGCTCTTGAAGGTTTACAACTCCCTGGAAAAGAACCTTTATGTTACTGTGGACGAATGCTTCCGCGATGCCGTAGAGCAGGAATCTCTGGCAAGGTTCTCCAAGATAGACACAACAGGTGCGCTTGTGGGAATCCGGGATTATCTTGAGATGAACGGCAGCGCCATAAATCTGGACAGCCTGCGTACCGCCTTTGCCGAAAATCTGGCAGAGAAGGATCTTCAGAACCTCAGTTTCAAGGTATTCGAAACCCAGAATGACACCAACTTCTACCACACTGCAGATGATTTCCTCAGCGATCCGGTAATGGAGAAGACAACATTCTCATCGATGATAACGCACGTCGTTCCGGTATCTTCTGACCTTTCAAGGGGAGTGGCTGCGGAAATTACCAATCCTTACAGCGCGATTCTCCCGTCGCTGAAGATGCTGATAATCTTCTCGCTGCTGATAGCTCTGTTTGTTATCTGGTGCCTGTGGAAAATGATCCGCACCCTGGGCAAGGTAACCTTCATAAACAACTTGAGAAAGGACCATACATACGCGATGATTCACGATATGAAGACTCCGCTGTCTTCCATCATGATAATCGCCGAGGACTTCAAGGATAATCCTGCGATAACTTCTGATCCGGAAACGGCTGAACAGCTTAAGATTCTTGACGATGAGTGCAGCCATCTGAACCGTATCTGCGAGAAGGTCATAAACGTAGCCAAGGTGGACAACAAGAAACTCAAGTTCGTCTATGAGAAGATAGATCTGGAGGAGTTTTTCACAGGTGTGCGTGCAAGACTTGAGGCTCTTTACCCTACGGCCAAGAAGGAGGTTATGTTCTCTGCAGATCTTTCTCAGGAGAAATGGCTCATTGCAGACCGCCTGTATCTTACAGAGATAATAGACAACCTGATAGACAATTCCATAAAGTATTCCGGACAAAGCGTGAAGATTTCTGTGCGCAGCGTAAGGAAAGGGAAAATCACGGAAATCAGGTTGAAAGACAACGGGTCCGGCCTCTCTCAAGAGACTTCAAAGCGCCTGTTCAAAAAGTTTGAAAGGGGAGAGAATACGGTGGGTATTTCCGGCCATGGAATAGGTCTTAATTATGTTTACCAACTGATGAAATTCTTTGGTGGCTATGTAAAGATAGATAGCCAGATTGGCCTGTTTACGGAAGTCCTCCTGGGATTCCCTTCCAAAAGGCAATATGATATAACAGACTGATTATGATAAGACTGCTTATTGTAGAAGACGACACCAACCTGAGTTTCCTGATCAAGAGGAAGCTGGAAAAGCAGGGAGACTACACCGTGGAAACCGCCGTGGACGGCAAGGAAGGCCTCAAGGCCATTGCCGCTTTCCGTCCTGACATAATTGTCTCCGATCTTGAAATGGGGGACGGGATGGACGGCAACACGATGATAGAAAAGATAAGGGAAACCAAGAACGATATCCCGATCATAGTCCTTACCGGCAAGATGGAGTTCCTCAAGCAGAGCGGCGCCAACATGTATCTGAAAAAGCCGTTCAACGTTCAGCAGCTGGATCTTAACATCAAGTCTCTGCTTCAGCAGAAAGGCATCGGCACCCAATCGGAGAACACATACAGAATCGGCAGGTTCACCTTTGACACTTCAGCCAGAAGGCTCATTCTCGGCGATGAGGAAATCCGCGTAACCCCGACAGGTGCCAAGGTGCTGGAAATGCTCTGCCGCGAGATGGGAAAATGCGTTGACCGCAAGAAAATCCAGGGTACCATCTGGGGAGACTACGACAACGACAGCATCTCCCACAACCTGGATGTCCAGATAGACAAGCTCCGCGGAGCTCTCAAGGCGGACCCTGATGTCTCTATCGAGATAATAAAGAAAACCGGCATCATCCTCAAGGGCTGATACCGGCTTTGACAATCTTTCCTTTCCTGTTATTTGTACATCTCAAATCCCAGGCGGACTCCGTCGTAGTTCTTGCTGAGGTCCGTGATTGTCTGGAGGTTGGCGTTGCCGCTCATTGCTCCTGCAACCTGGAGGATGTTCAGCAGTTTCTTGCTCTCGAAGTTGAGGTTGAGGCCTCTGGTGGAACGGGTGATGAATGCCGTGCTTGAGAGCAGGAGGCTCTTCATCTTAAGGGTTCCTGTATCAGGGTCGTAAGTGTAGGTTCCGTTCCAAGGAATGCCGTTGATTTTTGCCTGGAACTGGTTGTCCTGTGTAAAGGTAAAGTAAGTGTTGCTGGCATTTACTCCCACCTGCTGGAAAGTAGGCTCCAGCTTAGTCTTGATCTGTGCCGCCACGGCAGCTCCGCCGGCCTTTGCAAGAAGGTTCTCGCTGGTGAATGCGCAGGAAGGGGAATGATACTTCCAGGTGCCGATGAGCTGGCTCTGGTCAATCCTTACCTTTCCGATAACAAGGTCAGCCAGAGAGGTGATGGTGTTCTCGTTGCCGAGAGCCCCGATGATGGATCCCAGAACATTTCCGGTATCTCCGCCCATTGCGCCGCATCCTGCGAGCAGGAATACGGATGCTACGATAGAAAGGATCTTTTTCATATAATCTGTTTTTAAAAGTTTGTCAATACTTGAACACGCTGCCGCCGATGAATTCTCTCATAACGGATGTTGGAGGGATGGCTTTCTGCTCTTCCGGTCCAAGGGAAATGATTCTGCTCAGGAAGTTTATCAGTCTCAGGCTTTCCGAATATGCCTTGCTCATTGGAGTGATTCTTCTAAGGAGAGGTTCCACATAGTATTTCAGCATCGGGAGCTCGTACAGCAGGAATGAATTGAACATTATGTCCGCATTTTCCTGGTACGGGAAAATGTTTTTCCTTTCTCCGGCTATCACGCTTGGCCAGCGGTTGATGGTATCCTCTGCGCTGTATCCGCGGAAGTAGTTGTCCCTTACCATTCTGCGGAGCATACGGTTGTCAGTGGTGGATATATAGTTGTTTTCGTCGATGGAAAGGGAAGTCAGCGTGGAAGCGTAAACCTTGAACTTCCTTTCGTCAGCAATTTTTTCCGTAAGGACAGGATTCAGCGCGTGAATGCCTTCCATAATCAGCACGTCATCCTTGTGCATCCTTATAGTCTGGCCGTCCAGAGTGCACTTGCCTGTAGTGAAGTTGAAAGTCGGAAGCGTGACTTCCTCTCCCCTCATCAGCTTGTTCAGATGATCGTTGAGCATATCCAGGTTGAGGGCGTAAACACTCTCGAAGTCATAGTCTCCCTTCTCGTCCCTCGGGGTGAGTTCCCTGTCCACGAAATAGTTGTCCATTGCCACAACCACCGGGTTGAAACCCAGCACTTTCATCTGCATTGCAATTCTCTTGGACGTGGTGGTTTTGCCGCTTGAAGAAGGGCCGGCTATGAGTACCAGTTTCACGTCCGGGCTCCTTTCCTTGATCTTGTCAGCTATCAGGGAATACTTCCTCTCGTGAAGGGCTTCTGCAAGGGAGATTCCAAGAGGTCCCTGCCCGTTTTCTATAGCCTGGTTGATGGATGCGATATCCCTTGCCCCGATAACGTTGCACCAGTTGCTGTACTCCTCGAAGATTTCCGCCAGCTTTTTCTGGTAGAACTGCGGAGGAAGGTCGTAAGGCGGTTTCGGTTCAGGAGACTGCAGGCAGAATCCCTCGCTGTAGAGCTTTATGCTCCAGCGGTCCAGCTGACCTGTGGAATATACCAGCGGCCCATAGAAATAATCCCCGTAACCATCGAGATAATAAAGAGTTACAAAATACTCTCCCATATTCTCAACGAGCTGGGCCTTGGATTCCTGCCCGTGTGAGCGGAAAAGTGAGGAGGCTGAGGAATTGGTCCTTTTGGACTTTACGAAAGGAAGGTCTTGCTTTACAAGTTCCCACATCCTCTTCTTTACGGCGCCGAGTTCTTCTTCCGTCATCGGAACTGTCTTGGTGAAGTCGGCTCTTGTCCTGAGTTCTCCGTACTGCCCGTTAGGAAGGTGATAGTCCATACACAGGGTGCGGTCCGGGAAGAGCTCTCCTATTACCTTTTGGCACAGGAAGTTGAGAGAACGGCTATAGCACCGTCTTCCGTCAGCATCCCTATAGGTTACAAAATGTACCGTTGAGGCAAACAGAAGCTCGAAGCCAAGTTCCTTAAGGTCGTGGTTCACGTATGCGGCCAGCACCTCCATCCCCTCCCAGTCGTTTTCCACAGTTTGGAGCAGCTGCTTGAGGGTAGTGCGCGGCTCCACCTCGTAGTATTGCTTGTTGTTGGTGCAGTATAATCTTATCTTTTCCATAATTTCAAAGTACTAATTTAAGATATTTTCCGGTTACGCTGCCACTGTCTTCCGATACTTTTTCCGGAGTTCCCTCGGCGATTATCCTGCCCCCGCCCTGTCCTCCGTCCGGACCCATGTCGATGAGATAGTCCACGCTCTTGAGGACATCCAGGTTGTGCTCTATTATCACCACGGTGTTGCCTTTGTCCACAATCTTCTGAAGCACGCCCAGCAGAACCTTTATATCCTCGAAGTGGAGGCCGGTGGTGGGCTCGTCCAGAAGGAAGATGGAACTGCCGGTATCTTTCCTGGAGAGTTCTGCGGCGAGCTTCACCCTCTGGCTTTCTCCTCCGCTGAGGGTAGTGGACGGCTGCCCGAGTTTGACATAGCCAAGGCCCACGTCTTCCATCGCCTTGAGCCTCTGGTAAATGGAAGGAATATGTGAGAAGAAATCCACGGCTTCGGATATAGTCATTTCCAGCACATCGTTGATATTCTTTCCCTTGTATTTGACTTCCAGGGTTTCTGCGTTGTAGCGCTTTCCGCGGCATTCCTTGCAGGTTACATAGACGCTCGGGAGATAGTGCATCTCGATGGTCTCAACGCCGGCTCCTTTGCACACCTCGCATCTTCCGCCTTTTATGTTGAAGGAGAACCTGCCGGCCTTGAAGCCCCTTATCTGGGCGTCCGGAGTTTTCTCGAAGAGTTTCCTTATGTCCGAGAATACGTTTACGTAGGTTGCGGGATTGGATCTCGGGGTGCGGCCTATAGGGGCCTGGTCCACAACAATCACCTTGTCTATGTTCTGGAGACCTTCTATGCCGGAGTATGGAAGCGCCCTTTCCGAAGACCGGTAGAAATGGTTCGTCAGGACGGGTTTCAGTGTCTGGTTTATCAGGGATGATTTTCCGCTGCCGCTGACTCCGCTGATTCCCACCAGGCATCCCAGAGGAATCTTCAGGGTTACATCCTTGAGGTTGTTTCCCTTTGCTCCGTTGAGAATAAGGAACTTGCCGTTGCCTTCCCGCCTTTGTGCAGGGGTTTCTATCTTGCGGATGCCCCTAAGGTATTCGGCGGTGAGGCTTCTCAGTTTTTTGACCTTTGCCAGCGGCATTTTCTTCAGTTCTTCCACCGTGGTGTTCAGCAGAAGATCTCCGCCTTTGCTTCCCGCTCCGGGCCCAAGGTCTATAAGGCGGTCGCAGCTGAGCATTGTTTCGAGGTCGTGCTCCACGACCATAACTGAGTTGCCCTCATCGCGGAGCTTCTTGAGGGAATTGATTAGCTTTATGTTATCTCTCTGGTGGAGACCTATGCTTGGCTCGTCCAGAATGTAAAGCACGTTCACAAGACGGCTTCCGATCTGGGTGGCGAGCCTGATTCTCTGGCTTTCCCCGCCGCTGAGGGTTGCGGTTGCCCTGTCAAGAGACAGGTAGTCCAGGCCAACTGCGCTGAGGAACCCAACCCTGTCCGTAAGTTCCTTGAGAATGTCTCTTGCTATGAGTTTCTGGCGGTTATCCAGCTTTTCCGGAAGGGAGGCAATCCATTCCTTGAGGGAAGAAACATCCATTGCGGCAACCTCGGCGATGTTCTTTCCGTCTATCTTGAAATACAGCGCTTCTTTCTTGAGCCTTGTTTCACCGCATTCCGGGCAAGGGATTTCCTCTATGAACCTTTCCTTGAGAGTCTTCTTGCCGTGAGGCTCATCCTCCTCTTCTCCGTCCTTGAGTTTGGCGGCGGCTCCGGGGAATGAAGCCAGAAGGGTTCCGTCCGAAAGGCTCACGCGGAACAATTCCTGCGTTCCGTAGAGAATCATGTTAAGAACGTCTTCCGGAAGGCTGCTGATAGGGGCGTTGAGGGAGAATCCGTACTTTCTGGCCATTGCTTCCAGAATACGGAAAGTGTCTGAATCCTTGTACTTTCCAATAGGAACGATTCCACCTCCGTTTATGGTTTTGGAAGAATCGGGAATGATTCTTTCCATATCTATGCGTGTGATGTAGCCAAGCCCCTTGCATTTTGGGCAGGCTCCCTGCGGGGAGTTGAACGAGAAGGTAAACGGAGCAGGTTCCGGAAGGGATTCCCCGCTGTCTTCATCCATCAGATGCATGGAGAAAAAACGGAGGGCTTCGTCTTCCTTTCCCTGACGGATTATCGCGATGCTCCCCTTGCCTCTCTCAAGAGCGGTATTTATGGATGAGTATATTCTTTTGCTGTCTTTCTGGGCCGGGATAATCTTGTCAACCACAAGTTCTATGAAGTGGATCTTGTAACGGTCCAATGGCTTTACATCCGCCAGTTCCCGGATTTCCCCGTCTATCCTCACCTGCGTGAATCCTTTTTTCAGCAGGCTGTCCATCAGGTCTTTGTAATGGCCCTTGCGTCCGATTACAAGTGGGGCGAGCAGGTAGCATTTTTCATTTTCATACTCGGAGATCACGAGCTGGCAAATCTGCTCCGCGGTATATTTGACGAGTTTCTTTCCGGTGACGGGAGAATAGGCGTCTGAGGCCCTGGCGTAGAGAAGACGGAGGAAGTCGTAGATTTCCGTGATGGTTCCCACGGTCGAGCGGGGATTGCTGCCTGTGGTTTTCTGCTCGATCGCGATGATAGGGCTAAGGCCTGTAATGCTCTCTACCGCCGGACGTTCCAGTATGCCGATAAACTGCCTGGCGTATGCGGAAAGGGTTTCCATATAGCGCCTCTGCCCCTCGGCGTAGATGGTGTCGAAGGCCAGGGTGGACTTACCGCTTCCGCTAAGTCCGGTTATGACCACGAACTTGCCCCGCGGAATCGAAACGTCTATACCCTTGAGGTTATGTTCCCTTGCTCCTATTACCTGAATCTCGTCCATTAAATGTCAAATCTCAGCCAGGTGTCCTTTCTCAGGTACGGGTTGTGAGCCAGCTCTTCCACCATTGTGGATTCGGGGCCGTGTCCCGGATAGATTCTGGTGTCGTGCGGTATCTGCCTGACAATTATGTCCACAAGAGAGGAGCACATAGCCTTGCTGTCCCCCTCCGGAAGGTCCGTCCTTCCGCAACTGCCTGCAAATAAAGTATCTCCGGTGATGCAGATCTTATCCGGAGAGCTGTAGAACAGCACGCTTCCCCGGGTGTGTCCCGGAGTGGAGATCACCTTCAGGGAAGAGTTTCCGAACTTGACCTCATCTCCACCGTTAATGTCCACGGTATCCAGTGAAGGATCCTCTATATGAATATCGAACAGCTGGCTGGTTGCCTTGGCCATTTTCAGAATATTCTTGTCCGCGGGATGAATGTATGTCGGGATGTTCCAGGCATCCGTAACAAAGCGGTTGCCCATAACGTGGTCGAAATGCCCGTGTGTGCAAAGCAACTTGACAGGTTTGAGGTTGTTCTCCGCGATATACTGCTGAAGCCTTTCTCCCTCCCTTTTGGTGCTGATTCCGGGATCGACGATTACACACTCCCCGCTTTCGTCAGAGAGTACATAGCAGCACTCTCTCAAATCGTTGAAATAAAACTGTTTTACCGTTATCATATCAAATCTTTATTTCTGTTTTTCCACTCCCTTGAGCATCGGTACGAAACTCATGCGGGAGACATCCCTTCCGGTGAATTTTCCGTCCGGTTTTCTTGTAATAACCTTAAGTATCTGCTTCTTTTCGGAGGCGTTTTCCTGGCCGGGCTCGTCTACCGGAATCACCATCTTTCCTCCAGGGGCAAGCTGCCGCATAAGGGCTTCGGGAAGAGAAGGGGCTCCGCAGGTTACGATTATTCCGTCAAAGGGAGCCAGATCCTTCAGGCCCTCAAATCCGTCGCCGAGAAAAAGATGGATTTTTGAGACGGAGCATTCATCTTCAGGGAAAAGGTATCCGGCATTGGTCAGGTTTTCCCTGGCTTTGAGGAAAAGCTCTTCCTGCCTTTCTATGGAGAACACTTCCGCTCCCAGATAGAAGAGCACGGCGGTCTGGTAGCCGCAGCCCGTGCCGATTTCCAGAATCCTGTTTCCTGGCTTAAAGTCCAGAAGCTGAGTCTGAAAGGCGACGGTGGACGGCTGGGATATGGTTTGCCCGGCCTCTATTGCCACGGGCATATCCTTGTAAGCCAGTTCTTCCAGCCCCTCCTGCACAAACAGGTGGCGGGGGACCGATCCAATGGCCTTGAGAACCCTTTCGGAGAACATCCCCGTTGCGGAAAGTTCATCCACGAGAAGTCTTCTTCGGCCCTGAAATACCAATGTGTCTTTTTTCTCTGTCATCTGTCTAGCAAATTTACAAGATTATTGTTAAATTTGCTTGAACTTCATTCAACAGCTATGCATATCGGAATCGCAGGAAACATAGGCAGCGGGAAAACAACCCTTACCGGGCTGCTTGCAAAGAATCTGGGATGGACCCCTAAGTATGAACCGGTTGAGAACAACCCTTATCTGGAAGACTTTTACAACGACATGCCGCGTTGGTCTTTCAACCTTCAGATATATTTTCTGAACAAGAGGTTTCAGGAGGTGGTCAACATCCGCAACTCCAAGGACAATGTAATCCAGGACAGGACAATCTACGAGGATTCATGCGTGTTTGCGCCGAACCTCCACAAGATGGGCCTGATGCCTACAAGAGACTATGACAATTACAAGGATCTGTTCTCCCTGATGATTTCCCTTGTGCAACCGCCTGATCTGATGATATATCTGCGCTCTTCCATCGAGCATCTGGTATCCAACATCCAGAAGAGGGGACGCAAGTACGAGGAAGGAATCCGCCTGGACTATCTGAAAGGCCTAAACGACCTTTACGAGGAATGGGCGGAGACCTACAAGGACGGAAAGCTTCTCATCATCGATGTGGACAAGCTGGACTTCCAGAATAACCCTAAGGATTTGAGTACCATCATAGATGCCATCCAGGCAGAACTGGGCGGACTCTTTACGGTATAGATCTATTTCTTCAGCCAGTTTTCAGGATTCTGCTTCTGGGTTCCCATCCAGAGCTCGAAGTGTATTTCGCCGCTTTCCTGGTTTGAGTCGACGGTTCCGATAACGGAGCCCTGGCTGACCTTTTGCCCGTTCTTGACGTTGACCTTTCCGAGTTTGCAGTAGAAGGTGAAGAACTTGCCGTGCTCCACAAGCACGCAGTTGCTGTATCCCGGAATTACAAGAATCTGCTTTACCACACCCTCGAACACGCAGAGAACCTGGCTTCCCTTCGGGGCGGCGATGTTGACTCCGTTGTTGAACGGGAGCTTCACGCCCTTGATTGTAGGATGCGGATGCTCTCCGAATCCCTCCACGATCATGCCTCTTTTGACCGGCCACGGGAGATTTCCCTTGTTGCTCTCGAAGGAACCGCTGAGGCGGGCGCTTTCAGGAGTTTCCGCGTAAGTCTTGCCGGATGAAGGAGTCTTGCCTCCGCTCTTTTTCGCAGAGGATTCCGCCTTTTTCCTTTCAGCGGCGATTGCCTGGGAGATGAGCTTTTCTATTTCCTTGTTCAGCCGGTCTGCCTGCTGCTTTTTCTTCTGTAGCTCCTGGGTGTATTTCTTCTGCTGCTTGGCAAGGGTGTTGGCGTATGCCTTGGACTTGTCCTGATCCTGCTTGAGGCGGTTGTACTCTTCGGTCTTCTCGTGCTGGTCCTTTATTTTCTCCGCCTGCAGGTGGGACAGTTCGCTGCGCTCGGCTTCAATTTTCTTGCTTTCCTCCTTAATCGCCGAGGCAAGGGAAGAAAGGGAAGACGAGTATTTTTTCAGATAGCTCCATCTGCGATACCCCTGCTCCACGTTTTCGGATGCGATGATGTACATAAACCATTTGCGGGAATCGCGGTTGCGGTAGGCCTTGATCACCATTCTCCGGTAGGATGCCTTGAGGCTGTCCAGCTTGGCGGTCAATATCTCCAGGGCCTTGGTCTTGTCTGAAATCTGCATTCCCTGGCGGTTAATGTCTTCCTCAAGGCGGTCTATGAGCCTCTTTCTGGTCTCAACTTTCTTGTTCAGGAGCTTGAGTTCGGTAAGGGTGTTCTGCCTTTGCTTTTTTGTCTCCGATATCTGCTTGTCCAGGAACTTGATGTCGTCCTGGAGCTTGCCGGCTTCCTTTTTCTTGCTTTCGATGGTCTTGTTCTGGGCCAAGGCATTCTGAGGTGCGGCAAGCAGGAGAAGTCCTGCTGCCAAAACGCAAAAATATGTGCTCAGTCTTGAAACCATCGCAGAGTGTCAATTGTCTTTTTTGTCTTCCTCAAGCAGCGTTGCCGCCTGCAGCCTTTGCGTGAGTTTGTCCACCTCTGCCTGGTCTCCGCTTTCCGCGGCTTTCAGAAGGGCTTTCTTGTAGTAGATTATCGCTATATCGAATTCTCTCAGCGATGTAAGCACGTCGGCATAGCGGGTGAGAATTCCTATGTCGTCGCTTCCTCCGTACGCTACAGCCTGCTGCAGATATTTCTTGGCTTGTTCCTTGTCTCCGGCAAGGAAGAGAACCCATCCGTAGGTATCCAGATAATGGTATTCTCCGGAACTGTTTTCAACCGCGGCTTTTGCCATCCGGACAGCCTTCTGGAGATCCTTTTTTCCGGGCATCTGCCCAGGGGTTCCTGTAGCAAGATACCAGGCGTAGTTATTCAGCACTCCCGGTTCTTTCGGGTTCAGTTTCAGAGCCTTGTCGTAATATTTATAGGCGGTCTTGTCGTCCTTCTTGCTGTGGTACATGTCTCCCACAAGGGAGTAGATCTGAAGCAGAAGAGAGGTATCTTTCTGTTTCCTGACGGCCTTCTCCTGGGAAAGAAATGTCTGTATGGCAGCATCATATTTATTCAGGTTGTACTGGGCCATTCCCTTGAACTGGAAAAGGTCAGCGGCCTGGTCCGGGAATAAAGTCATCGACGAGTCCACAAAACTTTCCAGCCTCTCCCAATTCTGGGCACTGTAGAGGAAACTGAGCATATTGCCTCTGAGATACTTGTCTTCCGGGTAGTACTTGAGTATGTTGTTGAGCACCTTGCCGGCCTTTTGGGTTTCTCCCGAGCGGGAAAGATAGATGGCGCTGGTAATGGAGGCGGCGCTGTCTGCCGGGTCTGCCTGGGCAAGTTCCATAAGGCACTCCGCCATGCCTTCCCTGTACTGCTGGTAGAAGACAGGATTCTTCATGGCCTCCTCCAGATGGGCTTTCTTTATATCGTAATCGGCATCGCGGTTTCCGAGGAAGGATTTCAGGTAGATAAGGTACAACCCGTAGTTTTTCTGCCGCCTGTATGTCTGCATCTTTCCGTAGATGGCCGGAACATAATCAGGCTCGGCGGCCAGAGCCTTGTTGTACCACACCAGGCCAAGGGAATCCCTTCCGCTTCCGGCATAAATGTCAGCGATGTAGCCCTCGTACAAAGGATTCGGTATCTTGTTGTCCGCATCAATCAGCGCCTGGAGGGCTTTTTCAGATTCTCCCTGGGAGGAATAGATGCGGAAGCGTGTCATTACGGAAGCCTCGTTAGGGCCCGTCTTCTGCTCCAGCTTGTCCGCCAGGGCAAGGGCCTTGTCCTGCATTCCCCTCGGAACATACAAGTTGATGAGGCTGAGGTAAGGCTCGCTCTTGGACGGGAACCTGTCAACCAGTTTCTCAAACAGTTTCATTGCCGCCGGGGTGTCGCTGTTCTGCATATATACGGCTCCAAGAGTTGCCAGATAATAATAGTTGGAAGAATCAATCCCAACGGCTGCGGTCAGGTCTTTTTCCGCTTCCTCCAGATTCATTTCCACCAAAGCCACCTTTGCCAGCATATAGTATGCGGCATCATTATTAGGGTTGAAAGCAATGGCCTGGCGGCAAAGGCTCTTGACGCTGTCCGCCTGGTGGTTGTTGTAGGCCATCTGGGCGGAAATCATGCAGGAGTCGCTTTGGGATAAGGATAAAACATCCTGCGCCCTAAGGGCCGGAGCTAAAAGCGCAGATACCAGGCACAAAAGAAATATGGCACTCGGACGTCTCATATCATCATGACAAAAATAGCAAATAATGTGCTAAATTTGTTTTTCCATTGCAACCTTCGGGCGGTAATTTGCATCTTAATGACAGACAACAAGAAGACACGGGAACAGCCGGATCCTTATTCCAACCTTGTAGAACGCTGCAAGAAGCTGGAAAAGAAGGCGCAGAGGGAGCTTTACGACAAGCTCTCCATGAGGATGTTCCCCGTTTGTCTGCGCTATATGGGAGAGAGGGAGAAGGCCAAGGACGTGCTTCACGACGGCTTCATAACCCTTTTCTCAAAGCTGGGAGACTACCGCGGAGAAGGTATGTTTGAAGGCTGGGCGAGAAGAATATTCGTTACCGCCTGCCTGATGCAGATCCGCAAGACAGATATCCTAAAGCAGACAGTGCAGATAGACGGAGAAGTTCCGACGGCTGACGCTTCCCTGGAAATAGACCCGCAGGAGACGGCAAAACTGGATGCCGACAAGCTGATGGAACTGATTGTCTCCATGCCGGAAGGGTTCAGGACGGTGTTCAACCTCTATGCGATAGAGGGTTATTCGCACAAGGAGATCGCCCAAATGCTAGGTCTCAGCGAAGGAGGATGCCGTTCACAGCTCAGCCGCGCGAGGGTCTGGCTTCAGGAAAGACTGAAGAAAATAAAATGACGTGTCTAAAATTATAGTGATTTGAAACAGTTCAAAGACATATTGGGAAAGGACCTTGGCAAGAAATGGTCTCTGACAGAGGAGGAAAAAACTTCCCTGTGGGAGTCCGTTTCCAGTCAGTTGCCGTCTGCCGAGCCTAAGAGGGGAGGATTCCTCTGGTGGGCCGTTCCGGCAGCGGTTGCTGCAGCCGTGGCAGCCTTTTTCCTTCTCAAATCGCCTTCCTCTTCACCAACCCCATTCCAGCCTGAAATTAAACCTATTGAAAAAACTACAACTCTTGCAGACGGGAACGGGGCAATAGAAAGTGCAGAGTCCCCAACCAGGGAGAAGGAGGCTCAGATGCCTGTGCTGGCTTATTCGGGCACTCAAAAAGTGTCCGGCCAGCAAGGGTATTCTGGGGAGGTAAAAGATCAGGCTGTAGTTGAGCCTGTAGAGTCCACAGACATAATCGCTGAGGAAAAAACCGAAGTTGTTTCTGAAGAAAAGACTCCGGAAATCCCTCAGACGGAACTGAAAGAGCAGAAACAGGAAGCAGCCCCTCAGACTCAGGAGTCTTCAGAAAAGAATGTTTCTCCGGAGAAATCTGCAACGCAAAAGAACACCTCTGCGGTAAAACCTTCTGCCACAGGAAAGCAGTTAAAGGAATTCTACAGGGAACCTTCGTCCGGCAAGAGGCTGGCCTTCTCCGCTTCCTCAAACTTCTCCGGAAGGGGAAAGGTTG
>JAFYZX010000081.1 GCA_017548505.1 Bacteroidales bacterium | reverse complement strand
ATACTGGTATTTCAGATAAAGGCTCAGCCATCGGCTGGGCCTTATGCTTACCAGGCAGCACACATCCGTTCCCTGCCCGTAAAGAAGATGGGAAGAGAACGAATAAGGGAGCTCCGCCTCAGGAAAATATATCCTTGCTGCCCAGTCCCTTACATGGAACATCGCAGTTCCTATAGTGCCGCCAAGCCACCTGCCTTCCAGTTTCAGATATGAAGAAAATGCCCTGCCCCCAAGAGAGTTATACTCACCTCTCAAGACCAGGCTCAGCCCGCCCAAAAGCAGCACCTTTCCGCCGATTTTGAGGCTCAGTATCCTGTCCTTCTCCAGCGGAGTGGAATACCTGGTATCTGTTTTAGAGTAACCTTTTATCCAGAACTCGTTCCGGACAGGGCTTCCAAAAGAGGAATCATCCCAGGAAAGCTTCAGATATGCCTTGAAGGTGGAAGACGGATCCTTGACATGGTATCTTGGAGCGGGATAGGCAGAATAATCAGCCCCTACCGCGTAACTTGTTTTCCCGTAAAGAGTTCCCGTCATCCTCAGCGAAGCACCCTGCTGGTTGCTTAACTTGCTCAGCGACGAGTAAGCCCCTCCCATCGGCGAGGAAAAATCCTTCCCATACCCTCTGAGAAGAAGGTGAAGAGTAATCTTTTCCATCTCCAGACTCGCTCCACCTACAGCGGCAAAAGACTGCGTTTCGGGATTCCAGGCCCCTTCTGCAAAAACCACGACACCCGGCAGGCCTGCAAGAAAATCTGCAGCCAACACACTTCCAACCTGCTCCCTCCTGAAATATGACAGGCCGAATCTTGACCTTCTTCCGGTATAGGTCAGGCCGTAAACGCTCTCCATTCCCTTGAATGAATAGCCGGCACTTATCCGTACTTTCCCGACAGAAACCGAAAAAGCCCCTCCCCTTAGAAATTTTGATGTATCCGAACTTGTGTAAAGCGACACCGGTTCCGAGTTTTTGACAAAGCCAACCTGCTCTCCGGCACCGGAAAAGGAGAACCCGTTCCAGGCAGCAAGTCCCTGTCCCATGCGGGCGTAGAAATCTCCCAGGATAACTTTCTCCAGCCTGACGGCTCCCCGTCCCAGCCCGGAGAATGAAACTCCGCCGGTTGCAAAATTATCTCTTGATTTCTGTGTGGAGCCTCCCTTCCATACAGCGGACAAATCCACCCGGTCCAGATAGGAAGACCTCAGTCTTACAAGATGCTGCTCGGATGCCGGTGAAAGCACTCTCTGGTAACGGGAATAAATGTCTGTCTTCTCGTCCTTCCGGAAGTTCTCCGGACGCCTAACCGCCTCCCCAAGAGTAACATACGGGCGGAGGCGTTCCACTGTCTTTTCGTCAAACCCGTAAAGAAGCCCAAGTTCAGCAAAGGAAAGAATCGGTCCGCTGGATGCAATCCTGCTCAATATGGATTCTATCTGGAACGGAGTCAGAAGCATTGTGCTTTCCAAAGCGCTCCTGGATGCTGAATTAAGATTCAGCGGATGCCTTCTGAGGCGTTGTAGATGGGAAAGCATATCCTCCCCGTAAAAAGAAGCATCATCTTCTTCCAAAGTTGTAAGTTCCTCCACCACATCATCCTCAGTCTGAGCTCTTAGGGCAAGCGGCCTGACCATCAGGACAATAAGTAAAACCAAGCGGACCCATCTATTCATGAGCGCAAAAATAGCATCCCGCCACAAGGGCAGGATGCCAAACCGTACAATTGACTATGTCCGCAAAACGGACAAAATGCGGACAACTACCGCTTAAACGTTTTATCCGTTTACCTTGAACTTGTAATCCAGATGTTTAAGCTCTTCGTTAGCCTTGGAAATCTTGCCGGCTAACTCGCTTTTGAAGCGGGCGGATTTTTCCGCCACAGCAGGATCATAGAGGGCAAGTATCTGGACTGCGAATATAGCGGCGTTCTTTGCCCCGTCCAGAGCCATTGTGGCAACCGGTATGCCGCCCGGCATCTGGAGAATGGACAGGATGGAGTCCAGTCCCTCAATGGAGTTGGAACTCTTGATTGGAACTCCAATGACAGGAAGATTGGTGGATGCGGCTATGACTCCAGGCAGATGGGCCGCTCCGCCCGCTCCGGCAATTATAACCTTTATTCCCCTTCCGGCTGCTCCCTTGGCGAATTCCGCCACCATTTCAGGTGTGCGGTGAGCGGAAAGGGCGTTAACCTCAAACGGTATCTCCATTTCTTCCAGGAACTTTGCCGCAGCCTCCATGACCTTAAGGTCCGAGGTGCTTCCCATAATGATGCTTACCAATGGTTTCATCTCTGATAATTGTTGCGTTTATTTTTGCAAAATTATCTAAATTTGGAACTCAATACAACACACACCGCCATGAAAAACGTCCAGCTATACGACAAGAGCTTCAAGCCCTACATTACCTATGAGGAAATCCAGAAGGCAATCGACGTTGTCGCCGAGAAAATCAACAACGACCTCAAAGACGAGCACACACCTATCTTTCTGGGAGTTCTGACCGGCAGCTTCATGTTCTTCGGAGACCTGATGAAACGCATCAACCTGGAATGCGAGACCTGCTTTATCCGCCTGGCCTCCTACGAGGGCACTTCCTCAACCGGAGAGGTTAAGCAGATGCTCGGCCTGACCCAAAGCGTTAAAGACCGCAACGTCGTAGTGGTTGAAGACATCGTGGACACGGGAGGCACCATCATGGAACTCGACAGGATTCTGAGGGAAAACGGAGCAAAAAGCGTCCGCATAGCAACCCTGATGTTCAAGCCGGGCAGCTACAAGGGCTCCATCAAAATAGACTATCCGGCCTGCAGCATCCCTAACGACTTCATCGTGGGCTTCGGCCTGGACTACGACCAGATAGGCCGCAATCTCAAAGACATCTATGTGCTTGATCCTGAAGAGACTGAAAAGCGCAAGGCAATAAACGTAAGATAATTATGAAATACTATATTCTGTTCGGGCCTCCCGGTGCCGGAAAAGGCACCCAGGCCAAATTCATCGCCGAGAAATACAATCTCCTGCATATTTCAACCGGAGACCTGCTGAGAAAGGAAATGGCGGCCGGAACCCCGCTGGGGCTTCAGGCAAAGCAACTGATCGAGGGCGGAAACCTTGTTCCTGACGAGGTGGTTGTGGGAATGATACGCTCCACCTTCGCAAACAACACAGAGGTTGCCGGTTTCCTGCTGGACGGTTTCCCGAGAACAATTGCCCAGGCACAGATGCTGGACAAGATGCTCGCCGATCAGGACAGCAAGGTTGACAAGGTCATTTCCCTTGTTATCAAGGACGAGACTATCTTTGAAAGGATAGCAAAAAGGGCTCAGATCGAGGGCAGAAAGGACGATGCCGATCCTGCCACCATCCAGAACAGGATAGACACCTACCATGCCAAGACAGAGCCACTCATAGATTACTACAAGAATGCCGGAAACTATTGCGAGATACCCGGAGAGCAGACCATTGAGGAAGTTTTCCGGAGCATCTGCAAGGAGATCGGCTGAAGGAAACCTGAAAAACTCTCCCAAGCCATGCCTAACACGGATTTCGTCGATTATGTAAAACTGCATCTTACTTCCGGAAACGGAGGCAACGGCTCTATGCACCTCCACCGGGAGAAGTTCATAGACAAGGGCGGTCCCGACGGCGGTGACGGAGGCAAGGGCGGCAGCGTCATCATGCAGGGAGACAGTCAGATGTGGACTCTGATCAGCCTTAAGTACCGAAAACACATATCTGCGGAAAACGGAGAAAACGGAGGCTCCAACCTCTGCACCGGAGCGGATGCAAAGGACGTCATCCTAAAGGTTCCTCTGGGAACGGTTGCCAAGAATGCCGAGACCGGAGAGATTATCGGAGAAGTTACAGAGCACGGCCAGACCTGCACCATCCTTAAAGGAGGAAGGGGCGGCAAGGGCAACGCCTTCTTCAAGAGCGCAACCCGCCAGACTCCCAAGTTCGCCCAGGAAGGAGAACCCGGAAGCGAAGGCTGGTTTATTCTGGAAATGAAGGTACTCGCCGATGTGGGACTCGTGGGCTTCCCTAACGCGGGAAAATCCACTCTGCTTTCCGCTGTGTCCGCAGCCCATCCGAAAATCGCTGACTATGCTTTCACCACTCTGGAGCCAAGCATCGGAATCGTCCGCTACTGGGACGACCAGTCCTTTGTGATGGCAGACATTCCTGGCATCATTGAAGGAGCCCACGAGGGGAGAGGCCTCGGACACCGCTTCCTGCGGCACATAGAGCGCAACTCCATCCTCCTGTTCCTGGTATCGGCTGAGAACCTGGAAATTGCAAAGGAATACAAAATCCTCCTCAACGAACTCAAGATGTACAATCCGGAACTTCTGGACAAGGAAAGGATCCTGGCCATTACCAAGTGCGACCTCCTTGGCGGAGACAAGGACCTGATAGCATCGCTGAAGAGAAAAGTGCCGAAAAAAGTCCCTTACGTTTTCATATCTTCCGTTACAGGAGAAGGCCTCCAGGAACTTAAGGATCTCATCTGGGAAACACTTCACAAATAATGATTGATATAGACAACATTCTGAACCTCGACAGGGCGCTGACCGCTACCATAAACAGCTGGCACACTCCGCTGTGGGACAACATAATGCTTTTCCTGTCCAACAAGTGGGCTCTGATTCCCGTTTACGTAATAGTAGCTCTCTACGCTCTGTCCAGAAGAACCTACAGGTTCAGAAGGCGCAGCTATTTCAACTGCTGGGCTATCTTCATCCTTCTCCTGCTGGCTGCCGGTGCCACCTTCTACATCCTGGATATGACCGGGCACGACATCATCAAGCCTTATTTCCACCGCCTTAGGCCAGGATATGACTTTTATACCTGGGACATTATAAGGACTCCGGACGGAAAGGGCGGAGCCTACAGTTTCATTTCCAACCACTCTGCCAACATAGCAGGCTTTGCCATGATCACCTCCCTGTTCTTCAAAAGGAAATGGTACACGGCCCTAAGCTTCCTGCTTGCCATCGCCGTCAGCTACAGCCGCGTTTATCTTGGCAGGCATTTCCTCGGCGATGTGGTTTGCGGTTTTATCTACGGAATCATTGTTGCCTGGATAATCTATGAGATTGCAGTTGCCATCATCGGATTCCTCAGGCGCCGCATGGTTATCCGCGAAATAAGGTAAACGCATCGCAATGCTCTATATCTCAGACAAGTCCACAGACCCCTACTTCAACCTTGCGGAGGAGGAATTTCTTCTCAAGGAAATGACGGAAGACATCTTCCGCCTTTGGAGGAATTCCCCTTCCATTATTGTGGGCAGATATCAGAATACCGTGGCTGAGATTGATTCTGAATACACCAGATTACACAGCATTCCGGTTGTCAGAAGGCTCAGCGGAGGCGGCGCTGTTTTCCACGACCTTGGCAACCTCAACTTCACCTTCATTCAGAACGCCCAGGGCAAAGAAGACACGTCGGAACTTTTCCGCCGTTTCACCCGCCCAATAATAGAGGCTCTCAGAAGCCTTGGAGTAAACGCTGAACTTCAGGGCAGAAACGATTTGGCAATAGACGGGAAAAAGTTTTCCGGCAACGCAATCTGCATTCATAAAGACAGGGTGCTCATGCACGGAACCCTGATGTTCAGCGTAAGCACATCAGACCTGGGCAAAGCCCTGAAACCCAGACCTGAAAAATTCATCGGCAAAGCCGTAAAAAGCAATGTTAAACGCGTTGCCAACATCGGTGAACACCTTAAAGACAAAAACAAAAATATCCTCTGGTTCAAGGATTACCTGGGAGAGTACATCTGCTCGCATATTAAAGGCGTTACGCCATATTCCTTCACGGAAAAGCAGCTTCAGAAAATTGAAGAACTCAAGGAAAACCGCTACAGCACAGACCAGTGGAATTTTGGCAAGTCTCCTCGATACAACTTCACCGCCACCAGACGTTTCCCGAAGGGAATCGTTGAACTTTACCTGACCGCGGAAGGCGGCATAATCAAAGACCTTGACATAAGGGGAGACTATTTCTTCTCCCGCCCTACCGAGGAATTCACAAGAAAACTGATCGGGACCCCTCATACCAGAGAGGACATAGAAAAGAAAATAGGCACCCGGAATCTGGACGCCTATTTTGCGGGTATTTCTTCAGAAGATATCGTAAACCTGTTCTTCTGACAGGTTTACTCTTATCTGCCGAACTTCTTTTCCTTTAGCTTAACCAGCTGTCCCTTAAGCACATCAACACAATCTACAACGGCATCCTCAAAGCTCTTGGCATTCCTGGTTACAATAATGTCGTCTGTAGGTACCTGAAGTTTGATTTTGCACTCCTTGTTCAGCTGGTCAGGAAGCAGGCTCAATATCACATCCGCCTCCATAAACCCGTCGAAGAACTTCTCCAGTTTCTCAACTTTCTTCTCTACAAATGCAAGAAGTTTCTCATCTGCATCAAACTTAACTGATTGGATTCTAATTTCCATAATCAACCTCCATATTTAATTGGTTAAACTGTATTGTAAATATACAAAAAATGAACCGAAAAGCAAAACCTGGCACTATTTTTATACATTTGTAAAAGGATCAAAAAAACACCGCAATGAAACGTCTATTCATCTTCTCAATCCTGCTTCTTTTCTCGGCGATTTGCTATTCACAGAACACTGTGCAGACACTCCCAGCCAAAGACGGCGGCAAATACGTGGGAGAAGTTTCCAACAACATTCCCAACGGCAAGGGAATAATGTACTATGCCAACGGAAACAAGGAATATGAGGGCACTTTCAAAGACGGCCAGTTCCACGGCACCGGCACCTCCTATTACGAAAACGGGAAGCTGGAATACATCGGCCAGTGGAAAGAGGGTTATATGGACGGCTATGGAGAGGCGTACTGGGATAATGGCGTCAAGTGCTATGAAGGCACTTTCAAGGATGGTTTTTTTGACGGAGTTGGAACCTCTTATCGCCTAGAAGACGGAACAAAATTATACTCCGGAGAGTGGAAAGATGATTACCCGGAAGGTCAAGGAACGTATTATTACCCAGACGGCAAGGTTGAATATACCGGACAGGTTAAGGACGACCAGCCAAATGGACCGGGAACTTCCTATTACAAGAGCGGAAGCATTGAATATACCGGAACCTTCTCCAACGGCTACAAATTGGACGGCCGCGGAACAGAGTATTTTGACGGCGGCGGCAAAATGTATGAAGGAGACTTTGTGAAAGGCATTTGGGAAGGCAAGGGCGTATGGTATTACCAAAACGGAAATATCCGCGCCAAAGGAGATTTTTCAAAAGACCTTCCTTGCGGACAGGTAGTCAGATACTATGAAAACGGAGTCAAGAAATATGAAGGCACTGTTGCGCTTTTCACAAACGAAGAAGGCAAGACTGTAAGCTCTGCTCAAGGCTACGGAATATGGTATGACGAAAATGGCAAGATTATCTACAAAGGCAACTTCAAAGCAGGAAAGTTCGACGGCCAAGGCACCTCATACAAGGAAGACGGTGTAACAATAGAGCATCAAGGACAGTGGAATAATGGTGATTTTATAGGAAACTAGACCTAAGCAAAAAGCAACATCAAAAAAGCGTAAGAGTAAAAACAAAAAACTGATAATTATTATGAAAAGATTCTTGAGAACAACCGGAATGTGCCTTGCAGCAATATTGGGCGCCTTTGTGCTGCTAAGCATGGACAAAGTCTGCGAAAGGTGCAAGGGCACCGGAATGGACCGCAATGAATGCTACTCCTGCAAAGGGCTGGGCTACACGCAATGCCTTACCTGCAACGGCAACAAAATGATCAGATGCACCTTCTGCGGAGGCGGCCGCACGATAGTTTGCCCGCACTGCCACGGCAGAAACCCTAACTGCATAAAGTGCGGCGGAAAGGGCTACTTTGACTGTGAAAGATGCAAGGCAACCGGCCAGATCACCTGCACTGTCTGCAACGGTGAAGGCCATAACCGCTGCATGACCTGCGACAAGAAAGGCTACATAGAATTCCGCTGCCCGGACTGCAACGGCACAGGCCAGCTCCCGGACGATGAAACCGACACGTACTCCTCTCCCAATTCTTTGATTTTCTGAAGAATCAGTTTCTCCCTTTCTTTGGAAGGAGTCTTGAAGCCATTAATATAGTTTCTTAGCAGGGTTGCATTCAGCCCTGCTTTTTTTGCAAACTCAGCAACATTGATTTCCTTGTGCTCCAGAAAGAATCTCTGTATTGCAGAAGGAATGGCATCGCTATACCAAAAACTCTCAAAACTGATATCCACATCCAAATCAGGCCAATGAATTCCTTCCATACCAAACCGGTACTTCATCCGATCATCTTTGGATGCATTCCGAAGCTCAGGATACCATAGAAGCGACTGACGATAAACATTTCCCTTCTCGTCTGAACCGCAAAGCCACTCTTCTTCAAACCAAATCTTTTTTATTGCCACTCCATTCGGCTCGGCGACAATCCTGGATGAGTCATCAGATATATTGTAACTCTTGGCAACAGAAAAAGAAGAATTGACCAAATCAAGGTCAAGAATAATCTCAAGGAGAGCTATCGTTTCAAGAGTCATATTTGCCTGGCCCTTAAGAAGCTTTGATACATATTGAGGAGAACAATTAAGATTCTTGGCAAGTGTCCTCTGCGTCATTTTCAGTTCGTCCAGCCTATGCAAGACCTTTAATGCTATGGCACGAGAATATCTCAGCCAAAACTTGTTGGTTCTCCTCCAGTCCGATCTTTTTCGCCAATCAGTATGGATCTCGTGCGCTTCAAGTATTTGTAACTGTTTGTCTGTCATCGTCGTTATTGTTATCTAAAAAACCTTCATAGTCCACTATTCCTAAGGATAATAAATGTTCTCTGACTTTATTGAGTTTAGCTAATTCTATCAAAGTATGCTCACGGTCCTGCATCATCGCTGTTAATTTAATTGCCCCTCCTGTAATAATATAGCGATTAGGTTGTAGTTTTATAGCATATAGCCTTAACCATGACGCATGTTTCTCGTTATGACCCTTAACTTTTTCCCGTCCTAGCAATGCCTCATTTATTCTAAAATTTTCTAAAGGCCTAAATATTTCATCTAGACTGACATCTGGGTTAATATCCAGCATTAGGCATTCTAATGTCGCCGCATCATCTATTGTATCAAAAATCGCCTCGTCCAAATCAGTAATGTGAAAATAGGAAGACAAATCATTGATATTTCGCGTAAAAAAGTCTTTCAGCCATTTCACATCTGTCCATTGAGAAAAGGTAAGATCGAACGCATTATAATCATCTCCTTCATACTGTGCCGCCCAAAGACGACCATCTTCAATCAATTTCTCAAATTTCATTTTCTATATCATTTGCAAATTTAACAATAATAGCCCAAATATCAACCTATATGTTGATATGTTTGCAGCGAAACAAAGAAAAGAAATTGCAAAAAGAGAATCCGAAACTTAAACGGTTATAAACGTTTATAATCGTTTAAATATTTTTGAAACGGCTTAAAGTGGGGTTAGATAGCAAAATAATGCCCAGACAACAATACAGTTTCTCTTTGCCATATTGTTATCAATCTTGATTCTACATCAAACCACAACTATTGTCTTGATACGCCCTTGTTGCGATTATTGTTATCAATCTTGATTCTACATCAAACCACAACTAGCGTTTTTGTTAAAAATCTGCT
>JAFYZX010000080.1 GCA_017548505.1 Bacteroidales bacterium | reverse complement strand
GAGGACACAATCGGCAAGGGAGAGCCCGTTCCGGAGAGCAAGGCCAACGAGATAGCCCTTTCTTCCGCCGCGAGTACGGCACTTAAGCTTATGTACCTGGAGGCCAGGAGCCTGAAGTCTCCGTCTCCGGGAAGCCTTCACCTTCTGCTGGCCATAATGAGGGGCAACAGCACGGCGGCTATCGATTATCTGCACATGCAGGGCATACATTACGCTACGATAAAGAACATTGGGCCTGAGGCCGGGGCTCCGGAGGCTCCACGCTCTGGCGGGGACGATCTTCTGGGAGGAATTTCATCCCAGGGTCCCGTTTCCGGCGGGGATTCCGAAGGCGGCCAGAGTGCGGACAGCTTTGCCGCTTCCGAGGGAGAGGGCGCCGTCCGCCAGAGCCAGACCACGGCCACCCAGAGCAAGACTCCGGTGCTGGACAGCTTCGGATTCGACCTCACCAAGGCCGCTGCCAACGACGAACTGGATCCGGTGGTCGCCCGCGACAGCGAAATCGACCGCGTGGCCCAGATCCTGGGGCGCAGGAAGAAAAACAACCCTATCCTCATCGGCGAGCCTGGTGTGGGAAAGAGCGCCATCGCAGAGGGCCTGGCAAACAAGATCGCCCACAAGGAAGTCCCTTACTCGCTGAGCGACAAGAGGATAATCTCCCTGGACATCGGCAGCATCGTTGCCGGAACCAAGTACAGGGGACAGTTTGAGGAGAGGATGAAGGCCATACTCAACGAGCTGAAGAAAAACGACGACGTTATTCTGTTCATCGACGAGCTCCATACTCTGGTGGGTGCCGGAGGAGCTTCCGGCAGTCTGGATGCGGCCAATATGCTCAAGCCGGCCCTGGCGCGCGGAGAGATCCAGTGCATCGGTGCAACCACCCTGGACGAGTTCCGCGAGGTGATCGAGAAGGACGGGGCCCTGGAGAGGCGTTTCCAGAAGGTTATGGTGGAGCCTACAGACTTCGACCAGACCCTGCTCATACTCCAGAACATCAAGGCCAAGTACGAAGGCCATCACAACGTAACCTATACAGACGAGGCTCTCAAGAGCTGCATATCGCTGAGCCAGAGATACATATCAGACCGATGCCTTCCGGATAAGGCTGTGGACATAATGGACGAGGCAGGCAGCCGCGCCCATATCAAGAACCTCAAGGTTCCAAAGAGCCTCACCGAGCTGGAAAGCTCCGTGAGCGTCCTCCAGAACGAGAAGAGCAAGGCCATCCGCGAGAAGAACTTCAAGCAGGCCTCCATGCTCCGCGACATGCTCAAAACCAAGGAGGAAGAGCTCGAGACCGCCCGCAAGAAGTGGCGTACCAAGATGGAAAGCAACCCTGTGGTTGTGGACAAGGAAGACATCGAGGCCGTTCTGAGCCAGAGTACCAAGATCCCTATCCAGAAACTCGCCCAGAGCGAGAGCAACCGTCTGCTGAACATGGGCAAGACTCTCAAGGAGAGCGTCATCGGACAGGATGAGGCTATAGATAAAGTTACCCGTGCAATACTCCGTAACCGCGCGGGCCTGAAGGATCCGGGCAAGCCAATCGGCACGTTCCTGTTCCTCGGCCCTACCGGCGTGGGCAAGACCCAGCTGGCCAAGGTGCTGGCCCGCAACCTCTTCGACACGGAAGATTCCCTGATCCGCATAGACATGAGCGAGTTCATGGAGAAATTCTCCGTCAGCCGCCTCATCGGCGCGCCTCCAGGCTACATCGGCTACAACGAGGGCGGAGAACTCTCCGAGAAAGTACGCCGCAAGCCTTACAGCGTCGTCCTCCTCGACGAGATCGAGAAGGCCCATCCGGATATCTTCAACCTCCTTCTCCAGGTTCTGGACGAGGGAAGGCTGACCGATTCCAACGGACGTAACATCGATTTCCGCAACACCATCCTCATCTTGACCTCCAACATCGGAACCAAGGAACTCAAGGACTTCGGGCAGGGCGTCGGTTATGCCACCGCCACAAAGAGGGATGTCGTAAGCAAGAACCGCAGCATCATAGACAAGGCCCTGAAGAACCACTTCTCGCCTGAATTCCTGAACCGTCTAGACGAGCAGATTCTCTTCAACCCTCTCACCCGTGAGGATCTGGAGAAGATCATAGACATCGAGCTCAAGGGCCTGTTCTCCAGAGTGGAACAGATTGGCTACAAGCTCAAGATCACCCCTGCCGCCAAGAAATATATCGCGGAGGAAGGCTACGATCCACAGTACGGTGCCCGCCCGCTCAAGCGCGCCATCCAGAAACTGGTGGAAGACCCTGTCTCCGAAGCCATCATCTCCGGCCGCTTCCAGGTAGGCGAAACCATCGAGCTCGGCTACACCGACTCCCAGATCACCGTCAAATCCAAAACCCCTCCCGTTCAACCCTAATTCCAGCTTTTGTACCCAGTAACGGAAGGCTTTTGAACTGAGAACAAGCACAAAACAAAAAAGCCCAGACGGAAAGTCTGAGCCTTGATGTGACCCGCTCGGGGCTCGAACCCGAGACCCCAACATTAAAAGTGTTGTGCTCTACCAACTGAGCTAGCGGATCTCCAAATCCTTAACGGACTTTAGGGCTGCAAAAATATGGATTAAAATTTTCTTATGCAAATTTTATCTTTCAGAGAAGAAGTTACCGGCTTTCTGAAAAGCCAGGGGATAGAATTTGCCATTGAATCCAATCTTATCCAGTTCCCGTCAAAACATCTTGATATAATGCTCGTTCCTCTGGAATCTTCCATTGCAGAGCATAAAGCTAATACGGTTTACCTGTTTGAGGACAGGTGGAGGAAATCCCCTGGGATTACATCGCAGAGAATACTTGCCAGGCTGGGCGTCTTTACAAGGGTGCACGCGAGGCTCTGCAAGACCGTTTCCGAGGAAAACTGCAGGGAGCTCGGGTTGAGTCCGGCAGAATTCACCCAAAAGGTCCGGAAGTTCCTGGACACATACCACACCTACGGTTTTCTGAAAGGCCAGATAAACTATGCGCTTGTGTATAAGGAGAATATAGTGGCTGCGGCGCAGTTCATGCAGACCTACAAGCCCCGGAACGGGTCTTCTGATCTAAGGGCATACGAGTGGACCCGCTACGCCAGCCTTCCGGATATGAGGATTGCCGGAGGAATGGGCAAGGTCCTGGAACATTTCGTCCGGGATGTCCGGTCAAAACAATCAAATGAAGGATCTGTTATCGAAGGGATTGAAGAAGGCTATAAAAAGAAAAGGCATGAAGAAGCAGGAAAAATGCAAGGCTTTGAGGTGATGAGCTACTCAGACAACGAATGGAGTGACGGGGACGCTTATCGCAAACTTGGCTTCCGGCTTGAGGGTTCAATGCCCCCTGTCACCTACCGCATAGATCCAAAGACCTTCAACCGCATCAATCCCCGCCAATGGGCCGCTCTAAAAACTCAAGCAGTTCAGAGCAATAGTCAAACCGCTCCTTCATCAAAGGACGCATCACTCACATTGGACAATCTGAATAATTACCCAGTCATCCGCAACCTCTGCAGCCGTAAGTGGATAAAACTCTATCGCTGAAAAGCGAGGGGGCGATGGTGCTTCATAAAACGCTGATTTCCAAAGCCTCCCAAAATAACCGTATTCTCCAGGAAACGGTTGTTTCAGAACATATTAATAATCAAGCACATACAAGGCACCATCGCCCCGAGTGGTCCAGAGGAATAGCGGGAAGCGAAAAGGTTAGCGGTTTTTGAGGTAGACACCGAGAGAGCGCCATAAGTCGCTGGAGAGCAGGAGGGATGGATTGGACTTGATGGCCTGTTTCAACTGCTTTGGATAAGCCTTTGGAGATAGCTTGGCGTAATGGCGCAGCATCTTTTTCTGATACAGGAGCCGGGCCTTTGGCTCAAGCCTTTCCAGCCCCACAAACTTTATGAACCGGAGGCGGGTGTTCAGGGATTCCTGCTGAAACTTCAGTTGCGTTTCTATGTCTTCAGACCGGCTGACGCTCTCCGCCAGGTTGCGGTATGCAAGAGACTGAATGTCAGATCCCCAGAAACTTCCCTTCAGGGAGAGGAAAAGCCATAGCGGAAGATCCTGAGTTGCATCTTCTTTAGATGCAAAACTATCCAGATACTCCCTAATATATTCAGCCCGGTAGGTTACTCCTCCGGCAACCAGTGTGTTGTTCTTTGTCAGAAGCACCTCCGGGGTGATTTTCAGATTCCGGTAATAAGCAACCCCATCCGCTCCAGTCAAAATGCTGCCTGGAAACATCTTACGGGCATCCTTCAGAGTGTCTTTCTCCCCTATCAGGAAGAAGTTGCTGCAGGCGGCCTGGGCTTGTGGATGGGAGTCCAGGAAGGTGGTCTGGCGGGCTATGAAGTACGGGTCCGCAAGGATATCATCGCTATCTATCTGGCTGATATACTGCACGTTCAGAAATAGAGCAAATTCCAGGCAGTGAAGGAAGTTTCCCACTACTCCGCGATGCACCCCATCCGTAATGTCATATACAGAGACAGAAGGAACTGATCTTTCATTTGGCTCAGCAGAATCCTCTCCTGCTGTCTCAGCAACGCCCTCTGGGACAGATGCTTTTGACGTGTTATAAAGAGCGGCATATTCGGCGCAGATTTCACGGGATTTGTCCGTAGAGCCATCGTCGCAGAGAATAATTGAAAGTGAGACACCAGTAGATTGTGAGTAGAGAGGAGACTGAATGGATGAAAAAGGTTGAGTGGTAGATGCGGGTTGAGTGGTGGAATAGTCCAAGTGCTGGGTCAGGACGCTCTCTATGGTGTCCCTCAGATACTTCTCCTTATTGAAGACCGTGATTATGACGGCTGTGCCTTCCATGTTAGAATTACTCGGATTTTTTCCAGACTGAAAGGAGGTTTTTGATTTCCTGGACCTCTTTCTTCGGGAGGAATTTGTAGAAGGCCAGAATCAGGAGAGCGCCTACAATCAGGCCTGCCGCGACTGATGCCAGGTTGGTCCAGGTTGGATCGTACCAGTAGTTCCTGAAGCAGATGTACTGGAAGAGGCCTGCAGCTAAACCTACTATCAATGAGATGATTACGCAGATAAGGAACATCGGGAGAAGGTCCTTCATCTGCTCCAGCGGGCTGTAGCCGATTGCCCGGCCGGAGTATATGGCGTAAATCATGAGAGTCAGGATAGAAGCGGCAACCATGCCCCAGAGGAGGATGTCCAGGTCCTTGAGGAGAATTCCAATGACTATGGAGATTGCCATCAGGACTTTCTTGAGGATATCCAGAATCAGGTACTGGCGCATCTTGCCTTTTACCTGGAGGATGTTCTGGTAGAGATAATGTGCCGGATAGAAGGCTCCCGCAAGGCAGATAATGGAGAGGATATGGGCGGCAGGAGCCCACTTCTCACCTACAAGTCCCACGATAAACGGATACGAGAGGGCTGAAAGACAGAAACTTACCAGGACGGACACAGCCATCACCACTTTCAGGATGGTGCTGAAGACCCGCTTGAGGCGGACATCATCGTCCTGCACCTTGCTGAGCACAGGGAAGCTTACGCGTTGCACAACCTGGGAGAGATTGTTGGAGGTAACGTTGCTGTATTTCTCTGAGTTGGTGTACTGTCCCAAGGTGGCGGTTCCAAAACCTTTTCCGATGACCGGGAAATAGATGTTCTTGAAAATAGTATCCAGGAGTCCGGTAACAAGGACGTTGCTGCCGTAGGAGAAGAGTTCCCGGAAACTCTTGCCGGAGAACCTCAGGCTTGGCTTCCAGGTACCTACTATCCAGAGCATTATTGTGTTGACACCCTGGCGAGAAAGCTGCTGGCCGACAAGGCTCCATACGCCATAGCCCTTGAATGCCATCCAGATGCCGACGATTCCGCTCACGATTGAGGCGGTAACCGAGCAGATGGTAAGGCTCCGGAAGTCCACAGCCTTGATCAGCAGAACTCTCTGTATGATGGATACCGCATTGATTATCAGCACGAAGGAGAGTACCCTCAGAAGCTTCTCAAGGAGCGGTTCTCCGAAATATGATGCAATATATGGAGCAGCCAGCTGCAGGATGCCGAAGCATATCAGGCTTATGAAAAAGTTTGTGAGGAAGGTCGTTGAAAGATCCTCCTTCCGCGGCTCCAGCTTCTTGATCAGGGCTGCCGAGAATCCATTGTCTATGAAGGAAATGGAAATCGCGATGAAAATGGCAAGATGACCTACGAGCCCGAATTCCTGAGGCGAGAGAAACCACCTCTGCAGAATCAGGGCAACAACAAAAGTAACGGCAAGCGAGGAGAGGTTCTCGATAAAACCCCACCTCGCTCCGCTGATTGCCTTCTGTTTAAGATTATCTGTCATTTTGCCTTTCAAGTTCCGGAAATTCCTGCCAACTTCTCATCAAACGCTTTACGTGTTCTTCGGCAACCCTGGCCACTGATTACTTCATAGAATCCGCGGCCTTGCAGAAGATGTCAAGACCCTTGGTGGTAAGCGGATGGTCTATCAGGCCGATGATAGACTTGTAAGGGCAGGTAGCGACATCGGCTCCAGCCTCTATACACCTGAGGATGTGGTTGGTATGGCGGATAGAAGCAGCCAGCACCTGAGTCTCGAAGCCGTAGTACTGATACATATCAACAATCTGCTCGATGAGCTGGATTCCATCCTCGCCGATATCGTCCAGACGGCCGATGAACGGACTGCAGAAAGTAGCGCCCGCCTTGGCTGCAAGCAGAGCCTGACCTACTGTGAAAACCAGCGTGCAGTTAGTTCTGTAACCTTTGCCGGAGAAATACTTTACAGCCTTGATGCCGTTCTCGGTGCAAGGAAGCTTGATGGTAATCTTGGCAGGATCTATCTGGTAGAGCTCCTCTCCCTCGGCGATCATTCCCTCATAGTCCGTGGAGAAAACCTCGGCGCTAACAGGACCGTCAACCATATCGCAGATGGCCTTGTAGTGCTTGAAAATCTGCTCTTTGCCTTTTACTCCTTCCTTTGCCATAAGGGAAGGGTTGGTGGTAACTCCGTCAAGAATTCCGAGAGCCTGAGCCTGGCGGATCTGCTCGAGATTGGCTGTGTCTATAAAGAATTTCATACCCGTATATGTTTATTGCTTTTCTGATTTATCCGTGTTATCCGTTTAATTATCCGTGTAATCTTCTTTTAAACGATTAAAGCAGCTAACTCTTGCGTTTAAAATGAAGCACTTAGCATTTTTACTTACGGTTGGAGTACATATCCCTGTAATAACGCTTATAAGCGCCCTTTGTGATGTTCTCCACCCATTCCTTGTTCTCCAGATACCAGGTAACGGTCTTCTCGATGCCTTCAGGGAAGGATGTTTCCGGCTTCCAGCCCAGTTCCTTGCGGAGCTTGGAGGAATCTATTGCGTAGCGGAGATCGTGGCCTGCGCGGTCTGCAACATAGGTTATCAGCTTCTTGGAAGTGCCTGGCTTGCGGCCCAGATGCTTGTCCACAATCTTGATGAGGAGGTTCACGATGTCTATGTTGCGCCACTCGTTCAGTCCGCCGATGTTGTAGGTTTCCCCTACCGTTCCCTTGTGGAACACGAGGTCTATTGCCCTTGCGTGATCTTCCACATAGAGCCAGTCCCTGACATTGATGCCCTTTCCGTAGACAGGGAGCGGGCGGTTATTCTCTATGTTGTTAATCATCAGAGGGATAAGTTTCTCCGGGAACTGGTAAGGCCCGTAGTTGTTGCTGCAGTTTGTGAGAACGACAGGCAGGCCGAACGTGTCGTGATAAGCCCTTACGAAATGGTCTGAAGAAGCCTTGGAAGCGGAATACGGAGAATGCGGCTCGTAGCGGTCGCTCTCCTTGAAAAGCCTCTTGTCAAACTTCAGCGATCCGTAAACCTCATCCGTGGAAATATGGTAGAATCGGTGCTTCTTCTCCATCTGGGCTGCATTTGCGAGGGTGCAGCCCCAGAACTCCTTGGCAGCCTGAAGGAGAGTCAGCGTTCCGATAACGTTGGTCTTGGCAAAAGCGAACGGGTCCTTGATGCTGCGGTCCACGTGGCTCTCCGCCGCAAAATGGATTATGCCGTCTACTCCATACTCCTTGAGAGTAGCCATAACCTTCTTGTAATCACACACATCGCCCTTTACGAACACATAGTTCCTGCGGTTTTCAATGTCCTTGAGGTTAGACAGGTTGCCTGCGTATGTCAGTTTGTCGTAATTTATGATCTTGGTTCTAGGATACTTCTTCACGAACATCCTCACCACATGAGAGCCTATGAACCCGGCCCCTCCAGTTATCAGTATTGCTTTCATATTTATCCTTTTAATCCTTTAAGGCATATTTTCAGCGATTCCCTCCAGTGCGGAATCTCTATCTGGAACCTCTGCTTGATCTTGCTCTTGTCCAAAACCGAGAAACTCGGGCGTTTCGCCTTGCTAGGAAATTCGTCTGAGTGGCAAGGCAGTACCTTGCATTCAGAGCCGCTTAGCTCAGCGATGGCGGCCGCAAAGTCATACCACGAGCAGACTCCCTCGTCGGTGAAGTTGTAGATTCCGTTATCCACCTTCCGGAAGGCTCCGCAGGTCATCTCAACTGCGATGCGGTAAACCACGGCGGCCAGGTCTCCGGCGTAGGTTGGTGTTCCCACCTGGTCAAAGACCACGTTCAGTTTGTCTTTTGTGGAGAAAAGGCCCAGCATCGTCTTCACGAAGTTCTTTCCGTATTCCGAATACAGCCAGGCCGTTCTGATGATGGCCCAGCGTGCCCTGTCCGCCTGTTTCTGCGGAACACAAAGTTTCTTTCTCCCTGCATTTTGCATAGAAGCACCATCTACGGCGGTTATTCCTTCAAGTTCTGCGATTATCCGCCTTTCCCCCTCCAGCTTGCTTTCCCCGTAAACTCCGGACGGGGATGGCTTGACCTCTTCCGTTCTCGGCAGGGTGGAACGCTCCTTTCCAAAAACATAGTCCGTAGAGATATGTATGAGCGCAGCATTCCCGATCCTGCAGGCCTTGGCCAGGTTGCCAGGGGCCTCGGCGTTAATCTTGAACGCCAGCTCCCTATCGTCCTCAGCCTTATCTACATTGGTGTAGGCGGCACAGTTTATCACTATGTCTATATGATTATCCTTCATGTAATTACGGACAGCCTTGTAGTCCGTAATGTCCAGGGTATCCACATCGGTGAAGAAGAAATTGGCATCCCCGCTATTGGCCATAAGCGCCAGGGACGTGCCCAGCTGTCCGTTGGCGCCCGTCACCAGAATGTTTTTCAAACTATCCCTTCCACTCATATTATTTCTGACTTAAAACTACAGGGTTTTCGTATACTGGGCAAAGGTCGGATGAATCAAGTCCTTAGGGCTGAGGATCATATCCTTCTCAGGAATGCCCCAGTCTATGCCCAGGGTCTTGTCGTTGTAGATGATTCCGCCTTCGGATTCCTTGTTGTAGAATCGGCTGCACTTGTACTGGAACACCACCTCATGGCTCAGGACGGAAAAACCGTGGGCAAAGCCTTCCGGGATGAAGAACTGGAGCTGGTTTTCTCCGCTCAGTTCCACGCAAACGCTCTTGCCGAAGGTCTTGGAACCTTTCCTGATGTCCACAGCCACGTCCAGCACCTTTCCACTGACAACCCTTACAAGTTTGGCCTGGGAGTAAGGGGCTTTCTGGAAATGCAGTCCACGCACCACTCCGTAGGTGGAAAAACTTTGGTTGTCCTGCACGAACTCCGGGATCTCCGGAGCCAACTCGCTGAGCAGCTTCTTGTTGTAGCTCTCGAAGAAGTATCCCCTGTCGTCTCCGAAAATGCGGGGCTTAAGAATCAATACTCCCTCAATGTCTGTTTTTATAATCTCCATAACTACACGTCCAGTTGAATTTTTCCGTCTGCAAGGTCCAGGAGATACTGGCCGTACGGATTCTTTGCCATTGGGGCAGCAATCTCCTTGAGCCGCTCAGGGGTAATCCATCCCTTGGCAAAGCCGATGCCCTCCAGACAGGCGATCTTGATGCCCTGCCTTACTTCCAGTACCTGGACGAAGTTAGTTGCCTGATACAGAGAGTCGTGCGTTCCGGTATCCAGCCAGGCGAAGCCGTAGCCGAACTTCTCTGCCTTGAGCTGTCCGCGGCGCAGATATTCCTGGTTGACGGAGGTTATCTCCAGCTCCCCTCTCCAGGAAGGCTTCACGTTCTTGGCAATCTCCACCACGCTGTTCGGGTAGAAATACAGGCCCACAACGGCGTAGTTGCTCTTTGGCTCCTTAGGCTTTTCCTCGATGCTGAGCACGTTTCCGTCCTTGTCGAACTCTGCAACGCCATATCGCTGAGGATCATTTACCCAATATCCGAATACCGTGGCCTTGTTGTTGTCCACGTTATTCACGGCGTTCTTCAGCAAGGTGTAGAAGTTGTTGCCGTAGAAGATGTTGTCTCCCAGAACCAGGCAGACGCTGTCGTCTCCAATGAACTTTTCTCCTATTATAAAGGCCTGCGCCAGGCCGTCCGGAGACGGCTGCACCTCGTAACTGAAGTTAACCCCAAAGTTGCTTCCATCGCCGAGAAGCCTGCGGAAAGAAGGCATGTCTTCCGGGGTGGAAATTATGAGGATGTCCCTGATTCCGGCATGCATCAGCACGGAAATCGGGTAATAGACCATCGGTTTGTCGTATATCGGCAGCAGCTGCTTGCTCACACCCTTGGTTATCGGGTAAAGCCTTGTTCCTGAGCCTCCTGCCAGAACAATTCCTTTCATGTATTTTTTATTTACCGGCGATGGTTATCCATAACCATCTCATTGTCAATAATTTTCAAATAATATTTCCCAATTCTATTTACCGCGCACCATCGCCGACTGAATCCACGGGTACTGCGGCCGGGAGGGTATCCACCACAGTCTCAATCTCCTCCTCGCCGCCTAACGCGCTGCCTATGCCGCCGAAGAGGGAACCTATGCTACCGAGGATTTCCTTCACCGGATCAGAGGCGAAGATATCGCTGAATATATTCTCAAGCTTTACAGAATCCCCTTCGAACACGTCCTTGAAGCCGTCCACAAAGGCCGGAAGCATTTTGACCTGGTCTGCCAGTTCCTGAATGATAGCTTTGATGTCCTCCGATGACTGGTCTATCGCATTCTCCACAAGCAGAG
>JAFYZX010000001.1 GCA_017548505.1 Bacteroidales bacterium | reverse complement strand
GCACAATATGTGAACGGTTTGACTCCTATTATCATGTTATTGAGCCCAATAATATGATAAAGGTAGCAACGGTAGATGTCGCTTTTAAAATAGTATTTGCGGTCGATTATTTCGACCGCAAATTATTTAACTAACTATCAATAAGAAGATTGTGCCGAAAATTAATCGCTGAGAAAAATACAGAATTGTTGATATTTTTCCGGAATCGTAAAAATCTTTGTCCGAGGTGGGTAAATTTTACCGGATGGTTTGGTGGAGAGGGAGTTAGGTGGTTAGATTTGCGGAAGAGAAACCGTGTGGATTCAAGATAAATAAAGGGTAAGAATGAAAGGAACAGAAGCTATTGAGAAGCCTTATGTTGTTAAGTCTCACGACATACACATTGATGCGGATTATGCAAAATGGATAGCTGATGTAAAACACAGGTACCGCTCGGCACAGATTAAGGCCGCTGTTAGGGTAAATGCGGAAAAACTGATATTTAACTGGGAACTTGGAAGGGATCTTGTTCAAAAGAAAGCAGAGGAACGTTGGGGATCAGGTGTCGTGGAACAGATCAGTCTTGATTTAAGGCGGGAATTTCCCACTGATGGGTTTTCTACTTCAAATCTGTGGTATATGAAGAAATGGTATTTGTTTTACACATCTGCCAAAATGAATCCAACAATTCTCCAACGACTTATTGGAGAATTCAAAGTACCTCAAAATGAAAGTGGACAAAAACTCCACCAAGTTGGTGGAGAATTGCCGATGCCATTTGCTAAGGTTCCATGGAGGCATCATATTGAGATAATAACGAAATGTAAAACCATTGAAGAAGCTTTGTTCTATATTAACCAAACTATAGAGCATGGATTAAGTAGAGCCGCACTTGTCAATTGTATCAAAGCCGACTTGTATCTACACAAAGGAAAGATTATCAATAACTTTTCTAATCTTTTACCAGCACCACACAGCAAACTTGCTCAAGAAGTGCTAAAGGAGAACTATGATTTTGGATTTGCTGCAGTTGAACATGAGATATACGATGAAACCGAACTGGAAGAAGCCCTTACAAAGAACATCACAAATTTATTACTCGAAATGGGAAACGGTTTTGCCTTTATAGGCAGGCAAAAGGAATTTATTGCCGGTGGTCATGCTCGTAGAATAGACTTACTCTTCTATCACATACGTTTGCGCTGTTATATAGTCTGTGAACTAAAAGCAAAACCATTTCAACCAGAATATGCCGGAAAACTGAATTTTTATGTGAATGCTATTGACAATGTATTGAAACAAGCCGATGATAACCCAACAATTGGACTTCTGGTTTGCTCTGATCTAAATACGACTGAGGTGCAATGGGCTTTCAAAGGTATTGAAACACCTATGGGAGTGGCAACCTATAACAACATTAAAATCAAGGATGCACTTCCAAGCAGAGAGCAATTGACAGAGAGAGTTAAGGTATTGCAAAAAGAATTGCTGGAGAAAAAACGGCTTATGAAGAAGACCTTGATAAAGATATAATTCCAGGACTGTACGGGAATTTCCGGAATCGTCAAAATCTTTGTCCGGGGTGGGTAAATGAGGTGGTAGATTTGCGGGAGTGAAAGAATTGTTATGGAAGAAGTGAAGACCATTAAAGAGGGTTTTGTCGGGGAGATAAAGGGAATTATCGACAAAGCAAGAGAAGGGGCTGTAAGGAGCGTGAATTTCAGCCGAGTGATAATGTACTGGGACAAAGTATTTCAGACCATTTTGCTGACGCTAGCAAAATGGTCTGAATAATCTTCTGATTTGCCAAGTAAGGATGGTGTTACAGGGCCATGGACAGGCGGATGTAGTCATTCCATACCTTGGAGAGTTTCTCCGGGGTGTTGACCTTGTTGTGGAGGATCTGGCCGTACTGGTCGAGTTCTGTCCAGATACCGTCCTTTTCCGTTACACTGCCTTCATAGAGAATTGCGTCCTGGGAAGGATCGTTTCCTTTACTATAATAGTACATATAGAAGTAGTGAGCCTGGGTGTCATTGTCGTAGTGGGTGGTGACAAACTTCTTGATCTCTTTATAATAGCAGAGGTTGCCCCTGTACTTTACAAAGTTATAGGAAGGAACGTTGTAGAACTTGCCGTCCTTAGGGCTCCAGACAAACATAAGGCCGTCATCGCAAGCCTGGAAGACTTCCAGACAGCCGTCATCGTTGATGTCCCTGTATTCGGGCATAACATCTGATTTGAGGCTAAGGGTCTGGATGAGTGCGCCTTGCTTGGAACCGTTCTTCTTGTAAACGTTGATCACAGGTTTAGGAGTCTGCTTGAAAACAAGTATAGGATCTGTCTTGACCCACCATCTGGAATTTTCGCTGAAGAAGGCATTAGCCCTGGTTTCATCGGTTTTGCCATAGATGGAATTGAAGTAATCCGCCCAGCCCTTGGCGTGGTATTTTTCATTTGGGATGAATTCCCCCACGCCCTGGTCAAGGTCTCCGCAATCAGGAATGCGGCAGGAACCCCAGTTGGCAATCTTCTTTGTCTTGGTCTTGTCTGAAGTCCAGAAGCCCTTGTACTGGCTGTTGCAGTAGCCGTCTGCCCCGTACATTCCATCCTCAATCAATGGTGTTTTGTTGTGAATCCAGAAATCAAAGCCTGCTGTTCCGGTAAAGGTTCCCGTGCCAACTCCGCCGGTTTCCTTGAAGTTGTAGGTAGCCTCGAGGAAATAGACAGAGTGGTCAGCCTCAAAATCCTCCGGATTCTGCCTGGTAATGGAAACAATCTTTATTGTTCCCTCGAACGGGCAGACATTGCCGGCTGCGTTGGAATAGCCCTTAACCCTGTAAGTATCTGATGATTGCCTTGTTACGGACTCGTAATATATCTGGAGTCTCTTGTATTCCTTTCCCACGATTCCAAGGCGGAATGGAGAATCCGCCATAAATACCTCGGTAAAATTATAGATCTCCGGATTGACTGCATATTTACCCTGCGATATCGCTGAGAAAGGAAGAGCCAGCAATATTGCCAATACAGCAAAAATCTTTTTCATATTCTTGACTATTTAGTGTTACTAGCCGGCAAAGCAAACGCCCCAGATTCTGGAAAGGTCAGTCGGATATTCTCCCTGATGGATGAGATTGCCGTCTTTGTCGTATTCATAAAAGATGTTGTTTTTTTCCATCACGGTTCCGGCATGGACAAACTTGCCGTCCTCGAATCTGTAGAGATAGTAGAAGAATTCTCCCTTTTCAATGAAATTATGGCTGGTCATGATGACCTTTTCGCTTGGGAAGAGAGCAATGTTGCCCTGGTAAAGGATGTCATGGAAGGAAGGGCAATCTTCAAATTCCTTTGTCTGAGGGATGTAGAGATAGCAGACACCATCGTCGTGGCGTTCCTCGTCGCCAGCCTGATAAAGATCTCTGTAACCGTCAAAGTTTATGTCCTGGTACTCAGGTTGCTCCAAAGATGAAAAATGATATGTCCTTTTGCCGGCCGGGGTTGTTACCGCCACTTCAAAATGATTGTCCACAACCTCAAGATCGAGTTTTGGAGCCTCAGGATCCCACCACTGTCTGCATTCCTCAAAGATGCTGTTAGCCCTGATAAGCTGATTCAACTCACCTTCTTCGTAATTGAAGCGGGAATTGTAGAATGTTCCCCAGCCGTTATCGCGGTATTTTTCACTAGGTACGAATTCCCCCACTCCCTGGTCAAGGTCACCACAGTCCGGAATGCGGTAAACACCCCAGTTGGCAACTGTCTTCTGGCCTTTTTTCAAACCGGTATTGGAGGTGAAAGTACCTATGTAGTCATTGTTGTCATAGCCATCCGCTACCAAATAGCACTCATCCGTAAATGCCTTGCCGTCCTTGAAATAGATCTCATTGATGCACTTGCCTTCAAAAACACCGTCTGCCTGGTTGAATTCATACTGGCATTCAAGGACATACACATCGTGATTATCTATATGGTCCGATGTAATAATTTCTCCGTTTTCATCTTTTTCAGGCTCTTCCTTCTCAATGGAGATCACCTGGATTGTGCCCTCGAATGGCTGGACTTCGTCCCACACTTTTGAGAAACCCTTTACGGCATAGTGCTCAGCATCAGTCTTTGTGACTGAGGCAAAATGCATCTGAAGCCTGGTAAAGTCTTCACCGATAATGCCGAGACCGAATGGTGTTCCATTGGTCAGAACCTCCGAAAAGTCATAGTCTGCCGGATTTACGGCAAATTTCTTCTCCTCCTTGCAGGAAACAAGAAGAACCAAAGCTGCGATAATTACAAGAATCTTTTTCATAAGTATTGTGTTTTTATTTCAATGCTTTTTTATCTTTTACAACCTGTACAATAATAACACCCAGGATGGTAAGCGCAATCCCCACGAATTTCAGGGGAGTGAAGGTTTCCTGGCCCGGATAAAGGAAGTAAGCCGCTCCGGCGCTGACCAGAGGGATAAGAGCCGAGAATATGTTCACCCTCGTTACACCGAGCTTGCCGGTGCAGAAAGCCCAAAGCCCGAAACATACGCAGGAGCAAAGCACAGCCAGCGCCAGGATTTTTGACTGGACAGGCAAAGAAAAGAACTCCGGTGTGAGACCTCTCAGGCCGAAAATCAGGAAGAACGGCAAAAAGAGAAGCGCACCGAAAGAGAATTGGTAAGTCACGATGGTCATAGGATTGTAACGGCTTATCATCTTGTTGGTTACATAGCCGTAAACAAGGGCCCCGCCAACGGCAAAGAAAAGCAGCAGCAGAATGCCTTTGAGCTGGGAAGAGCCATTTCCAGCCTTCTCCATCATGAAAAGGGCTATGCCTATCAGGGATAGCAGACATCCCATAACCTTTGGAAACGAGAGCTTGAACTTGTACAGTATACGGTCTACAACCGTGCAGAAAAGCGGTATGGTGGCGATAATTATGGCCGCCATCACTCCCGATGTATATTTGATTCCGAAGTTTTCTCCAAGGAAATAAATGAAAGGCTCTCCGAAACCCAGAAGGAACATCCACTTCATATCCCCTTTCTGAATCTTCTGGATCTTTCCGAGAATTCCTCCGGCAATCCACATTATGACTGCGGCGAGAATCATCCTCTCGAATATAAAGGTGAATATCTCCACATTGTTCTTGATCAGGTAATCCTCCCAGATAAAGGAGAATCCCCAGCAGGTAATGGCTATGATAGCCAGAATGTATGCCGCTCCTCTGCCTTTGCTCTGTGTCATCTGTCAAATGTCAGGCGTTTAGGGTTTCTGTTTTGTGTCAGGCGGCCGTCCCTGACTGTAACACATCCGTTTACTATTGTGTGCACCACAGAGGCCGGGAATGTGTTTATCTTCTCATCCTTTCCGCTTTCAGGATGAAAGAAGATTCCCTTCTGGGAGAACGGGCTCCAGCCGCACTTTGCATCTGGTGAGTCTATGTACATGTATGGTTTCTCAAGGTCAACGATTGCAAAGTCTGCATAATAGCCCTCGCGGATAAATCCCCTGCCCTCAACCTTGAAACACTCTGCAGGACTGTGGCTAAGATGCTCGGCGATGTCGGTGAGTGAAAACTCTCCCCTCTTTGCCAGGGTAAGCATCATCATCAGGGTGTACTGCATCAGCGGGATGCCTGAAGGAGCCTCAGTGTAAGGCTTGAGCTTATCTCCGAGAAGATGCGGGGCGTGGTCGCTTCCAACTGTCTTTATCGCCCCTTCTTTCAGAGCCTTGCGCAAGGAGAGCATATCCCCTCTGCCCTTTATTGAAGGGTTGCACTTTATCAGGTTGCCGTATTCTTTGTAGTCTTTGTCGCAGAACCAGAGATATGAAGGGGCTGTCTCGGCTGTAATGTTTTCCGGCTGAGCGGAAATCAGTTCAGCCTCTTCCTTTGTTGTAACGTGGAGTATATGCAAACGGGATTTGTGCTTGTTTGCCAAATAAAGGGCCTTTTCCGTGCTTTTAAGGCAGCACTGGCGGCTTCGTATCTTCGGATGCATTTGGGCTGGAATATCGGCCCCGTATTTCTCAATTGCCTTCTTCAGGTTGGCCGATATGAGGGAACTGTCCTCACAATGGACTGCAATCAGTGTTGGACTGAAGCGGAAAACGTTTTCCAGGGCACTCTCGTCATCTACCAGAAGTCCTCCTGTAGAAGCTCCCATAAAGAGTTTCACGCCGCAAATTTCTTTGCGGTTTATCTTCTTTATTTCTCCGAGATTTGAGTTGCTTGCTCCCAGGTAGAATGAATAATTTGCAAACGAGGTCTTTTCCGCAGACTTGAATTTGTCTTCCAGAAGATCCAGAGTCAGGGCCGGAGGGGTGTTGTTTGGCATATCCATAAAGGATGTAACTCCCCCAAGGACAGCCGCCTTGCTCTCGCTCTCAATGTTTGCCTTGCGGCCTCCTCCGGGCTCCCGGAAATGCACATGTGTATCTATAACGCCTGGGAAAATGTGGAGACCTGTCATATCCAGAGTCTCCATACCAGAAAAGTCTTCCTGATGAAAATCGGCTTCCCTTATTATGCGGGAGATTCTCTCCCCGCATATAACAATGCTGCCCTTGAAGACTTCGCCTTCATTAACAACGGTTCCGTTTCTGAGCAGCAGGTCCATATCACTGGGTTTTAGGCCGTATCTTTCTGAATCTCATCGCGATTACTCCCCAGAAAGCCTCCCCGAATATACCGGAACTCATCTTGGAGGTTCCTTCCTTGCGGTCCACGAATATAATTGGCACTTCCTTGATTTTGAATCCAAGCTTGTAAGTGGAGTACTTCATCTCTATCTGGAAGCCGTAGCCCTTCATCTTGACTTTATCCAGATTCAGGGTTTCAAGGACTTTGCGGGTGTAGCAGACAAAACCGGCAGTGCAATCATACACTTTCATCCTGAGCACCTTGCGCACATAGTAAGAAGCAAAGTAACTCATCACAACCCTTCCTATCGGCCAATTGATTACACTGACTCCGTTGCAGTAGCGGGAACCTATGGAAAGGTCCGCCCCGTCTTCAGCGCAAGCCTTGTACAGGCGGATCAAATCGTCCGGATTGTGGGAGAAATCCGCATCCATCTCGAACACAAAGCCGTATCCCTTTTCCACTGCCCACTTGAAGGCTGTTATATATGCTGTTCCGAGCCCGAGCTTTCCGCTGCGCTGGATAAGGTGAAGCCTTTCAGGGAATTCGGTCTGAAGTCCCTTGACGATATCTGCCGTCCCGTCCGGAGAGCCGTCGTCAACAACCAGAATATGGAAATCTCCATCCAGAGAAAAAACCTTGCGGGTTATTTTCTCTATGTTCTCCTTCTCGTTATAGGTAGGTATGACTACCAGCTTGTCTGACATAATCTACTCGTTTAATCTTACAAATATAAGCAGAATGGAGCCAATTCCTACTCTACGAGCCTTAACTGTATCCTCTGGCGGCGGAGATCAACGCCCATTACACTTACCGTAATCTGCTGGTGAAGTTTCAAAACCTCGGAAGCGTCACGCACATATTTCTTTCCCATATTGGATATGTGGATGAGCCCGTTCTGCTTTATTCCTATGTCCACAAAAGCCCCGAATGCGGTAAGGTTGGTGACTATTCCCGGGAGAACCATACCTTCCTTAAGATCCTCAATGGTAGAGATTTCGGAAGAGAACTCAAAGTCCTTTGCACTTTCTCTCGGATCTCTTCCCGGCTTCTTAAGTTCCTGCACAATATCCTTGAGTGTCGGGAGACCTACGTCATCGCTGACATAATCTTCCAGATGTATGGAATCTATCTTTGAGTTGTTTCCTATAAGGTCAGATACTTTGCATCCGGCATCCTTTGCCATTTTCTCCACCAAAGCATAACGCTCAGGATGAACGGCTGAATTGTCCAGTGGATTTTCACCGTCCGGAATCCTGAGAAAGCCCGCGGCCATCTGATAGGCCTTCTGCCCCAGACGCGGCACGTTCATAAGGTCTCCACGGGAAGAGAACGTTCCGTTTGCGGCTCTGTAAGTCACAATATTTGAAGCAAGTGCAGGCCCTATTCCGGAAACGTAGGAAAGCAGATGCCGGCTGGCGGTGTTAAGGTTCACCCCTACAGTGTTTACGCAGTATTCTACCACATCATCCAGTTTCTCCTTCAGAAGGCCCTGATCCACATCGTGCTGGTACTGCCCGATTCCCAGAGACTTAGGGTCAATCTTCACGAGTTCCGCCAGAGGATCCATCAAGCGGCGGCCTATGGAAACGGCCCCTCTTACGGTAACATCCTCATTCGGAAATTCCTCCCTTGCGGTTTCCGAGGCGGAATAGATAGAAGCCCCGTCCTCGCTTACGGAATATATCTTGACAGGATTGTCGAAAGTAAGGCGGCGGATGAAAGCTTCGGTCTCCCTGGCGGCTGTTCCGTTACCTATCGCGATTACCTCAATACCATATTCTTCCGCCATTCCCATTACCTTGCGCATAGCCTCCATCTTCTGGTTTACAGGAGGATGCGGGAATATGACATCGTGCTTGAGGAGTTCTCCCTTGTCGTCCAGACAGACAACCTTGCAGCCGGTGCGGAAACCTGGGTCTATGGCCATTGTCCTCTTCTGCCCCACCGGAGCTGCAAGAAGGAGCTGCTTGAGATTCTCCCCGAAAACTTTTACCGCCTCCAGGTCCGCCCTTTCCTTTGCGGCCTTCAGAGTCTCGTTCTCGATTGAAGGATCCAGAAGACGCGTAAGACTGTCTTCCTGTGCAAGTTTAAGCTGATCAAAGAGTTGCTGTGCCGGATATCTTTTCCCCTTGTAGAAGATTCTGTTGATTATCTTCAGCGATATCTGGGGATCCGTTTCAACCCTGACCGAGAGAATCTTCTCGTTCTCCGCCCGGAGAATTGCCAAAACCCTGTGGGATGGCATCTTTGAAAGATAGGACGAGTAGTTGAAGTAGTTGCTGTACTTCTCACCTTCTTCCTCCTTTCCCTTAACCAGTTTTGTCTTGAGGACACCGCTTCTGGTATAGTACGAGCGGAGTTCTTCCCTTGTCTCAATGTTCTCAGAAATCTGCTCGGCGATGATGTCACGTGCTCCCTGAAGAGCCTCGTCAACATCCGCAACTCCTTCCTTCACAAACTTTTCGGCCTCTTTCCTTATGTCATCTACCTGGAGGGACAGCATCTTCTGAGCCAACGGTTCCAGACCTTTCTCCTTTGCTACTGAAGCCCTTGTGCGCCTCTTCGGGCGATAAGGCAGATAGATATCCTCCAGTCTCTGGCTTTCAGTGCAGAGATCTATCATCTGGCGGAGTTCATCCGTCATCTTGCCCTGTTCCTCAATGCTCTTGAGGACAGCCTCTTTTCTTTTGTCAAGTTCCAAGAACCTCTGGTAATGGAAGTTGGTCTCCGCCACCTCCACGTCCGTTAGGCTTCCCGTAGCCTCTTTTCTGTATCGGGAGATGAAAGGAACCGTTGCCCCTTCTTCAAGGAGCTGAATGCAGTTTTCTACACGCCAGGCCTTTACACCCAGCTTACCTGCAATGTAATCTATGTATTTCGAATTCATATTAGTCGTGGCTGACCTCGTGTAATCTTTCTCTGTATGCGAAGAAAATATGGGACTTTGAGACAAAGCCCCGCCATTTGCCGTCCCTGTCAACGACAGGAATATTCCAGCCGCCTGTCTGCTCAAACTTGCTCATAACCTCATCCATCCGGTCATCGCTATAGGCGCAGATTTCCTCTTTTTCCATATAGTCCGAAACAGGTCTGGTGTAATTGGAGCTGTCAAACATATCTTTCTTCACATCGTTGAGCCATACGGTGCCCAGAAGCCTTCCTTCTTTGTCCAGAACAGGATATATATCTCTGCTTGAGTTAGATATGACAGGGAGCAAATCTCCCAGCGAGGCGCCTTCCTCTATTGGAGAGAAATTGGTTTCCAGCACATCATCTATTTTCAGAAGGGTAAGGACTGCCTTGTCCGAATCGTGGGTCAGAAGATATCCCCTCTTGGCTATTCGCTTGGTATAAATGGAATATGGCTCAAATAAGCGGATTGTGGCGTATGAAATCGCGGAGGTAATTATGAGCGGCATCAAAAGAGTATAACCACCTGTAATCTCAGCGATCAGGAAGATTGCAGTCATAGGGGCCTGCATAACTCCGGCCATCAGTCCTGCCATTCCCACAAGCACGAAATTTGTCTCCGGAAGGTCAAGCCCGAGAAGGTTGGAAAAGCGCGCAACCACAAAACCGAAGATTCCGCCCATGAACAGCGTAGGACCGAACGTTCCACCCACTCCGCCTCCGGCATTGGTAAAGCTCATCGAGAATACCTTGAACAGGAAAACCAAAGCAAAGAAGACTGGCAGGAACCACTTGTTGCCCAGCAGGGACGTGAATATGGTACTGCCCACGGAGTGCATGTCGTTGTCATTCAGAAGGTCTGTAAGAGTACCGTAACCCTCTCCGTAAAGCGGAGGAAAAATGAAAATCATTATTCCCAGCCCGATTGCGCAAAGTGCCCATCTCCGGAAAGGATTGGAGATGGCCTTGACCTTATCTTCCGTAAAGAGAGTGGCCCTTGTGAAATACAGGGATGCGAAACCGCATACTATTCCGAACAGGACATAGAACGGGATGTTCCCCATATTGAACGGGGTAAGCGTGTTGTCAAACGCAACAGCGTCTCCCATAAGGAGATACGTAACCGTAGTGGAGGTTACGCTGCTGAGCACCAGAGGAAGGATCGATGTCATTGACATGTTGAACATCAGTATCTCCAGCGTAAACAGCACGCCCGCCATCGGAGCCTTGAAGATTCCGGCGATTGCACCGGCGGCTCCGCAACCCAGCAGAAGGGTTACGTTCTTGTAGCTGAGACCAGCCTTTCGTCCTATGTTCGAACCGATTGCCGCACCAGTGTAAACTATGGGCGCCTCGGCTCCCACACTACCTCCGAAACCAATTGTTATGGCACTAGTAAGAATTGATGACCAGGTGTTGTGCGGCTTGATCTTGGAATCGTAGCGGGAAATAGCCAGCAAAACCTTGGTAACCCCGTGCCCGATGTTATCCTTGACTATATACCTGACAATCAGATAGGCTATCAGCATACCCACTCCAGGGTAAACCAGATACAGCCAACTCTGGGAAGGAGTCTTGAACCAGCCGACTAAAACCCACTGTACCAGATGGATAGCCTTAACCAGAAGGGTAGCGGCCAGTCCGCTGCCAAGGCCAACTATAAAAGCAAGGAGGAGGACCTCCCGGGTCTCGGGCATCCTCTCCAGCCATAATTTAATACGTTTGAAAATATTTGGACGGTTATTCGGTGTCATCGTCAGAGTCCGACATGTTCTCCGTATTGTCGTCCGGGAAGGTCTCGCCCTCGGTTGGAATGTCGTCTGAAGCATCTGCATCAGGGAACAGGCTCTTCTGGGCATCCTCTGCCTTGTCCACGTTCACAACCATCTTTATCAGATATACGGAATCCTCGGTTTCCAGCGTGATTGCGTAAAACGGCTCACCTACAGGTGGCTCTACCCTGAAAAGGTCTCCCATATAATCTGAATACCCCTTCGGATACTTCTCCTTGAAAGCGGCGGCAACCTCCTCCTTCATCTTGGAATAGCTGACTACAAGCCTCCTCTTGTGCTGCATAGATGCAGGAACGCCCACATTCTTAGGCCTTTCAGTAGTCATTACTACCGGAGAACCGGCTTTTGGAGAAACTGTATTGGGCTTTATGATTTTCTTGTCCAGATTTGATTCCGGAACAGCCGGCTTCTTGACAGGAGCCTTTACCTCAACCTTCTTGGCGGGAGCCTTTGGAGCTGCTACTTTCTTGGCGGGAGCCTTTGCGGCAACCTTCTTGGCGGGAGCCTTTGGAGCTGCGACTTTCTTGGCGGGAGCCTTTGCGGCAACCTTCTTGGCGGAAGCCTTTGGAGCTGCTACCTTCTTAGCAGGAGCTTTTGCGGCAACCTTCTTGGCAGGAGCCTTTGGAGCTGCTACTTTCTTGGCAGGAGCTTTTGCGGCAACCTTCTTGGCAGGAGCCTTAACGGCAGTTTTCTTGGCAGGAGCCTTAACGGCAGCCTTCTTGGCAGGAGCCTTAACGGCAGTTTTCTTGGCAGGAGCCTTTACGGCAGCCTTCTTGGCAGGAGCCTTTACGGTCTCCTTCTTCTGAGTCTTTTTAACAGTAGTCACTTTCAAAAGATTAAAAATAGGTCGAGTATGTTTTGTGTTGCAATTATAAGGTATTTTTTTGAATCGCAAAACAATTTGACCTATTTCTTGAAAAAATAGGATTTCTGCTGCCTCTGCCTCTCGATGTTCTTCTCTACAAACAAAGGTTTCAGAGTATTAGGCTCCAGACCGGTATAGAACATAACCGAACTGCGTGTCATTGGCGTTGGGGTGAAACTCTGCACCTGCTCCGTAAGGACGCCTCTAAGGGCCTTGTTGGAGGCGAGGGCCTTCATATCGCTGAGCCGGCATCCGGGATGGGAAGATATGAAATAAGGTATGATTTGCTGATTGAGTCCCGTCTGGGAACAAATCTTCTCAAACTCCTTTTTCATAACCACGAACAGGGAGAACGGAGGCTTGTTCATAAGATTAAGGATATGGTCTTCCGTATGCTCCGGAGCTACCTTGAAACGTCCGCTTATATGCCTTGAAATGAGTTCCTTGAAATAAATTCTGGAATCCTCGTCAAGAAAACCGTTTTCATCCATCAGAAGATCGTACCGTACTCCGCTTCCAATGTAGGAATGCCTTACTCCCTTAATGGAATCTATATCGCGATAAAGTTTTGTCAAGGCCTTGTGGGAATGGTCCAGGTTAGGGCACATCCTCGGATAAAGACAGGATTTTCTCTTGCATTTTGAGCATAGCTCCTTGTTCTTTCCCCCCATTTGATACATGTTGGCGGAAGGAGCTCCTACATCGGAAAGATTGCCGGCAAAACCAGGCAGGGCCTTAAGCTGCTCTATCTCTGCGATTATGGATTCACGGCTCCGGCTCTGGATGAATTTTCCCTGATGGGCAGCTATAGTGCAGAAACTGCAGCCTCCAAAGCATCCGCGGTGAATGGTAACGGAGTTTTTGATCATCTCGTATGCAGGAATGGCCTTGCCCTTGTATCTCGGATGCGGGAGCATAGTGTACGGAAGGTCATACACAGAGTCCAGTTCATCTGTTTCCATAGGCGGGAAAGGCTCGTTGATATAGACATAACCGCCCTGGCAAGGCTCCACTATCCTCTTTGGATTCAGAAGATTGGCCTGGAGTTCCACCTGGTTGAAATTCTTTACGAAAGCCTTCTTGTCTTTGCAGCACTCTTCAAAAGACGGGAGGAGGACAGTATTCCCGTCATCCTTGGGAGCGTCCTGGCTGAAATATGCCGTCTGATGAAGATCCCTGAGTGTCTTTCCTTCCGGATTCCCGTCAAAGTACCTGGCTATCTGGATATTGCCTCTTTCCCCCATTCCGTAAGTCAGGAAATCCGCCCCGCTGGAAACCAGTATGGACGGCATAAGGCAGTCTTTCCAGTAATCGTAATGGGTAACTCTCCTCAGCGACGCTTCAATTCCGCCAATGACAACCGGAATCTCCGGGAATAGCTGCTTGAGAATCTTGGTATAAACCGTAACGGCATAATCCGGACGGAAGCCGGCTGCTCCGCCCGGGGTATAGGCATCGTTGCTTCTCAGGCGCTTGAAAGCCGTATAGTGATTGACCATAGAGTCCATCGCCCCGGCTGAAACGCCGAAGAAAAGGCGGGGTACGCCAAGTTTGCGGAAATCCCTGAGATCGTCTCTCCAGTTAGGCTGCGGCACCACGGCAACCTTGTAGCCCTCCCGTTCCAGAGTCCTGGCTATCACCGCGGTACCAAAAGACGGATGGTCTACGTAAGCGTCTCCGGAGAAGAGGATTATATCCGCCTGCTCCCACCCCAGACGGCGCATTTCGTCTTTGGTGGTGGGAAGAAAAGCCTTATGTCCTATATCTGATGAAGGATGCATTTACATTCTTTCCGGGAGACGGATTCCGAGGATATCCATTCCCTTGACCAGAGTCTTGGCCACGGCAGAGGCGATTGCCAGCCTCTGGCATCGCACGGCAGCGTCTTCCTCCTTGAGGATGGAGAAGTCGTGGTAATACTGGTTGAACTCCTTGGCCAGGTCGTAGCAGTAATTTGCCACAAGGGCCGGGCTCATGGCATCTCCCGCCTCGCGGATCTTGTCCGGGAAAGACCCAAGAATCTTCACAAGTTCAATCTCCTTGCCGTTAAGCAGAGCTCCGTCCGATACCTTAGGGGTATCTGTCGCCCTTCTCAAAATGGATTTGATTCTGGCATGAGTGTACTGGATGAAAGGACCTGTATTGCCGTTGAAGTCTATGCTCTCCTTAGGGTTGAAAAGCATTTTCTTCCTTGGATCTACCTTGATAATGAAATACTTGAGGGCTCCCTGCCCCAGCATCTCAAAGAGTTCCTCTTTCTCCTTTTCATCCATATCGGAGAGCTTTCCGAGCTCCAGGGAATTCTCCTTTGCGGTCTCGTACATAGTCTGAAGAAGATCGTCTGCATCCACCACAGTTCCCTCCCTGGATTTCATCTTGCCCTCAGGAAGTTCCACCATTCCGTAAGACATGTGGTAGATGGAATCGGCCCATTTGAAGCCAAGCTTGGAAAGAATTAGCTTGAGAACCTGGAAATGGTAATTCTGCTCGTCGCCGACAACATAAACCATCTGGTCGAACTTGTATGCCTTGTACCTTTCCTGGGCCGTTCCGATATCCTGAGTCATATAAACTGAGGTGCCGTCGCTTCTCAGAAGAAGCTTCTTGTCCAGTCCGTCGCCAGTAAGGTCGCACCATACGCTTCCGTCCTCGTGCTTCTCAAACACACCCTTCTCCAGACCTTCCAGAACGGTTTTCTTTCCGAGTTTATATGTATCTGATTCGTAGTAGATTATATCAAATCCAACTCCAAGCCTTTCGTATGTCTTGTCGAAGCCCTCATAAACCCATCCGTTCATCGTCTTCCACAGGTCCACGATTTTAGGGTCTCCCTGCTCCCAGCGCCTGAGCATGTCCTGTGCCTCGAGCTGGGCTGGAGCCTGCCTTTCGGCTTCCTTGATTCTTTCCTTCTCCTTGTCCTTGTCTTCCAGCGGAGTACCCTTTGCCAGAATCCGGGCGGCCTGCTCCTTCAGGAGATCGTTGAACTTAACGTAATAGTCCCCGACAAAATGGTCTCCCTTGATACCGGTTGATTCAGGGGTTGCCCCGCCAGAGAACAGCTTCCAGGCGAGCATAGACTTGCAGATATGGATTCCGCGGTCGTTTACTATGTTGGTCTTGACCACATTGTGGCCATTAGCCTCCATAAGCTTGGATACGCTCCAGCCAAGGAGGATATTGCGGATATGGCCAAGATGCAGCGGTTTGTTGGTGTTTGGGGAGGAGAACTCCACCATAACGGTTTTTCCGCTGGCGGGGAGCTGACCGTAATCCTTTGCGGCGAAAATATCGCTGAACACTCCCTTCCAGAAATCCTGGGAAAGCTTGATGTTCAGGAAACCCTTGACCACATTGTAAGACTCCACCTGAGGGCAGTTTGCCTTGAGGTACTCGCCTATCTGGCCGGCTGTCTCTTCCGGGCCCTTGTGGCTGAGCCTGAGGAACGGGAAGGCCATAATGGTTACATCTCCCTCAAATTCCTTTCTGGTGGGCTGAGGCTGGATCATCTTCTCCTGAGGAACTTCTCCGTAAAGGGCTTTTATTGCATCAGATACGAGTGGACGTATGAAAACTTCAGGTGTCATCTTCATTTCTTTTTAAAATACTCCCTGGCGGCTTTCTTAACCCGTGGGCTCAAGTACAGAAGCGTGAACATTGTGGCGCAGGCCATAAGAAGGTATGCGAGGTCTATCACAGCCACTGCCAGCTTCAGAGGAATCATCGCGCAAACGATGAGCATTGCCAGGAAGAAGTAATTGTAATATTTGCCGTATTTGGTGCCGAACAGATAGCTCGTGCACTTCATTCCATAGTAAGAATAGGAGAACATCGTGGAGAAAGCGAAGAAGAACACCATTACCATAAGGAGGTATCCTCCCAGCTTTCCGTAATTGACAGCGGCGCTGAATGCGTTCAGGGCTATTTCCAGACCCTTTACGTCAGATCCCGCTGCAGGTATCACATATCCCCCGGAGGCCGATGCCGTAAGGATGGCAACAGCAGTAAGTGTACAAACGATTCCGGAATCGCAGAAAGGCCCGAGCATTGCCACAAGTCCCTCTCTTACAGGCTCGTTGTTCTTGGATGCTCCGTGCATCATGCTGGCGGTACCAACACCGGCCTCGTTAACCAGGGTGGCCCTGCGGGCTCCGATTGTTGCAACCATAAAAAACGATCCGATTGCCCCTCCCACTCCGGCCTGGAAGTTGAACGCTCCACGGAAAATATCGCCGAAAACCTGAGGCACTACAGAAAGATTAGTTGCAATAATGTACCCGACAAGCACAAAGTACAGGCCTACCATCAAAGGCACAACCTTGGATGCGATACTGGCGATTCTCTTGATTCCGCCAAGGATTACCGGAGCCACGATAGCCACTATGCAGCAGCCGATTATGAACTTGACCAGAAGGCTGTCCGGAATTCCCGCAGGCTTGGTGAATATGGTTATCACTGCCTCGGTGAACTGGTTTGCCTGCATAATGCAGAGCGTACCGATCAGACCCACGACGGAAAAGAATATCGCCAGAGGCTTCCATTTCTTTCCGATTCCTTCAGTTATCATGTACATCGGGCCTCCCTGAACCTCTCCGCGGTCATCCTTGCCCTTGTACATTATGGCCAGGGTTCCCTCGAAGAATTTGGTTGCCATACCGACTATGGCGCTGACCCACATCCAGAAAATGGCTCCCGGACCGCCAAGCATCAGAGCTATGGCCACACCCGCGATGCTTCCCATTCCGACAGTGGCGGCAATTGCGCCCATCAGAGCCTGGAAGGAACTGATCTGTCCCGGAGAATCGTCCTTCTTGCCCAGAGCCTTAACAGCCCTGCCGAAATGGCGTATTGGGACGAATCCGCTGTATATCAGGAAAAACAAGCCTCCCCCTATCAGGAGCACAAACTCCGGATAGGTGCAAAGCATATCGCTGAACTTTATAAAAGCGTCCTGCATTTTATCCGAGATAATTCATGAGGAGTTTCTTTCTTCCGGAAGACTTCAGGCGGCGGATAGCCTTCTCCTTGATCTGCCTTACCCTTTCACGCGTAAGGTTGAAGGTCTCGCCGATTTCCTCAAGGGTCTTCTCCTGGCAGCCGATTCCAAAGAAATACTTGATGATATTCCTTTCCCTCTCCGTAAGGGTGGAAAGTGCCCTTTCTATCTCCATTTTCAGAGATTCGTTTATCAGTCCGCGGTCTGCGGCCGGTGAATCGTTGTTTGGAAGCACATCCAGAAGGCTGTTGTCCTCACCCTCCACAAACGGAGCGTCTATGGAAATATGGCGGCCGGAAACTCTCTGGGTATCAGCAACCTTCTCCTTGGATGTCTCCAGCATCTCTGCAACCTCGTCCGGAGACGGAAGCCTCTCGTGCTCTTGCTCGAACTTGTTGATTATCTTGTTGATCTTGTTCAGTGCACCTACCTGGTTAAGCGGAAGCCTTACAATCCTGCTCTGTTCTGCCAGAGCCTGCAGAATCGACTGGCGGATCCACCACACGGCGTAAGATATGAACTTGAATCCTCTTGTCTCGTCGAACTTTTCAGCCGCCTTAATCAGTCCGAGGTTACCCTCGTTGATAAGGTCAGGCAGGCTCAGTCCCTGGTTCTGGTATTGTTTTGCCACTGAAACCACGAATCTCAGGTTGGCCTTGGTCAGTTTCTCCAGGGCGGCCTGGTCTCCCTTCTTTATCCTCTGCGCGAGTTCTACCTCATCCTCGATGGTGATTCTCTCTTCCCTACCGATCTCCTGCAGGTATTTGTCCAGGGAAGCACTCTCTCGGTTGGTGATAGATTTTGTAATTTTGAGCTGTCTCATATAAATAATGATATTTGAAATTTGTCAATCAATGCAAGCATTATACGAATTACGAAAAGTATTGGTTACAAAACCCGATTTTTTCTTATATTTGCAAATAGTATAATTTAAAACGACAGATATGAGGTTTACAGCAACAAGCACAGATTTTTTACAGGCTTTACTGTCTGTTTCCAAGGTAGTTCCACCTAAGAGCTCTCTTCCGATTCTCGAGGATTTCCTTCTTGAGCTGGAAGGCAAGAGTCTGACTATCACCGGTTCTGACCAGGAAACGACACTCAAGACCATAATGAACATCGAGGACGTGGGAGAAGAGGGAAAGATTGCTGTTCCCGCAGTTCTGCTCACAAATTCCTTCAAGGAGCTGCCTACACAGCCGGTACAGTTCCAGACGAACGAGGAAAAGAACATCCTGACCATCACCTGGGCAAGCGGTACGGCAAGCATCCCTTGCATACTTCCGGACGAGTATCCTCAGCTTCCGGTTCTGATGGATCCGAAGAAGATTGATATTCCGGCAGAGGTCCTCAGCGAGGCCCTCAACGGAACCATCTACGCCACGGCAGAAGAGCCTTTGCGCCCCGTTATGAACGGAGTATTCTTCGATATCGGAGAGAAATCAACCACTTTCGTGGCTTCAAACGCCCACAAGCTGGTATGCTTCGAGAGAAAGGACGTTGCCGGAGTTAAGAGCTCATTCGTTCTGCCTAAGAAACCGGCCAACATTCTGAAGAACAATTTGGCAAGGCTTTCAGACGAGATCGTTTCCATAAGCTTCGACAAGAAGAACGCCTTCTTCAAGTTCGACCAGCAGCTGGTAGTCTGCCGCCTTATCGAGGGAACATATCCAGACTATACCAAGGTTATTCCTAAGAACAACAACAATATCATAACCGTCTCAAGGACAGACATCCTCAACGCCACCAGACGTGTTGCAGTATGCGCAAACCAGTCAACCGGCCAGATTGTCTTCAAGGTAGCAGACGGAAGGCTGGAAATCACCGCCCAGGATCTGGACTTCTCTATGAGTGCAAAGGAGACCATAAGCTGCAACTATGTTGGAGAGCCTATGAGAATCGCCTTCAAGTCCCAGTTCCTGATCGAGATTCTGGCCAACCTGCCTTACGACCAGATTTGCATCAAGCTGGCAGATCCTGCCAAGGCAGCCCTTATGCAACCTGCGGAGCAGACAGATCCTAACCAGGAAATCTGCGCGCTGCTTATGCCGATGAGGCTCTAACAGACTCTTGCTAACATGGAAATAAAACTCAAAAGACCCCTGGTATTCTTTGATATAGAGAGTACCGGCTTGGATATTTCTACAGACAGGATTATAGAAATCTCCTTTGTAAAACTGTATCCGGACGGGCATACTGATATCAAGACCAGAAGGATCAATCCCGGAATGCACATTCCTGAAGCCTCCACAGCCATCCATCACATAACGGACGAGGACGTGAAAGACTGCCCTGCATTCAAGCAGATAGCCAAGAGCCTGGCACAGCAGCTGGAAGGCTGCGATATAGCAGGTTACAACTCCATAAAGTTTGACATCCCGCTTCTTGCCGAGGAGTTTTTAAGGTGCGGAGTGGATTTTGACTTTAGCCGCCACCGCCTTGTGGATGTCCAGAACATATACCACAAGATGGAGCCGAGAACACTGGCTGCCGCTTACAAGTTCTACTGCCACAAGGAGTTGGAGGGGGCGCACGGAGCCGAGGCGGACACGGTTGCCACTATGGAAGTCCTCAAGGCTCAGCTGGAAAAATACAGCGATACACTGCAGAACGACATTGACGCCCTGGCTGATTTCTCGGTAAAGAACCGCAACATCGACCTTGCAGGAGCCATCATCCTCAACGACAAGGGAGATGCCGTGTTCGGATTCGGAAAATACAAGGACAAGAGCGTTGTTGATATACTCAGGCAGGATCCGGGATACTATAGCTGGATGGAAGGAGGAAAATTCACTGAATACACAAAGAGAGTTCTGAGGGATATCCGGGTTCATCCTGAAAAATACAAGAAATGAACCTCTTCATTTTCCCATACCAGAGCGACAACTTCTACACCTGCCCGGATACAGCAATCGTAAGAGAAAAAGACACTTCCGGCTGCTTCAAGTATTGGGTGCCGGACGGGATAGAGACTTTAAGAGCCATCAGGTTTGCCTATGTCAGAATTGAGCGTGCAGGAAAATGTATCCGGGAAGAATTTGCCCACCGCCACTACAAAACATGCGGCTGGGGAGTGCATCTTTCCACATACGATGTCAACGAAGGCAACACACTGGACAACAGCATATTCCTGTCTGAAGCCACTTCTATCGGGGACGAGGGCCCGTATGAAGGATTCGAGGCGTTTGACACGGTGCTGCAGAGAGCTTCCGAGTATATGACGCTAAGAAGCGGTGACCTTGTACTACTGGAACTTGAGGACATTGGCGCATACGAAATCGAGCCTGACAGAACTCAGACTCTTTCCTGCGACCAAATCAAAATCGATATTATCTCATAGAAGCGCGCTTCTTGCGGCAAGGACTGCCGTAGAAAACGCTATCTGAAGGTTATAGCCACCGGTATCTCCATCCAGATCAAGAAGTTCCCCGGCAAAGAAAAGACCGGGAACCATTTTGCTTTCCATTGTCTTCTGGGATACTTCCTTTAGGGAAACTCCGCCGTTTGTTACAACGCATCTCTCAAACCCAACGTATGAAACAATCTTGAATCTCATCTGCTTGAGGGCATTCGGAAGCCTATCCGCAGCCTTTCCGGGAGCCATCTGCGCCATATCCTTGTTAAGGTGCAGGAATGCCGGAATCATCTGCCTTGGAAGCAGTTTGGAGAGCAGATATTTTAAGGTATTGTTCCCCGATGAGGCCTCTCTCTTTATCCTTTGGGCAAGCTGACTATCAGACAGTGCCGGCTTCAGGTCCAGCAGAACGGAAACCTTCTGGCCGTTGTCCAGAGCCTGTACAGCCTTGCGGCTAAGACGGAAGCCCAGAGGACCTTCAATTCCGCCATCTGTAAAGTCTGCGTCTCCAAATTCCTCCTGGACTATATCCTGCCCTACCTCCAGACTCATGGCCACGTTCTTGAGGCTCAGGCCACAGAGCCATCTGCCGTAGGTGCTCATTCCGCCACCATCAGCATAGCCCTCAGGCACAAGGGCGGTAAGAGACGGACGTGGCTGCACTATGCTGTGTCCCAGGCTCTTTGCAAAGCCATAGCCATCACCTGAACTTCCTGTGGCAGGATAGGACAGGCCTCCGGTTGTAATCAGAAGTTTGCGGCAGGAAATCCTCCTATCCTGGCAAAAGAGTTCAAAATCCTCCTTCTTTTCAATTCTTTCTACAGGACACTCGGCAAGCACTTCCACTATGCCTCCTCTTGTGATTGTCCGCACAAGGGTATCGGTGACATCCATTGCCCTCATGCTCTTTGGATATACTCTCTGCCCCCTTTCAACTACAAGGTCCAGCCCACGAGCCTTGAAAAAGTCCATTGTATCTGAAGAGGAAAAGCCGTAGAACGCGTTTTTCAGGAATTGGGCATTTGGATGGATGTGTACTCCGAATTCATCCCACATACGGGCGTTTGTAAGGTTGCAGCGCCCTTTTCCCGTGATATTGATCTTGCGTCCGGGGCGCGGCATCTTCTCCAGAAGCACAACAGATGGCCGAGATTCTGCATCCTTGTACTGCTCTGTAATCCAGGCTGCTGCCATTAGGCCCGCAGCACCTCCCCCTACTATCGCAAGATCGTAAACCATATCAGTTGTCAAGCTTTATATAATACACAAGTTCCCTTTCCGGGAAGTTTTTCTCAGCGATTTGAGGATGGAATATCTGAATCATATCCTTCAGGATTTCATCCGGATACAGAGCCCCGCTTTCCCAATAATCGCTTCCACCGGCGGGAGTAACCCTCTTGTTGTTATTATAAAGATTCCCTTCTTTGAACGCCGGAATCTTGCTGAACATCGGATTTTCGGCAGAGACGTCAGATTTGCGTAGAGCCTGGTTAAGGTGAATCCATACGCCGGCATCACTGGCAAGGGAGTACATCTGTTCGAAACTCTTCTGGGAAGAAAGGTTCTCTCCTTCTTCAGCACCCAGGATTTGCCCTCCGGCATCCCTTACAAGTTCAGCCATATAGCTATCCTTTCCGGGAACATACCAGATGCCTTTGAACGGCAGGTTTACAAGCACTTGCGTCTTGTTTTCATTGCTGCAACAGTCCTTGGCGGACTCGTATTCCCGCTTCTTTGCCAGGAAGATGGAATCTGCCATCTCCCTTTTCCCCAGCAAGCTTCCGAACAGCTTGATATACTCCAGTTTGCCCATTACGGAAGGCTCCAGATAATCGTTGATTACAATTACCTTCCGCCCCAGAGTCCTGAGTTTGTCAATGTAACTGTTGTCCGAGCCGGAAATGCCGTAGGCAAGCACAGCATCGCAGTCCAGGAAAAGAATCTTTTCATAATCGGGAGAAGTTTCCGCTCCCACATCGGCGATTAGCCCCTCTTCCGCCATCGCTGAGTAAAGGCTATCGTAAATAAACCTGGTTCCACTGACTCCCTTTACAATATCAGCATCTCCAAGAAGCTTGATATGAGGTAGATATGTAGTGGACATGCAGATAACGCTCCTGAGCGGGACCCCTATTGCCATAGGATCCGATGCAAGGATTCCTGTGCAGTCTCTTGGTACCAGGCGGTAGGTTTCACTCTTTGCTCCCTTGTCCTGCCAGCTGTTGAAAGACCTTACGGTATTCCCCTGGATAGCAAGGAAATCGGCAAAGGCGACCGCATTTTCAGCAGCCGCCTCTCCGTTAACATTTCCTTCCCCGCCCCGGCAGGAAGCCAGAGCCAGGATAGCAATAATAATCCAGGAGCTCTTCATAGCCCTACTTTACCTGCAGGCAGGCCAGTGCTATGGAGTTGAGCTTGGTATCTATGCTGTCTGCCCTGGAAGAAAGGACGCAAGGAGCGCTTGCCCCAGCCACGAAGGCTGCTGTCCTTGTTCCCGGAACCAGCTGGGTATTGGACTTGTAGAATACGTTTCCGCTCTCGATGTTAGGGAATACCATTCCGTCCACGTCTCCTGCAACCTCGCTCTTGAGCTTCTTGATTGCAGCGGCTTCCTTGCTGAGTGCAACGTCCAGTGCCAGAGGGCCGTCAACCAGACCATAAACCTGTCCGCGGTCGCTCATCTTGGAAATCATTGCAGCCTCGACGCAAGCCGGCATACCGTCAAGCATCTGCTCGGTAGCAGCTATCATCGCAATCTTCGGCTTCTCCACTCCCAGAGACTGGCAAACGCCTACAACATACTTCAGAATTGCCTGCTTCTGCTTGAAATCAGGCAGTGGAATAACCGCCATATCGCCGAAGGTCAGGAACTTAGGATAGTTAGGATGCTGCATCACGGAAATGTGGCTCAAAACTGCTTTAGGTGGCAGAAGTCCCCATTCCTTGTTGAGGATTCCCCTCATATACTTGTCGGTTGAGCAGAGGCCCTTCATCAGAACGTCTGCCTCTCCGTTATGAACGGCGGTAACTGCGGCCTGGATAGCCTTCAGTTCTACCGTAATATCCATGATGCTGAACTTGTTGATATCGATGTTTTCCTTTGCGCATACAGCCTCTATCATCTTGCGGTCTCCGTAAAGGGTTGCCTCGCAGAATCCTGCGTCAATGGCCATGCTTGCAGCGCAAACAGAGTGGTCATCCACTCCCCAGGCTACGGCCAGTCTCCTCTTGTCGGTTTTTGACTTAAGGAGTTCATATACTTCATCAAATGTCTTCATAATTGTATCTGTTTTTGTTTGTTACATTTTTACAAGTTTCATTGTATCGGTTGCGATGACCAGCTCCTCGTTGGTGCAGACAACGGCAACCTTAACCTTGGAATCCTTCTTTGTAAGGATAGCGGTCTTACCCCTGAGTCCGGCATTGACCTCGCTGTCAAAGTCAATTCCCAGATAAGCGCATTTCTCGCCGATGTACGCTCTGGTAAGAGGATCGTTCTCCCCGATGCCTCCCGTGAAGACAATCAGGTCAACTCCACCCATTGCAGCCGAGAAGGCTCCCACGAACTTCAGCAGTCCGTAACGGAATATCTCCAGGGTAAGTTTTGCTCTCTTGTCTCCCTTCGCCGAGGCCTCTTCCAGGTCTCTTGCATCTGATGACACCCCGGAAACCCCTGCAAAACCGCTCTTCTTGGTCAGGATGTTTTCCATCTCGTCTGCTGTAAGGTTGTATTTCTTCATAATGTAGGTTACAACTCCCGGATCCAGAGAGCCGCATCTGGTTCCCATGATAAGACCGTCTATAGTCTTGAGTCCCAGAGACGTATCAATAGCCCTTCCATTCTTTACAGCCGTAACGCTGCTACCGTTCCCAAGGTGGCAGGTGATGATCTTGGAATCGTGGTAATCCAGTCCGGCCAGCTCTGCTCCGACCTTGGATACAAACCTGTGGCTGGTGCCGTGGAATCCGTAACGGCGGATCTTGTCCTTCTCGTAATACTCGTAAGGAAGACCGTAAGTGTATGCGTAGTTAGGCAGTGTCTGAAGGAATGAGGTATCGAACACGGCTACTTGCGGAACCTTAGGCAGGATGCTCTCTACAGCATTGATTCCCAGAAGTCCTGCAGGATTGTGCAAAGGTGCCAGAACTGAGCATTTCTCTATTCCGTCCTTTACCCTCTGGTCTATGATGCAGCTCTGAGTGAAGTACTCTCCACCGTGAACAACCCTGTGTCCTACAGCCTCTATCTCGTCCAGAGACCTTAGAACGCCGTGCTCAGAATCCACGAGAAGTCCCAGCACATCCTTGATGCCTTCCGTATGGTCTGCAACCCTCTTGTGCACCTTGAACTTGTCGGCTCCGGGAACCGAGTGGGTAATGTCACTTTCATCCATTCCTATCCTCTCTACAAGACCCTTGGCCAGCAGAGAATGTTCACTTTCGCTCTTCATATCCAGCACCTGGTACTTGATAGAAGAACTTCCGCAGTTTAAAACCAGAATAATCATATTTATTACGTTATTGTTTTATTAATGTATTCTCAGCGATTATGTGCCTTAATCGTACAAATTTAATAAAAATAGAGATATCTTTGTCTTAAACAACCAGGGTATGGAAAAGAAAGAGATTTATCTGGCCGGAGGCTGCTTCTGGGGAGTTGAGCATTTCTTCTCCCTGATTGAGGGCGTAGTGATTGCAGAGGCCGGCTATGCCAACGGAAATGAAGAATTTTGCGGGAATCCGGAAGGCGACGGCCCTTCTTACAAGGAAGTATATACGGACAGGACTGGTTTCGCCGAGACTGTAAAGGTTGTCTATGACAAAGAAAAGATTTCTCTTTCAGAGTTAATAAGGCTGTATTTCAAGATTATAGACCCCTATTCCTTTAACCGTCAGGCTCACGATGAAGGGACAAGATACAGGACCGGCATCTATTACACAGACCCTGAAGAACTAAGCATCATCAAGCCTGTCTATGACTCTCTGGAGAAGGAAGGCGGAAGGAAGTTTGCCGTAGAACTATTACCTTTGAAAAACTTCTTCAAGGCGGAAGAATATCATCAGGAATATCTGGACAAGAATCCTGGCGGCTACTGCCACCTGCCACTGGAAATGTTCCGTTTTGCAAAGAACTACAAACCAGACAACAATAAAAAACTATAGGTATGAAAAGAGCATTTTTACTCGCAGTTGCAGCTCTGTTCTGCATAACCGCGTTCTCCCAGACCAGGAAAGAACTGTATGACAGCCTGGCCAAGAGCTTCAAGGACAAAGACACAGTCCAGAGAGAAAAAATCATCGCAGACTGGGAAAGGCTATACCCGAAAGACGCTGAACTCTACTCCGTTTACGCCAACCTGTACCTCAGTAAGGCAATGAAGGAGGTTGTGATTATGTCTAAGGAAAAACCTGAAGGTGAAGAATTCTTTGTGGCTAAGGATTCTTCAGGAAACGAGATTTATATGTACAGCACTATAGACTATGATTCCGGAATGCTCCAAAAGTCCCTTTCAACTCTTGAAGAAGGTATCGCCAAATTCCCTGACAGGCTGGACTTCAGGTTCGGACTGGCAAGTGTCCTTTACGATACCGGCAATTACAGTGAGATGGTTAACGTCCTGTGCAATACGGTTGAAAGATCCGGCGCAAACGGTAACAAGTGGCTTTGGACTCTGGATGAGAAAACTGATGACGGAGAAGGAGTTATGCTGGATTCCTTCCAGGATTATTTCAATGATCTTTTTAATGAACTTGGAGAAAAAGAACATGCGGAAACCTTGGTTAACAAGGTGCTCCAATATTATCCGAACAGTATCGTTTTCCTCAACGACAAGGCCATTTTCGCATACGACCGGGGAGATCTTGACGGAGCCCTCAAAGAGTTTTTGAATATTCACAGTATGGCACCTGATGACGCTGTAGTGATAAACAATATCGCATATCTGTACCAGAGCAAGAATGACAAGGCGAATGCCCTGAAATACTACAGGCTGCTTGAAAAGACCGGAGACGAATACTATGCCCCTCTGGCCAAGAAAGCCATCGCCGAACTGGAAAAGAACTAATTGTCCTTGACGGAATTGCGCTCCAGGGCATCCTTGTAGATATCGTTGAGCCTCTGCCTTAAATGGAGAGGCTCAATTACTTCCACAGACCTGCTTCTGGAAAGCAACGCCATCACGAAATCGTTGGTGATTCTGAGTTTGAGACTTATAATTACCGAATTATCGTCTTCAGAAACAATTTCTTGTGACTGGTGGATCGGCAGCGTTTTAATAAAACCGCCGTCAAGAGAATCAAACCTCAAAAGAATCTTTTCAACCGGAGTGGAAGGATCGTTCCAAATACCGAAGGATTCCCGGAAGAGAGCCTTGACATCTATGCTCCTGTCCTTTACAAAACGGCTGTCCGTTACTTTAAAATCCTCAATTCTTCCAAGCTCAAAGCACTTCAGTTTAAGGTCTTTATGATCCATAGCCACAAGATACCACCTGTGCTGGGAGTTCTTGACATAGTACGGATCCACGACCTTATGCCGTCTGCGGCTGTTTTCTCTCAGATAAATATAATCAAACTCAACGCTTTGGCATTCTTTGGCAGCCTTCATCACGTCAACAATACTGACACTGAAAACCATACTCCTGGTTTCGGGAAGGATAACCTCGTTCAAATCAGGGTCCTGCCCCAGATGGCATAGTATCATGAAGTCAGACAGCATATCCGTCATCGTACCGGACATTTCTTCCCTGTCTGCCAGATAGTAGCCCAATCCCCTTGCATATTTGATTGTTATTCCGAACAACTCCCAAATACTGTGAAAGTCTCGCTGTAGGGTGCGGATATCCGGTTCTTTGCCGTCACACTTTTCTCTGACGGTATCAAGAAGATCTTCCCTGGAGACATATCCGCACCTCTGCAGCTTGTCTATTATGGCAACAAATCTTTTCAGTTGAATAAGACGGTTCATTGGCTTCCCTTATTTTGCAAGGTTTGCAAACGGACGCTTTCCATATTGTTGGCGGAATGCATCAATGAGCTCAGTCTCATACTCTTCCGGCTCCTGATCCATAACAGGCTTCCAGCATAGAAGCAGTTCGTCGTGGTCTTCCAGCTGCCAGATGTACCGGCCTCCCCAATGCCCCACCTTGAAACCGTCGCCGAACCTGAGATACTGGCCAAGCCTCTTGTTCAGTGTGGAAGAACTTCCGGCCCCGCCGGCCTTTCCTATATACATAACACAAGTTCCATCAACCCAATTGCTTTCAAGTTCCGCTACAGCCACATTAGGATTTCTATCCTTGAAGAAGCCTCCAGAACCCGTCTTGAGAAAGCGAGGTTCTGAGGATGATTTACGTATAACCATATACACTCCGGCGGCAGCGGGAATCATTGAACGGTTTCCTTTCAGGGATGCTATTGATACAAAACCGGAGAAACCGGCCTTCTTCAAAGCCTCAATCTTGTTGAATTCAATCTGTGACTTCATTTCTTTAAGTATTAAGTGTTTATTATTCCATGTAATCTCTTATGTCTTCCGGATCTATTCCAAGTTTGTCCATCAATTCCTCGAAGTCAACATCGGCTTCGTATGTCTTTCCGCCTTTTACCTTTACCTCTATTGGAGAGTTCAGAGGAGGAAGGGTTCTGGTATGCGGCACTGTTTCGTATGCCTTGGAGTAAATCCTGGTGTCGATAGGTCCTGAATGCACGGGTTTAGAATCTTCCTTATTAAAGTCATCGCCCAAAAGAGACAGGGCAAACAGCACTATAGAGTAAATGGCGAACCGCTTTATATTCCTTTTGAATCTCCTGTTAATATCTTCAAGTTCATACTGTTCCATTATACTGATATTAAGGTTATGTCAATCCAAGCCAATGTGAAAGGAAGGCCGTAAACAGTAGGGAGAATATCAGTATTATCGGCCACGGCGTATAGGCGACAAGGACTTTCAGAGCGAACCAGACGGACTCCTCGTTTTCATATACTCTGTCTTTCATCTTTCCCGGGTTTCTTTGATTTTTTGCAAAGGTATATCAACTGGGCGACAAATCTTGTCGCTGGAGAAAAAATTAGAGATATTTTATACTTTTGAAGAATAGAATCCCGCATTATGAAAACTGCTTTAATAAAAAGATTGACTTTAATTATTGGCTTGTTTTGTTTCCTCAGCGATGCCAATGCTGTCGCAGGAGACATTTATCACATTGTGACAACTGTGGGCGAGAATCCGGCAAACGCTGTGACCGTGAACTATCACTGCTCAAACAAGGACAGTTACGTGCTCTTTACCAAGGCAAAGGACAATGCCTTCAGAAAGGCCGTAAAGGTGGAACCTGTAAGCGTTCTGTGGAGCACCCAGGGGATTGAGAAAACCGCAAAGGAAACAAGCTTCTATACCAGAGAAAGGTATGTCTGCAATGCTCTTCTTACAGGCCTGGAGCCAAATACAAAATACATTTACAAGATTGTGTCAGAAGGTGTTGAATCTAAGGTTTATTCTTTTGTAACTGCCGGAAAGAAAGGCAAATGGAACTTTGTAGCCTTCACCGATTTCCAGCACATGGGGAATAGGGAAACCCTGCCTCTTGTAAAGAGCATGAAGGAAATCGCGCATCCCGCACTGGTCATCTGCAGCGGAGACATGGTGGACGTGGCCGGAAAGGAAGAAGGATGGAACTGGATTCTGGACAATGACATCTTCCGCGATTTTGTTTATGCCGCTTCTCCTGGAGACCACGAATACTGGGCTGATGACAGCGGCAGAAAGTATCCGCAGTATGACAAGGCCCATACCTTCAACCATCTGTTCAAATTCCCCGGAAATGGTGCTCCTATGAGCCCGAACACCACCTACTGGTTCCGCTACAACAATGTCCTGTTCATTTCCCTTGACATGAACAACTCCAACGTAGCAACAGGACCTAGGTTCGAGGATCAGGTAAAATGGTTTGAAAAGACTGTGGAATCTCTTAAGGGAACATTCCAGTATCTTGTTGTATATGAGCACAAATCCATATACGGATCAAGCAAGATCGATGCAGTTGTGGCAGCAAGACTGAGGCCGCAGTGGGCTCCGGTTTTCAAGCGGTTTGGCGTGGATCTGGTCCTCAGCGGACACGACCACATCTATTCGAGAACTAGGCAGATAGACGGCACCTTTTACCTTGATATGGGATCCAGCGGAGACAAGAGAAGGGCTCTGGATGAATCTGTTGTTGAAGGAGACGGAATCCACGAGAAAGTGCTGGATCTCAAGGGCGATGCCCTGTGCTGCGGTGCCAACATAGAAGTAACCAGGCGCCAGATGAAGGTAACCGTCTACAACCAGAGAAAGGAAGTGGCGGATTCTTTCACCATCAAGGCAAAAAGAAAAAGCTCTCCGCGGGATAATCGCAGAGAGCAGCCTTTCTATCCAAGTACCTTCGTTGGAGCAGGTGCTGGAATAAACTTCTAGACCTTACTTGGCAGGATGGAAATACATTCCGTCCCATTCGAAAAGAACTTCCTTATGGCTTGAAGGAGTGTTGATTATGGCCTTCAGGGTTTTGCCTGTCCTTGGAAGAGAGTATGTAACGACAGGACGCTCGTCAATGAACTTGTGATACTCTTTCTCTGTCATATTTGTCCTCTTGCCGTTAAGTTCAGCAAAATAAGTCTTGTTATCTGCATCATAACCGCTTATCTCACCTTCCCTTCCGGTTTTAACGACTATACCCAGTTCTTCTCCTGTGTTGGAAACCATCGTCAAAGTGCGCTTGGCGTTATTGTACAGACAGAAAGAAATACCTGTATACTGGCCGTCTATCCACTTGCCTTCCCCCCAGTATCTGTTTGTAAATGCCACCAGTTTATGCTTTCCGTCCGAGCAGTTCCAGTAACACATCTCGGTAAGGCTTAAGGACTTTTCATCGTCGTATTCGTACCAGTCCTTGAAGCACACATAACCATTGCGAACGTCAACAATTAAGGTATCTCCCTTATCCTGAGGTTTTCCCTTGCGGTATTTATTCCACATCTCACTCAGGCCTCCGAACAGCTCATCCTCAGGCTCTTTAAGATAGTTGTTTACAAAATCAACGATAGTAGGCTTCTGGCCCTTGAAAGTAACATGCGCATCCCAATCAGCGGTTTCATCCCAATCCTTAGGATAGGTTTTCTGAGCAGACAGAGCAGAACAAATAAGTAAAGCAGCCATAAGAAGAAAGAACGCTTTTTTCATAACTCGGTGTTTTTTAGTGCAATTCAAATATAGCAATCTTTTTCGGTTTTTCTATATTTGTAATGGAAAACAAAAACATGCGGATATGATTGAAGATCTGAAGATCGGAATGAAGAATACTGCACGGAAGATGGTAACCGACCAGAATACCGCAGCAGCAGCCGGAACAGGGGCTATGGGCGTTTTCTCCACGCCATCTATGATTGCAATGATGGAAGAGGCATCTTTTCTCCTTCTTAAGAAACTTGGGTTGGCAAGCGTCGGAACGGGAGTCAATATCCAGCACCTCAGGGCCTGCCTGCCTGGGACGGAGGTCTGGGCGGAAGCCGAAATTGAAAACATAGACCGCAGGGCCGTCTATTTTAAGGTAACGGCCTACGACAGCAAGGGGGAAATCGGAAAGGGAGCCCACTCGAGATTCATAATCGACCCGGAAAAATTCATGAAGAAACTGGAAGGCTAAGTGATGGATTCGAGGCGGTTGGGAGTGGCGATAACATTGAGTTTCCTTCTCGGAACAGTCTCCGGCGGATTGCTTGCCGGACTGGATTTGTCATTTACAGTGATTCTTATTCTGGGCGGCTTGTATCTGGCCAGGAAAAGAGCCGTATTGTTTATCCTTTTAAGCTGCGCAGGCTTTTTCATCCTTGGAGCACAAAGGAGAGCAGTTTACTCAGCGACAGTTTCCCCTACCGAGCAATATGTTGAAAACAAGGCTGTTCAGGTAAGGGATTACGTCTCCGGGAAACTCTCTGAAAGGCTGAATGGAGAATCTTCAAAGGGAATAGCGGCAGCACTTTTGCTCGGCGACAGAAGCGGCCTGGACAAGGAAATAAAGACAGCTTTCCGCAATGCCGGAATCAGCCACGCCCTGGCTCTTTCCGGAATGCACGTTGGAATAATCTGGAGCATAATCTGCGCTCTTACCGCTGCCTTCAGATGGAACCATAAGACCAGGATTATTTCCTTTGTACTTAGCATCGCGATAATATTTTCATACGCCATCATCACAGGACTCTCCCCTTCTGTCAGCAGGGCCTGCATTATGATAGCGGTCTGGAAAACAGCCGGTTTGCTTTGCCATAGCGCTGACAGGCTGGGGCCTTTGCTCATTGCGGCATTCGCCATCGTGCTGTTCAATCCTATGGCCGTGGAAATGATAGGATTCCAGCTGTCTTTCGCGGCGGTTGCAGGGATAGTCTTCCTCTATCCTGCCGTTGAAGAAAGCATAGAAAAAGTCTTTGGTAGCAGAAAGAATATCGGCCTCAGGATTGCCGCGGGAGGAGCCCGCCTTATGGGAATAACAATGACCTGCCAGATAGCGACATTCCCGCTCATCCTCCTTTACTTTGGAAGGGTAAGCGGGAATTTCCTGATTTCCAATCTTGTCAGTGCCCCTCTGGTAACACTTTCCGTCTATGGAAGCGCGGCATCTGCACTGCTGGGAGGCATTCCTGCCATCGGAGGAGTAATATCGGATATTTCATCGGCGATAATAGAAGTCCTCAGGCAGGTTGTGCTATTCCTTGGCAGCTAGCTATTTGGAAAAAGCATCCGAGAGTTCCTTTGGAACTTCCTTCCCAAACAGATGGCGGTACCAGAAACGGTAATCGTTAAAGTTTGAGAACTGACCCTGGGCTCCGCGGTAGCCGTGCAGCTGCCTTGGATAAATCATAAGGTCAAACTGGCGTCCCATCTTCTGGAGTTCCAGAACCAAAGCCATGGTGTTCTGGATGTGAACATTGTCATCTGCGGCTCCGTGGGTGAGCATCAGGTAGTTGGTGGCGTCTCCCCTGTAGCCGGACTTGCGTATGCGCTCTGCCATAATCGTGCGCTTGTAGCCTTCCGGATTGCGCTTAGGAGTATCCATAAACCTCTCGGTGTAATGGGTATCGTAGAGCATATAGTCATAAACTCCGCCGCCTGCAATTCCGTACTTGAAATACTCGCAGCCCTCGGTAACACAGAGAGTTGCCATACTGCCACCGTAAGAGAACCCGTAGATTCCTATCTTGTCGGCATCAACGTATGGAAGGCTTCTGAGATATTTGGCCCACTCGATGAAGTCCTTGAGCTCGATGCTGAAGAAATTGCGGTACATGAAGTTGCAGCCCTCCTTGCCGCAGTGTCCGCTTCCGCGGTGATCCATCGTGAACTGGATCACATCCTGGTTAGCCCACCACTGGTTTGAAGAAGAAATCATGCTCCAGCTGTCCGCCACAACCGGAGTGTTCGGACCTCCGTACATATAGATGATAACCGGATACTTCTTCTGAGGGTCAAAGTTCAAAGGAAGAGTAATCTTGGCCGGAATGGTATAGCCGTCAGGAGTGGTGATTTCCACCATTTCAGGCAAGGCCAGGTTATAAGAGTCAAAATCCACTCCCTTACCATCCGCCAGGACTGTCAGCTTGCCGCTTCCGTCTGTAGGCAGCAGAACCGCCCTGTCCGGAGTGCGGGCATTGCTGCAGATTGCTGCAATGTACTTGAAGTCATCGCTGAGCTGCAGAGACTTGTAAGAAAAATCTCCAATGGAAATCCTGGTGGTCTTGGCTTTCTTTACATTTACCTTGTAGATGTCTACACGGGTGCTTTTTTCCTTCTTTGAGGTAAAGTAAAGCTCTCCCTTCTTCTTGTCCAGTTTCAGGAGTTTTATGTCCCAGTTACGCCCGTCCGTGAGGCATCTCTGGATTTTGCCGTCAAATGACAAGTAATAGATCTGCTCCCACATCGTAAAGTCCCTGACCATATACAAGCCCTTCTCGTCAAAGAGCATCTGCTCCGGCCAGTCGATCCATGTATCCTGATGCTCCTTGTAGATATGCTCCTTGCTTCCGTCCTTAGGATCTACGGAGTAGAACAGAAGATCCTGCTGGACTCTAGGCATCCAAGGAACAATGAATCTAGAAGATTCTGAATTCCAGAATGGTATGCCGAAGTACTGGTCTTCCTTTTCGTCAAAATCAGCCCAGACTATATTGCCTGTCTGGACATCGGCGAACCCTATCCTGACCTCCGGGTTCTTCTCGCCGCTCATCGGATAATGGCTTTCCAGAATCTGATCCTTTGCCTTGGAAGGATCGTAGATCGGGAACATAGGAACCTCGCTGTCGTCAAAGCGGTAGAAAGCGATTGTACGGCTGTCAGGACTCCACCAGTAAGCCTTGTACTGTGAAGAACGGCCCAGAATCTCCTCGTAGTAAACCCAGGAAGCTCGTCCGTTGAGGATTACATTGCTGCCGTCCGAGGTGATTCTCTTTACGCTATTCCCCTCTTTGTCATAGACATAGAGGTCTCCGTTATTGGTAAATGCCATTAGCTTGCCGTCCGGGCTGTAGGTCGGATTGGCAATCATTCCGTCTCCCTTTATAAGGCTATTGGCCTTCTTGGCATCTTCCCTGATTTCAGAAGCAGAAGCACCTGGCTGCGGCTGGTTTGCCTCAGGAGTATGATCTTCAAAGATTTCCGTCTTAACGTCATAGACAAGATGCTCCCGCTTGCCGTTGGAAAGATCCATTTTGCTTACCTGAACCTTCTGGGTGGAAATCCATTTCGGAGGCAATATGTAATTCTGGATTGCAGGAAACCTGTCATTTGCTATCTGCTCCAGAGTCAGGTTCTCCTTCTGGGCAGAAGCGCCGAAGCATATTAGCACCAGCGAGAATGCAAGGGCAAATCTTTTCATATTTGTCTTATTTGAGATATTTCTTGTCAAAGTTAACCAAAAAGACCTTTTCAACCGCACGGGTAAGGGCGGTATAAAGCCATTTTTTATCGTCGATGGTAATCTCGTCCCTCCAGAGGATATTGTCTATGAAAACACATCTCCACTGGCCGCCCTGGCTCTTGTGGCAGGTAATCGCGGAGGAATACTTTATCTGGAGAGCATTGTAATACGGGTCTTCCCTTACGGCCTGGAAACGTTTCTTCTTTGGAGTTATGTGTTCATAATCAGCAAGAACTCCTTCAAAAAGAGCTGTCTGGGCCTCCCGGTCAAGTGCAGGCGTTTTACTGTCCAGAGTGTCTAGAATTATCTTTGCATCCTCCTCTATATCATTGTAATCCGGGAAGGCAAGAGTGGCGTCTGCAAAATGGAGCCCGTACCTTTCCTGATGGTTGTGAATCCTGATTAGGCGAGCCATATCCCCGTTAGCTATGAAGTCGAACCCTTCTTCCTGGCCATCGAACGTATAGCAGTTTTTTACCACCATCAGGCGGTCTCCACGGCAAAGGGTCTCTTCCAGGAAAAGCACACGGGAACGTATGCCCTGGTTATAGCGGTTAGCCCTCTGGTTGCTGCGGCAAAGCACCACCACTTCCTCAGCGCCGTATCTGGAAACCGCATCGGAAAGGTCATCGATGAGAGTTGCCCCTGAAATTGCCGTAATGTCTGTAAATGAGCTTACATCAAAAACCGGAGGGTCTATGTCCCCGTCAGATATTTCCAGGCGGAGACGAGTGGCATTGACGAGTATCCCGCTTCCTTCAGCCTGACGGACAACATCCCGGAGAGTTACGGTTTCTATCTTCGGGCAATAGCGCTTCATATAGGCCACATCCAGAGCCGGACTGACATCCAGCCCCACAGGAGGAAGCTGGGCCGGGTCTCCGATGAGAACCAGGCGGTTGCTGCTGCTCTGCCTTACGAATTCCAGAAGGTCGTCCAGAAGATTTCCGCTGCCGAAGATGGAGTCAGATCCGTCTCCGGAACTTATCAGGGAAACTTCATCCACAAAATAGACAGTGTCCTTGGCCTTGTTGAAATTAAGGGAGAAGGCCCCCATAGGGTCGCTCTGGGATTTCATCCTGTAGATATGGCGGTGGATGGTGCTGGTCCTTTCTCCCGTAAAACCGGCCAGGACCTTTGCGGCACGTCCGGTTGGTGCAAGCAGCACATACTTCATTCCCAGGGTCTTGAGAACACTAATGCAGGCGGCAATTGCAGACGTCTTTCCTGTTCCGGCATATCCGGAAACCATCATCAGAAAGCGTTCGTCTGCATTGTCCGTAAGAAAATTTCCGAGTTTGGAGAACAGTTCCTTCTGGCCGGGAGTGGGCTCCATAGCAAGCCTTTCCTCCATTTTGCCACAGAGAAATTCAGCCATTCCCATTATTTCCACCTTTTGATTACAAGGAATGCAAGTACTGGATAAATCTCAAGACGGCCCAGGAACATCTCAAGCGTAAAGATTATCTTGCTCACGACAGGGAAGCTCTCGTAGTTGCCGAAAGAGCTCAGACTACTGAATGTAAGGCCTGTATTTGCTGTGCAGGCAAGGGATGTGGTAACCGCTGTCTTAAGGTCAAGCCCGGTGGCAGAAAGCAAGATGGCTCCCACAAATATTATGGAACTGAAAAATACAAGATAAAGGTTAGTCTCCCCGGTAAGGTCTGCGTCCAGAACCCTGTTGCCCATTCTCGGCTTTATGACCGCGTTCATGTGGAGCTGACGCTTCAGCCTTGCCTTCAGGGAACTGAAACTTACGCAGATACGGTCTACCTTGGCGCCTCCGGTTGTCGATCCGCTGCAGGCACCCTGGAAAGCCAGGTAGAAGAATACCAGGATAGCTGCCACAGGCCAGTGCTGGGCATCAGCGTTGGCAAACCCCGTGGTACTGGCCGCGGAAACGTTCATGAACGCGCTGTGCCTAAGGGCAGTAAGGAAATTCTTCTCCGTTCCTCCCGCCAGAAGGCTGAATGTTGTAACAGCCACGCTTCCAATCAGGACAAAGGTGTAGAACTTTATAACAGGATCCTTGAAAATCTTCAGGGAACGGTGGCGGCAAGACAGATATATCAGACCGAAATGCAATCCGGAAAGATACATGAACACAATCATTATTATCTCCACCGCCGGTGAATTGAATGCGGCGGCGGAATTGTTCTTTGTGCTGAAACCACCGGTCGCGGAGATGCTCATGGAGTGGTTCAGGGCGTCGAAGAATCCCATTCCTGCAATTACCAGGCAAATCGTCTGGAGTACAGTGAGTCCCACATACACGGTCAGAATGATCTTGGCCGTTTCCGCAACCTTGAACTTGTAGTTCTGCTTGGAAAGGGATCCCATCTCCATAGAACTGAGCCTCAGGCCGAAAGTGGCTCTTGCATAAGGGAGCACGAGTATCATGAAGACAACTACTCCCAAGCCTCCCAGATAATGGGTGCTGCTTCTCCAGAAGAGAAGGCCGTGAGGCAGACTCTCAACATCGCTGAGAGAAGTGCAACCTGTTGTGGTATAGCCGCTAACGCTCTCGAACCAGGCGTCTATCACGGCAAAATCACCGCCCCACAGTATGTAAGGCAATGCCCCGAACACGCAAACCAGCAGCCACGTGAGAACTATCGTGAAAAAGCCTTCCTTTACGGTTATGCTTCCCGCCTTCTTTACGAAAACCAGAGGGAAAATTCCTACCGCAAGAGTGATTACTCCACTGAGAAGAAGCGGTGAGAACGATGCGTCCATTCCATAGCACAAGGATACCAGTACGCCCAGGAACATAAAGGCCGCGTTGAATACCAGCGCGATTCCAACATTTCTGGATATGTAATTGATATTCATTGAGCTACAGTTTCTATTGGTTCTTTGTGAACTGCTTGTGTTCCCTTACGATGTCCTTCACGTTCTCGTTCAGTTCCTCCACCTCGTCATCGGAATCGATGTTGACATCGTATGTCTTGCGCGTAAGCTTGTAATTCCTTAGAGCGCGGTTTATCTTTATTACAGGATCGAAGAAGTAGAAATTCAGGAAGTAGTTGAAAAGGAAAAGCAGCAGGATTCCTATTCCCACGGCAACCACACAAGGCATCAGACTGCGGTAGAAACCCTCTGAAAGACGGTCTGAATTATCCTTGAGGGCCTTCTGGGAAGACATGTTAAGGTCCTTGATGTAAACCCTCAGCCTGGAATAGACCGGATACATCCTGTCAAAGTACCAGTCTTTCTTCTGCTGGTAACGCGGCAGGTTCCACACTCCCTTGGCCTCTTCAAGCATGTGGGCATAGGAAACGTATGCGTAACGGATAGAATCAGCCATATCCCTTTCTCCCTGGGTGGTGAAATTGTCCCTTACGCTCTTGAGGGCATCTATGAACTTGTCATCGTCTCCGATGGTAGGCATTGTATTCACATCCGTGTATGTAGAGTCTCCCATCGTGCTGAGCAACTGAAAGTTGTAGTCGTCAGCCAAGTCCAGCAGACGGCGTGTGGTATTGATACTGATGATATCGTCCGTCACGAACCTTTCTATGGTTCTTCTCATTGTAATGAACTCGAATATCGCAATCAGACTGCTGAGCAGCAGAATGAAGCCCAGTATCACAAAGCCTATTGATATTTTCCTTTTAAGCAACATTACTAAACAGTATAGTCGTACAAAGTTATAAAAAAAAGGGAGGACTATGTAGCATCCTCCCCCTTTGGCCCCTTGTTTAGGTGGTTTACTTGGCGCTCATAACCTTGATAAGGTCGAGAACCTTGTTGGAATAACCAACCTCGTTGTCGTACCAGGAAACTACCTTCACGAACGTAGGAGTAATCTGAATACCGGCCTTAGCGTCGAAGATGGAAGTGCGCTTGTCGCCGAGGAAGTCAGAAGAAACCACTGCGTCCTCAGTGTATCCGAGGATACCCTTGAGGTTGGTTTCTGAGGCCTTCTTCATAGCTGCGCAAATCTCTTCGTAAGTTGCAGGTTTCTCAAGGTTTACGGTAAGGTCAACTACAGAGACGTCCAGGGTAGGAACTCTCATTGACATACCGGTAAGCCTTCCGTTGAGTTCAGGAATCACCTTGCCCACTGCCTTTGCGGCACCTGTGGATGAAGGGATAATGTTACCTGCGGCTGCTCTACCGCCTCTCCAGTCCTTCTTGGAAGGTCCGTCAACGGTCTTCTGGGTTGCTGTGGTAGCGTGAACGGTGGTCATCAGACCTTCCTTTACGCCCCAGTTGTCGTTGAGAACCTTAACTATAGGAGCAAGGCAGTTGGTGGTGCAGGATGCGTTGGAAACGATGTCCTGACCTGCGTATGTGTCTGTATTTACTCCGCATACGAACATTGGAGTAGCATCCTTTGAAGGAGCGCTCATAACAACTCTCTTGGCTCCGGCCTTGATATGGGCCTCAGCCTTCTCCCTTGTCAGGAACAGGCCGGTTGACTCAACTACGTACTCGGCGCCTACCTCATCCCACTTCAGGTTAGCAGGATCCATTTCGGAAGTGATTCTGATGGACTTTCCGTTTACAACCAAAGCTCCGTCAGCAATCTCTATTGTACCGTTGAACTGGCCGTGCATAGTGTCATACTTAAGCATATAGGCCATATAGTCAACATCCAGAAGATCGTTGATTCCCACGATCTCAATATCATCCCTTTCCTGTGCGGCTCTGAAAACCAGGCGGCCGATACGGCCGAAACCGTTGATACCTACTTTAATTTTACTCATATCTGTATTTGTTATGTTTGAATTTTCAACCCGGCAAATTTACAACTTTTTTGCATTTTATCTAAATTTGTCTCGTTATGGAGAAAAAAATGGAAATACTGATAACCAACGACGACTCCTACATATCCAAAGGATTCAACACCCTGGTTTCACTTTGCGCCACTATCGGCAATGTCACGGCTGTCGCACCCAAGGCGGCCCAGAGCGGCATGAGCGCAGCTCTGAGTATGGGCAAACCGCTGTTTCTCAATAAAGAAGATGAAAGGACAACGGCATCGGGGAACCGTATAAGCATATACAGTTTCACCGGGACTCCCGCAGATTGCGTGAAAATGGCGATGAACAAGTTCTTCAGCAGAAAGAACAAGCCGGACCTTATGTTCTCTGGCATTAACCACGGATCCAACGCCTCTACCGCAGCAGTCTATTCGGGAACCCTGGGGGCAACTGCAGAAGCCGCCATTTATGAAGTTCCTGCCATTGCGCTGTCTGTGAACACCCACGACCCTGACGCGGACTTCACGGCAGTTAAGGCTTGGTTCCACAAAATCGTTGAAAACTTTGTTGCCAATCCGCCCCAAAAAGGCGTTTACCTCAATATCAATTTCCCCGATATTCCGCTTGAACAGATAAAGGGCATTAAGTTCGCCCATCAGGGAGACGGAATGTGGATTAATGAATTCGAAAGCTACAAAACCCCGCACGGAGAGCCGTTCTACTGGATTTGCGGAGAGTTCCTGGACAAGGCGGAAGACCAGGAAGGAGACCACACCCTGATGGACAAGGGCTATATAACCATCGTTCCCCATCTGGTGGATTCCACCTCATACACTGAAATGAGCCGCCTGAAAAAACTTTGGAAATTCTAACCTAATGAAATACTTCATCATTGCCGGAGAGGCTTCCGGGGATCTCCACGGATCCAATCTGATAAAGGGCCTGAAACAGGCAGATCCCGAATGCCGGATAAGATGCTGGGGCGGAGACCTTATGAAAGAGGCCGGCGGAGAACTTGTGAGCCATTACAAGGACACTGCTGTGATGGGGTTTTTCGAGGTATTGACCAAAATCGGCAAGATTTTCCGCAATTTCAGCAAATGCCACAAAGATATTCTGGACTTCAATCCTGATGTGGTGGTTCTGATAGATTATCCGGGATTCAACTTCAGGATAGCCAAGTTCGCCAAGAAAAAAGGCTTCAAGGTTTTCTACTACATAGCACCGAAGATCTGGGCCTGGAAGGAAAGCAGAGGAAAGAGAATCCAGAAGTATGTGGACAGGCTCTTCATCATTTTCCCGTTTGAGATAGGTTATTTCAAAAACAGATGGCATATTGATGCGATCTATAAGGGTAATCCCCTGCTTGACAGCATAGAAGGCAACAAGTACATGACAGAGGACAGGCAGACATTCATAGACCGCCTGTCCGGAATTACCGGAGAAAAGTATTCCCCGGACGACAAGTTCATAGCCTTGCTTGCCGGTAGCCGCCGCACCGAAATTTCCTACCAGCTCCCGATTATGCTGGATACAATCAGGGCTTTCCCGGACTACAAGTTCATTCTTGCGGCCGCCCCGTCCATTCCTGAAGAATTCTACCGCAAGCAGATACAGAAATATTGCTCCAAAAGGGGCATAAAACCGTCTGAAATCTCTCTTCCGGCCGTTTACGGGCAAACATATCCGATAATGAAAAACTCTCAGGCTGCGATAGTCAATTCCGGAACCGCTTCTCTGGAGGCGGCTCTTATCGGAGTTCCGCAGATGGTAAGCTATCTGAGCAGCGAGATTTCCTACATAATCGCCAAACAGCTGGTTAAGGGCATAAAATACATAAGCCTGGCCAATCTGATCCTGGACAAGCTGATTTTCAAGGAATTCATCCAGCACGACGCCAATATTGAAAATGTCTCCGCAGAACTTCACAAACTGCTTGAGGACAAGCCTTACATAGAAGCGATGAAGGCCGATTACGCCAAGGTTCACCAGATGCTGGGTGGCGGCGGAGCATCCAAAGCCGTGGCCGAGGCAATGGTGGAAGAATACGGAAAACTTAAAGAACCATAATATGAAACTCCACATCTACAAATTCCAGGGAGCGGGCAACGATTTTGTCTGCATAGATAACCGTAAAGAAGATATCAGACTAACTGTCAAGCAGATAAACAAGCTCTGCGATCGCCGTTTCGGAATTGGATCTGACGGAATGATGCTTCTTGGCAAAAGCAGCAAGTACGATTTCTCCATGAGATACTTCAACGCCGACGGGCGTGAAGGCTCAATGTGCGGCAACGGCGGAAGATGCATATCCGCTTTTGCTGACTTCCTGGGAATCAAGCACCTGGAATTTGAGGCCATAGACGGCTACCACAATGCGGAGATTATCTCCAGGAAAGACAACCAGTGGAAAGTCCGGCTCAAGATGAGCGACGTGGCCACATGCCCGAAGTTCGGACGCAAATCCTATTTCCTGGACACTGGAAGCCCGCATTACGTGGAGTTTGTAAAGGATGTGGACAATTACCCGGTAGAAACTAAGGGCAAATACTGGAGATATTGCTTCGAGGGCGGAACCAACGTGAATTTTGTCGAGGTGTGCCCTTCTTTCCTTAAGATAAGAACATGGGAAAGAGGCGTGGAAGCCGAGACCTTCGCCTGCGGGACCGGAGCAACAGCTTCTGCCATAGCCGCTTTCACGTCAAAAGTAAAACCTCACACGCTTAAGGGAAACACTTTCAGCTACAATCTCAAGGCACGCGGAGGAAACCTGAGCGTTAAAGCCTCTTTCGATCCAGAAAAGAAGGCCTTCAGCGAGATCTATCTTACAGGTCCCGCAACGCTGGTCTTTGAATGTGACATTGAAATCCAGGGCTAGCCTTCCTGCCTTTCCCCGAATACCTTGGTGCCAATCCTGACGATTGTACTGCCCAATCGCAGAGCATAAAGGTAATCCTGGCTCATACCCATCGAAAGCTCACGGAACTCACCCATTTCCAGGTGACGCTGCTTCATTCTTGCAAAGAAACTGTAAAGCAGCGAGAACTCTTTCTGTACCTGGATATCGTCATCGGTGAGAGTGGCCATACCCATAAGTCCGCAAAGGGTAACCCCCTTGAGAGGTTCTTTCATTATCCTCTCCAGAAGGTCTTCGCATTCCTGGAAGGAAAAGCCCTGCTTTGTTTCCTCCTGGGCGATATGGATTTCTAGAAGAACCTTTGCTGTGCAATCGTTCTTAACGCAGTAATCCTCAATCTCGTAGAGAAGTTTCTCTGAATCCACGGAATGGATCAGGCTGGCGTGCGGAACCACCATCTTTATCTTGTTGGACTGGAGATGTCCAATAAAGTGCCACTGGATATCGTCAGGAAGACTGAGAGCTTTCTGCTCCAGTTCCTGAGGACGGCTTTCCGCAAAAATGCGCTGTCCGGCCTCGTATGCCTCCATAATCTTCTCGTTGCTCTGGAACTTGGAAACCAGGGCCAGTCTTGCTCCTGACGGAGCCAGCTCTTTTCTCAGCTGGGATAATTCTTCCTGAATGCTCATTATTTTCTCTTTTGTCTTTCGCGCTGAAGTCTCTCCTGCTCTTTCATCATCTGCTCCATCCTCTCGCGCCATTTTGATTTTTTCTGTGGTTTAGCGGCATTGCTTTCCGCCTTGCTCTTAAGCTGCTGGTACAGTTTCTCTTCATCAACCGCATATTTGCGGATAGCCCAGTTCTGGCCTATCGATATGAAGTTGGAAAGCATATAGTAGTAGCTGAGTCCCGCTGAGAAATTGTTACAGAGGACCAGCATGAATATTGGCATGAAATAAAGCTGCATTCCCTTCATTCCAGGCATATTGCCGGTATCAGGCATCTGCTGCAGGTTCATCTTGGAATACAGGTACATGGATATTGCCATAAGGAGGGCGAAGAGGCTCACGTGGTTACCGTACATAGGGATATTGAATCCCAGATCCAGTATGGAGTCATATCCGCTCAAATCCTGGGCCCAGAGGAACGGATGCTGCCTGAGCTCGAATGATACAGGGAAGAAGCGGAACATTGCAAACAGGATAGGAATCTGCAGCAGCATAGGGAGGCATCCTCCCATCATGTTCACGCCTGTCTTCCGGTACAGGGCCATCGTTTCCTGCTGTTTCTTGAGGGCATCCTCCTTCCTCGGATACTTCTTGTTTATCTTCTCGATTTCTGGCTTGAGAACCCTCATCTTCGCCGATGAAAGATAAGACTTGTAAGTAAGCGGAGAAAGCACCAGCTTGATCAGCAGAGTCATTATCAGGATAATGATTCCGTAGTTGGAAATGAAGCGGCGGAGGAAGTCGAAAGTGTTGATAATCACCACTCTGTTTATCCATCCTATGATACTTCCGCCCATCGGGATTATCTTCTCGAACCCGTTGCCGTAACTCTTCAGAGTCTTGTAGAGGTTAGGGCCGATATACAGGTGAAGAGGAATGTTCACTTCCTCTCCCCTGCCGTAATCCATCTGCATGGATGCGCTGCAGTCGAACAGTGCCTTCTCGGGATTATCCGGTGCAAGGAACTTGTATGACAGGTTTCCTGAAGTGAAATTGTCATCGCACAGCATTATCGCAGAGAAGAACTGCTGGTGGAATGCAAACCAGGAAACCTTTGCAGGAATCTTTTTCTCGCTTTCGTTCTTCCTCATTCCCAGATCCTCCACTGACTTGTCGTCCGGGAACTTATAGTTGACTGTGGAATAGTTCTTCTCGTTGTCAAATCCCTTCTCGAAGCGGGAAACCCTTAGAT
>JAFYZX010000013.1 GCA_017548505.1 Bacteroidales bacterium | reverse complement strand
TCATGTGATGCTTTTGCGTATACAAGGTTTTCTGGATCTCTAAACCTTGGGAATGTAACAGAAATAGGGGATAGGGCTTTTCAGGAATGTTTTTTTCATGGGGAATTGATTATCCCTGAGGGTGTAATAACTATTCCTTCTGGTTGTTTTTGGGAGAATAATTTTACTTTAGTAAAGTTCCCATCTACTTTAAAAGACATACAATCTCAAGCTTTCTATAATAACCACAAAATAACTTGTCCCCTTATTTTCAATGAAGGATTACTCTATATAGGTGGTGACGCATTCTATCAGTGTGATAATATTACTGCTATAGAATTGTCCTCAACTCTTCAGAGCATCAATGGAGCATTCGGGTCTTGTTATAATATCTCGAAAATCATATCTCATGCATTAGAGCCACCAACTGCATCATCTGAAACTTTTGATGGTGTTGCAAAAGATAATTTTACTGTTGAAGTTCCTGCTGCATCAATTAGGCGTTATCAGTCTGAAAGTGGATGGAGTGACTTCAAGCGTATTGGAGCCCATTATGATTTCTCTTTGAATAGAAGTCTTATTAGGGCATTGGATGGAGAATTCTCAAAAACATATGTTCTAAGAGTTCCTTCTGGAATGACCTGGAGTATTGCTGAAAAGCCAGATTGGGTAACAGTGTCTCCTGCATCCGGAACTGGAAGAACAGATGTAGTTATTAGTATTTCAGAAATGCAGAGTTCCGAGGTTAGTACATTTGAGGTTAATGAAGGTACAGTTAATAGTCCAAGTTATAAGGCCTATTCAGGAAGGAGTGGGGTGATTGTATTCAAATTGGATATCAAGGATTATACATTCACTGTAGATGTGGAACAGTATCATTCAGATTATTCAGACGGAATGGTCGAAACCTTGCATACCGCAACCACTGGTCCAGGTATAGATATAGTATTTGTGGGAGATGGTTACGACGCAAAAGATATTGCGAAAGGAACTTTCCACAACAATGCAGTGGCTGGTTATGGCCATTTCTTTGATGTTGAGCCATATAAAACATATAAGAACTATTTTAATGTATATGCTGTAACTGCAATGTCTGATGAATCTGGCATTGGATCTAATAATACGATTGTTGATACCAAATTTGGCAGCACATTTACAGCAAATCGTATTCTATTGCAGAATCATGATGGAGTATTCCAGTGGGCAAAGAAAGCAAATGCAACTATGGACCTTACAAAGAGTCTTGTAATTCTTTTACAGAATACTAGCACATATGAAGGAGTAACATATATGTATGGCGATGGTTCTGCTATTGCCTGTTGCCCTGTTAGTACAGAAGCATACCCTTACGATTTTAGGGGAATTATTCAACACGAAGCGGGAGGTCATGGATTTGGTAAACTCGGAGATGAGTATATCTATCACAATGCGTTCATTCAGAACTGTGATTGTACAGATGGCTGTGATCATCCAATGTCTGATAATGATGAGAAGAGTTCTTTTGGCTTTTACAAGTCTTTGGGTTGGTTTAAGAACCTGTCAATGCTGGCTGATGCACATAAGGTACCTTGGGCACACCTGATATATCATAACAATTATTCAGACTATGTTGATATGTACGAAGGTGGATATATGCACACCAGGGGAATGTACCGTTCTGAGGCAACAAGTTGTATGAACAATAATATTCCTTATTTCTCTGCAATCAGCCGTCAGGCAATAGTTGAGAGGATTAAGGAGTATGCAGGAGAGCAATTCTCACTTGAGAGTTTCTATGCCCTAGATAAAGATGATTTTGGTCCTACGTCAAAGGCTGCTTCAAGATCTGGTGTGCCAGGTTGGAGTTTCGGGGTAGATCCTAAGTTTAATAGAGCAACGGGCCAGGGTCCTGTTTATATGGGTATGCATCCAAATGTTAAATAAAGAAATGAGAAAAACGATATGAAAAAGATTATCTATATAATTCTAGCATTAATCTTTGCTGTATCCTGCAGTAAAAGCGATGCTCCAGTAAGCAATCAGATGGAGTTTATGTTCTCCATAGGTAATGGCGCAACTAAGGTAACCACAACAGGAAAAACAGCTACATTTGACATAGGTGATGCTGTAAGCCTCTATGCCGTTGAATGGGATAGAACTGAGCAGATGCCACTCCAAGTATCCGGAAACTATCTCAATAACGAGAAGATAAGCTACAATGGAACAAACTGGACTAGCCTCAGGACACTTTATTGGAGCGATAATCCTTGCGATTTCTATGCTCTCTATCCTTATCAGGCGAGCTTTTCATCAATAGAGAAGCAGCCATTCTCAGTGATTTTGGATCAGAATACAGGAGACGGCTATGATAAGTCTGACCTTATGTATGCCTATGCCGAGAATAAATCCCGAACAGATGGTCCCGTTGCTATGAACTTTAACCACATAATGTCTAAGGTTGTGGTTAATTTGGTTAAGGGAGAGAATTTCGATGGCGAAATACCAAGTGATGCTGTGGCTCATGTTTACAGCACGATAACGGACTGCTATGTTAATATGACATCAGGCTCCATAGAAAAGGACGTTTTTGCCAACAAAAACACCATTACTATGAAGAAGATAAGTAATGATAAGTTTGAGGCAATTGTGGTACCTCAGAACCTCGAAAAGAGGACTCCTTTGATTGAAATTTCAATGGGAGGAATAGCTTACCTTCTGGAAACATCGCTGAGCTTTAGGGCAGGATATCAGCATACAATCACATTAACCCTCAATACCTCTCCAGACCAGGAGATGATAGAGATATCTATTGATCCGGGTATTCAGGGATGGAACTAATGGTTAATAACGATTCTATATATGGTAAAATCAGTAAGATACAACAGTATTATAGCTTGGCTTAAAGGGAAAGAGCCTAAGGTTATTCCTACTTTAGGTAGAAAAAGCCATCTTACTCTGTCAATAGACGGAAATCAATTATTAGTGACAGGAAGTACTGGTCGTTCCAAAATCATAAATGAGGAATTCTGGGATCAAGTATGCAGTCGAATAAAAATGCTACAGCCTGATAATGAAAAAGCTGGCAGATATGCAGATATTTATGATTCCACGTGGAAGAATCCTGGATATTATTATGCGCCAAGTGTTCCCGCAACTTGTAGAGCATATTGGGAGGAAAAAGCAAAAAAGTAGTTATGCCATTTCCGCAATTTTGAAAACTGCGAAAAAGGTTGTAACTATGTTCTTTGGATTTGAATATGGAGAAAAAGAAAGTTGAAAATAAAGAGATACCTGAGCTTAGCTTTCTGTTGAAATCTGTGGAGAAGGTGTATGGGAGAAGGGTGGCAACAACAACGGATTTTGAATCGCTGAGTGTTGTCATTGAGCATGAGATAGGTGAACGCCTGTCTGCATCAACACTGAAGAGGCTGTGGGGATATGTAGGGGACAGGAGGGTTCCTCGCCTGGATACGCTGGATATACTGGCCAAGTATTGCGGAAAGAAGGATTTCAAGGAGTTTTGCGCTTGGCTGGTGGAGGAAAGCGGAGTGGATTCCCAGTTCTTTACTGTCAGGTATATCCGTGCGGCTGATTTGGCTGCTGGAGATAAGCTTAGTCTTGGATGGGGGCCTGACCGGCTGGTAAAGGTGGAGTATCTAGGCCAGGGGAGGTTCCGGGTGCTGTCGAGTGCAAATTCTAAACTTAAAGAAGGGGATGAATTTGAAGCAGACGGCTTTATGCTGGGCTGCCCTCTGTATATAACTGCAATATATCGCGAAGGAAATGTTTTGCCGGCATACGTGGCCGGAAGGGTGCACGGGCTGTCTCTGCTGGAAAAATGCTGATGAATCATCAAAATTATGAGATTTCGGGGTAAATACGCAATTTGAATAATGAGATTTTGGAATATTTCGGCTATTTAAATTTGGGGATTTTGGAATATTTGCGCTGTTTAAATTGTGGGATTTTGGAATATTTGTGTATCTTTGCTCCTGTAAAAGGTAAACAGACATGTCAGAAAATAGAGTCTTTAAACGCAAGATATACAACAAGATGCTTCAATGGAAGCAAGAACGTGGAGGAAAGACGGCACTGTTAATAAAAGGAGCACGTCGAGTCGGTAAGTCTACCATCGTTGAAGAATTTGCCCGTAAAGAGTATGAATCATACATACTCATTGATTTCTCCAAGGCTTCCGAAGAGGTAAAGTCTTTATTCAACGACTTGATGGATATAGACTATATATTTCTCCGGCTACAGTCTATCTATAAGGTAAACTTGGAGAGAAGGCATTCTGTTGTGGTTTTTGACGAAGTCCAAAAATGTCCTCTAGCCAGGCAGGCAATCAAGCATCTTGTAAAAGATGGGCGGTACGACTATATAGAGACAGGTTCACTGATTTCTATCAGGAAGAATACTGAGAAAATCATCATTCCAAGCGAGGAGACCCGCATAGAGATGTATCCTATGGACTACGAAGAGTTCCGCTGGGCATTGGGCGACCACGTTACAGTCCCACTTCTTCGTCAGTTCTATGATAAATATCAGCCGCTTCGCCAAGCATTGCGTAAATCAATGCGAGATTTCCGTCTTTGGATGCTTGTTGGTGGTATGCCTCAGGCAGTAAACGAATATATCAACACAAACAATCTAAGCAAAGTAGATCGTGTAAAGAGAGAAATCATAGAGTTGTATATAGACGATTTTCTTAAAATAGATCCATCTAAACGTGCCTCACGCCTCTTTCGCGGAATTCCTTCTGAGTTGAGCAAGAACGCATCGCGTTATCAGGTCGGTAGTGTACTGGAGGATAGTGAACGCAAGAATCTTGGCGAGGTGCTGGAAGGCTTGAACGAAAGTATGGTTGTAAATTTTGCCTACCATGCTAATGATCCGAATGTAGGCCTCTCTCTCAACAGCAGTTTTGATCAATACAAGATGTACGCTTTAGACACAGGGCTGTTCGTAACTCTTGCCTTTTGGGACAAGGATATTACGGAAAATATAATATACGAAAAACTATTGAGCGACAAATTGTCTGCGAATATGGGCTATGTATATGAGAATGCCGTGGCTCAGATTCTTACATCCACTGGCAATAAACTTTTCTATCACGCATGGCGTTCCGAAAGCTCCAACCACAACTATGAAGTCGACTTCATCCTCTCTCATGGAAACAAGATAGTTCCTATAGAAGTTAAATCCTCTGGTTACAAGACGCATAAATCTCTAGATGAATTCTGTAAGAAATTTTCATCGAGGATTAGTAATGCCCGGTATGTTATTTATACGAAGGACTATGAAAAGGAAGGTGCAGTTACATACTTGCCGGTTTATATGACTAGCTTTTTGTAATTATGTGTAATGCTCTGAGGTTTTCCGCTGTTTGGGTTGCTGTTGCCGTTATCTCTTTGTTGACGGCAATGGTGGCTGGTTGTGCTGGAGATCCGGGCCTGGAGGGGCTGAAAATGCCTGAATTTGTAAGCGTATCGGCACAGGCGGACGAGAACTCTCTGTTATTGACCTGCTCGTATAAAGGCCGTGGGGTAGGTACCTGCGGATTTGTGGTAACACGGGATGGAGAGCTGGTGAAAAGGCAGGAAGCAAGCACAAGGAGCGATGGAGCCTTTTCATTGACTGTAAAGGAGCTGGAGTATGATACCGATTACACTTACTATGCCTGGATATCAAACGGCTCGGCAGAAATTCACTCGAATACAGGTAATGCACGCACGGAGAAGAAGAAGATTTCCAAGCCTGAAATCGTGAGCGTATCCTTTGAGGCGGACGAGAATATTCTGACGCTTCGCTGCTCATATAAGGGAACTGGGGTGGATGGCTGCGGATTCTATTTCAACGGGTCGGATAAGATGGCGGCAGACGTAAGGTCTGACGAGGCCTTCTCCTTGACATTGAGGAACCTTGAGTACGACAAAGAATATGATTACCAGGCTTATGTAACAAGCGGGCAAACGGAGGTCAAGTCGTCTTTAGGGAAAGCCCGTACGGGCAAGATGGCTTCCATTCCTATTCCTGATGCGGCATTCAAGGCCTATATCCTGAGCAGGTATGATACAGACAAGAACGGCAAACTGGGAATGGAAGAGGCGGAAAAGATAACCAGGCTGGAAATCAATACGTTTGACTTGAAGGTAAAATCGCTTGAAGGCATAGAGTACTTTACAAATCTGGAATACCTCAAGGCTGTGGGATACGATGATAGCCGGAGGGGAGAGATGACAAGGCTGGATCTTAGCAAGAATAAAAAGTTGGCAACACTGTACTGCAGTTTCAACAAGCTGGAATTTATGGACTTGGGCAACAGCAGTTCTCTAAAATATGTGGACTGCAGTTCAAATATGCTGTTGAATGTGAATATGTCTGACCACCGTCCGGATTTCAGCCAGCTTACAGGACTGGAGCATCTGGACTGCCATTCAAATGAAGGACTGGTTGTATTTTTAATGTACAATACGGCCCTCAAATTTCTGGATTGCAGCAATACGGTAGGCTTTGACTATGTAGGGTACTGCGTTTCTCTGGAATACCTTGACTGTAGCCGCTGTTCTGGAATGACGGCTGGATTTATTCTGACAGGGCTGAAGAAGCTGGCCACGCTCAAGTGCAACGATATAAATATCAGCGAACTGGATGTAAGCGACTGCACTGCCTTGACAGAGCTTGAGTGCTATCAGAATAATATTGAGGAACTGGATGTCAGTGCCCAGAACAAGCTGAATTTGAGGGGATGGCCTCAAAACGGCACTTTCTCCAGGCTTTGGATAGGAAGCGGGGAGTATCATTATTATAATTCCTCCGGGGCGGCGGTAAATCCTGCCGATTACGGAACAGAGGTAATTGTAAAAGAGTAGAATTATGGTGGACGAATCCGGATTTTTCTTTGAGTCCTCAGCAAAAGAGACATGGGGAGTGGGAACACCCGAGAGAATCGGGAGCTCTCTTACCGGATGGTCCGAAATATGGCGAGTGGAAAGGGACGGGAAGTTCCGGGTACTCAAATCGCTGAAGCCGGATTACGTGGGGCTTCCTCTGTACGAGGGGTTGCTTAAGAAAGAGTTTGACATAGGATCGTCTTTGAAGCATCCGAATATATGCCAGACATACGAGTTTGCCGAGAATCCGGCCCTTGGAAATTGCATAGAGATGGAATGGGTGGATGGCAGGAATCTGGATGCGGTTAAGGATGAAAGCCGGAAGGATTCGCATCTGGCACGAAAACTCATCCTTGAAATCTGCGATGCGCTGATATGCGTACATTCCAGACAGATGGTCCATCAGGACCTGAAGCCGTCCAACATTTTGGTGACTTATAACGGCAACAATGTGAAAATCATAGACTTTGGCCTCTCCATAGAAGACTCTCAGACAGAGCTTAAGATATCGGGAGGAACAAAGGCTTATGCAGCTCCGGAACTCCTTGAGGGCAAGAAGGCAGATGTACGCAGCGATATATATTCTCTTGGGAAAGTTATTGAACAGATTTCTCCGCGATACAGACGGATTGTCAGGCGTTGCTGCAGGCAGAATCCTTCAGAGAGGTATCTGTCCGTGGCCGACGTCAAAAAGGCCATCCTCAAAAGAGACTCGGGGCTGCCTTGGGTTCTGCCGGCGGCAATTGCAGCGGCGGCAGCAGCCGTGGTGGCGGTATTGCTCCTTGTGAACCGCGGGGGAGGGGATGAGTCTTCCGCCAGTACTGTGGATGCTGTAACGAGGCAAGACTATGCCGTCTCCTATACTCGGGTTTCCGATGCGGATATCGGTGAAAAACAAGACCTTACAAGGCCAGAAATACCGGCGGAATCCACGGTGAAGGAAAAGCCAAAGCAGGTAGAGCCTGCCAAAAAGATTGAAGTGATTGAAGACGAGACAGATCTCGACGATATCTTTGATTCTGTAACTGAACTCTTTGAGGAAAAGGAGGGCGGCAAATGATGCGGACGGGAAGATATGTTCTGGCAATGTGCCTTGTAATGCTTTGCAGCTCAGCCTTTAGCCAGAGGCGTGATGCCAGGGACAAGGCTCTCGACAGGTATGATGTGGTTTGCAACCGTCTCATTGAGCTCCGCGATGCTCTTCGTAGAGGAGAAACAATATCTGCTCAGGAACTGTCTGCCCTGAGGGCTGAGGTGAGTAGCATACGTTCCAACCTGCAAAGGAGTCCGGAGGGTTTGACTCCTGAGCAGACAATAAGGTTCAACCGTATCCGCCGCCGCTACAACTACGGCTATGAACTGAAGGAACTGTCCATGATAAAGGCGATACCGGTTACATATAGGGCAAAAGACATCCGGATGTCCGGACGTTATCCTTATATGGAACAGCCGTATTATGATATCGGGAAGACTGGCTTTCTGGCACTTGCACAGGTATCTCCAGTTCCGGACATGGCATTTGGACTATGCTTGGGTATGCTGCGGAGCGGTAAGGGAGCCTATGTATCCGTAGTAAGCAATTTTAGGTCAAAAAGCGCAAGCATTGATTGCCTAAGCGACGGAACCTCATCCGGAAACCCGGTTTGGGTGTCCGGACGTCAGGATAAGACCAGACTGGCACTTACGGCAGGTGCATATTCCGTGTTGCAGACAATGTAAATATCTTGGCCGGAGCAGGTTATGGTACAAGAAAACTCCTCTGGGAGAATACCGGAGGAGATTGGATGCGGGTTACAGACCGCTCATATTCGGGCATCGCGGCAGAGGCCGGAGCCCTGTTTACACTAGGAAGGCGAGAGTCTTTCTGCCTAAGTGCAAAGGCAGGGACTATCGCCTTCAAGTATCTGGATTTTACAGTCGGTATAGGATACCGGTTCTGATCTAGTCCTGTGAGAACTCTCTGATTATCTTCTTGATATCTGCAGGGTTGAGATGGCCGTAAACCTTCTCTCCAACCATTGCTACAGGAGCAAGGCCGCAGGCGCCAACGCATCTGAGGCAGTCAAGGGAGAAGCGGCCGTCTTCCGTGGTTTCTCCAACATCGATGCCCAGAGTCCTCTTGAACTCTTCCAGGATCTTCTCTGCACCCCTTACATAGCAGGCGGTACCAAGGCAAACGGAAACAGGATGCTTGCCCTTTGGAACCATGGTGAAGAAAGCGTAGAATGTTACCACACCGTAAACCCTGCTGACAGGGATGTTGAGTTTCTCGGCGATAACTGCCTGCACCTCCATAGGAAGGTAGCCAACAGTATGCTGTGACTCGTGAAGTATGTTGATAAGCTCTCCCGGCTTGTTTCCGAATTTATCGCAGATAGCCCTAATCTTTTCAACGACAGAGTTGCATAATTTTTCCATATCTATTCTGTTTTAGGCTAGTACTTGATTGTTTTGTCTGAATAATGGGTGTGGAGAAGGGCGTGAGCCTTTTCGCTGAGAGGCTTGCCGAAATACTTCTCGTACATCTCTATAATGCTCTTGTTCTCGTGGCTCTTTCTGAGAGGCATATTCTTGTCTTCCTCGTAGATAGCCTTCTGGCGGGCCTTGATGACCTCGAAGTCTCCGTGATGGAGTGGCTGTCCGCCGCCGCCGATACAGCCGCCAGGGCAGGCCATGATCTCGATCACGTGGTACTTGCACTTGCCGGCTCTGATTTCTTCCATAAGCTTGCGGGCGTTGCCGAGACCGTAGGCTACTGCAACGTTCAAGGCGAAACCGTCGAAGTCGATGGTAGCCGTCCTGAGACTGTCGATACCTCTTACTTCCTCAAAGTCAATCTTAGGAAGCGGCTTGCCTGTGTGGAGCTCGTAAGCGGTCCTGAGAGCTGCCTCCAGAACGCCTCCGGTAGAACCGAAGATGGCGGCTGCGCCGGTGCTCTCTCCAAGAGGGTTGTCGAATTCCATGTGCGGCAGGGTCTCGAAGTTTATGTTTGCCCTGCGGATGAGCGTTGCAAGCTCCCTGGTGGTAATTGAATAGTCCACATCCGGATTGCCGTTGGTGGAGAATTCCGGTCTCTGGCACTCGAACTTCTTTGCAAGACAAGGCATTACGGAAACAACTACAAGTTTCTCCCTTGGAATGTTCATCTTCTCTGCCCAGTAGTTCTTTGCAATGGCTCCGAACATCTGCTGAGGTGAGCGTGCCGTTGAAGGATGGCTGAGCAGATCCGGGAAATTGTGCTCGTAGAAGTTAACCCATGCCGGGCAGCAGGAAGTCATCAAAGGAATTGAAACGCTCTTGTCTCCCTTCAGGAACTTGGTGAGCCTGTCCAGAAGCTCGCTGCCTTCCTCCATGATGGTGGCGTCTGCGGAGAAATCGGTATCGAATACATAGTCGAATCCGAGATCCTTCAGCGCTGCAACAAGTTTGCCGGTCACGATGCTTCCAGGAGCGTTGCCGAATTCTTCGCCGAGAGCAACCCTTACTGCAGGGGCGGTCTGGACGATAACGGTCTTCTCAGGATTCTCCAGGTCGTCTATAAGCTGGTCTGTATAAGTCCTTTCCGTGAGTGCTCCAACAGGGCAGACAGCAACGCACTGTCCGCAGTAGGTGCAGTCCGTATCCTTAAGATTGCGGTTGAAAGTAGGGGCGATGGTGGTGTTGAAACCTCTTCCCACAGCTCCGAGGGCACCAACGGTCTGGTAGACATTGCACATAGTCTCGCATCTGCGGCAATAGATGCACTTGTCCATATTCCTTACGATGGAAGCAGTCATTTCCTTCTTCCTCAGAGAGAGTTCTCCGGCAAACGGAGTCTCGTTGATGGAAAGGTGCTGGGTCACAGCCTGGAGTTCGCACTTTCCGCTCTTAGGGCAGGTAAGGCACTCGTTAGGATGGTCGCTGAGCATGAGCTCAATGACAGTCTTGCGGGCCCTGATTACCCTTATTGAGCTGGTCTTTACCTCCATACCTTCCGTGCAGGCGGTGCTGCAGGCAGGGGCCAGGTTTCTTCTGCCCTTGACTTCCACAACGCAGACGCGGCAAGAAGCCGGGTGGTTGTCCGCGCAGGTTCCCTTGAGGTTCATGTGGCAGAGAGTAGGGATTACAATTCCTATGCTCTTGGCCGCATCGAGAATCGTAGTGCCCTCAGGCACAACGACTTTATGATTATCTATTATCAGTGATATATTCTGTTTCATAACTGGCGGTTTTAGACAACTGATACTGCTTTGAACTTGCATCTGGACATACACATTCCGCACTTGATGCACTTGGAGAAGATAATTGCGTGCGGCTTTCTAGGAACGCCCTCGATTGCTCCTGCAGGACAACCCATTGCACAGGCGTGGCAGCCGATGCACTTCTCAGGATTGATAACGTATGTAAGCAGAGCCTTGCACTGCTTTGCGCGGCACTTCTTGTCTCTTACGTGCTCAACATACTCGTCCCAGAAATTGCTCAGGGTAGAGAGTACAGGGTTAGGGGAAGTCTGTCCGAGTCCGCAAAGCGCTGTGTCCTTGATAACTCCGGCAAGAGTCTTGAGTTTGTCAAGATCCTGCATGGTTCCGTTTCCGGCAATAATCTTGTCCAGGATGTCCAGCATTCTCTTGTTGCCGATACGGCAAGGAGTACACTTTCCGCAGGACTCTCCAACGATGAAGTCGAGGTAGAAACGGGCTACGGAAACCATACAGTTGTCCTCGTCCATAACAATCATACCTCCGGAACCCATCATACTGCCGGCAGCGGTAAGGGTATCAAAATCTATAGGGGTGTCAAGGTGCTTTTCCGTAAGGCATCCTCCCGAAGGGCCTCCGGTCTGCACGGCCTTGAACTGCTTGCCTCCCTTGATACCGCCTCCGATATCGAAGATTACCTCTCTAAGTGTGGTTCCCATAGGGACTTCGATCAGACCGACGTTGTTGATCTTTCCGGCAAGGGCGAACACCTTGGTTCCCTTGGAACGGTCGCTTCCGATGGAGGCGAACCAGTCCGCTCCCTTGTTGATAATAATAGGAATGTTGGCGAAGGTCTCCACGTTATTCACGTTGGTAGGCTTGCCGTTGTAACCGCTTTCTGCAGGGAACGGCGGCTTGAGGGTAGGTTCTCCTCTCTTGCCTTCCATAGAGTGAATCAGAGCGGTCTCCTCTCCGCAAACAAATGCTCCGGCGCCGTATCTGATGTTGATGTCGAAAGAGAATGAGGTTCCCAGAATCTTCTTTCCGAGAAGTCCAAGTTCCCTTGCCTGCTTGATGGCAATCTTAAGACGTTCTACAGCAAGAGGATACTCGGCCCTGATGTATACCAGGCCGTGGTTGGCTCCAATTGCATAACCGCAGATTGCCATAGCCTCCACGATCGAGTTAGGGTCTCCCTCCATGATGGAGCGGTCCATGAATGCTCCAGGGTCTCCCTCGTCGGCGTTGCAGACAACGTATTTTTCCTTTGACTGGTTCTTGGAAGCAATCTCCCACTTGAGGCCGGTAGGGAATCCTCCGCCGCCTCTTCCCCTGAGGCCGGACTTCTTGATTTCGTCAATCACGGCTTTAGGGCTGCGGTTCAGCAGACAGTCTGCAAGCGCAAAGTATCCATCGCGAGCAATATACTCCACAATATCCTCAGGATCAATGAGTCCGCAGTTCCTAAGCGCAATTCTTACCTGCTTGCGGTAGAAGTCCATGTGCTTGGAATCGGAGACTGTGGTCTTGCGCTTGGGATCCACATACAGCAGCCTGTTGACTCTCTTTCCGCCAATGATATGCGTGGTGAAAATCTCTTCCGTATCTTCAGGCTTAACCTTTGTATAGAAGGTGTTGTCAGGTATTATTTTTACGATCGGGCCTTTTTCGCAGAAACCGAAGCAGCCTGTAGTGATGACCTCAACCTTGCCTTCAAGATTGTTCTCAGCAATCAGTTTCTTGAAATTGTCGGCGATAAGATGGCTTTGGGAAGCCTTGCATCCTGTACCTCCGCAGGTCAGGATCTGGATTTTGGGTGTTCCTTTTTTCAAGCCGCAGGTTGCAGAAGAGTCCTGATGGTCGCTCTGTTCGCGTGGCTTGAGGTGAACACTCGCTCTTTCACGGATTTTCTTCAAATCCTCAATAGACGATATTTTCATAAAAAATTGATAATGCTTACATTATTCTTTTCGGGGGCTAAAGGTAAGATATTTTTCTTCAATTCCGTAATATATTTGTCTTTAATTCCGATAAATTACAAGGATATTACAATCGCTGACCTTCCAATCTGAAATAAAAGCGCGATAGGGTATTTCTGCCGGCTTTGCTAATTTTTTGTTACAAAGTGCTGATAATTTAGCCGCCTGAATTTGGCGGTTCAGTTTCGTTTATACTTTTGCACCACCAAAACGAGGCAATTGTTAACATTTAATATTTAAGATCATGAAAAAGGTATTGTTTATCGCTGTTGCAGCTCTTGCATTCGTAGCTTGCAAGAATAACGCTCCTGCACAGGAGGCTGCTGCTGAGGCTACCGAGGCTGCTGCTGAGGTAACTGAGGTTGCTACTGAAGTAACTGAGGCTGCTGATTCTACAGTTAACGCTGCTGCTGAGGCTGTTGAGGCTGAGGCTAACAAGGTAGAGGAAGCTGCTGCTGAGGTTAAGGAGACTGCAGAGGCTGTTAAGGGTGCAGTTGACGCTGTAAAGGACGCTGCCGAGACCATCAAGAAGTAATCATACTTTTTGACCTTACAGATTGACGGATGGCTAAAATGGCCATCCGTTTTTTTTAGGCTTGATTTTTGCGGAGTTTGTATAGATGTTTTATTTTTTATACATTTGACACTGTAAACAACATTATTAACCCTTAAAACTTCATTATTATGAAAAAGATCATTGCATTGATGTGCGCAGCACTGTTCCTGTTCGGCGGAACCTACGCTATGGCTTCTACCTCATTCTCAGAGCCTCAGACCTTTGAGAAGAAAAAGGACAAGACTAAGAAGGTTGAAAAGGCTGCTGACAAGAAGACCGAAAACAAGAACGACAAGAACAACAAGAACAACAAGAACGGCAGCAAGAACGACGAGAAAAAGTCTGATACCAGCAAGAAATAATCTTGTTATATAGATAAAAGAAACGGGACGGATTAATTTCCGCCCCGTTTTTTTGTTTATGCTATGTATCCTAGAACAGTGCTGTAACCTTGTCTATAACTTCAGTTGAGCTGCAGTCAGGAGATAGAATCAGGTCTGCCTTGGCGTTTACGTAGTTAAACTCTTTCTTGAAGCGTTTTTCACCGCCTCCGGTAACGTTAAGCATAATGGTCTGGTCCGGAGTTATCTGGCCTTCCTTCAGGGCTTTTACGAGGCTGACAACGGCAACTCCTGCTGCCGGATGGATATCGCTGCCTTCAAGCTCTTCGAACATCTCGCAGGCATCGGTGAGCTCTCCGTTGGTCACTTTCTGGAAGTCTCCCTTTGTGGCCATAAGGGCGTCGAACAGGCCTCCCGGAACGGCGAACGGCGGCTTTCGGTTGCTGAGGACGGAAGCCTTGATCTGAAGGGCCTTGATTCTGCCCTCGTTCTCGTCCATTGGCAAGAGGTTGCGGCTGAGCGCCTTCCAGGCATCGTACATAGGTGTGAACGGAACGTTCTGGGATGGGATGAGCTTCATCAGGTTGTCTCCGAAACGGCCGTCTTCCAGAAGGCGGAGGTTGGCCTCGTAGGCGGCGATTGTTCCCGTGCCGCTTCCTACGGCCTGGAAATAGGCGTCCGGAATCCTTCCGATTACTTCAGCTGCAGAGAGAACGGTTGTGCTCATACCGTCTCTTCTGGCCACGTTCTTGGCTCCTCCTTCCTCCAGGAACAGAGGTGAGGCGTTAAGTTTTGCGGCCAGTGCAATGGCGTCGAAATAGTCGCTTCCCTTTGGAGGACAAATCACTTTTACACAGTCGTTTAACCTATCCTTGAACCATAGTGCGTCCAGATTGTCTTCAGGAATTGCAATCACCAGAGGAATGTTGTTGTCCGAGCATACTTGGGAGAACGCTCTTGCGGTATTGCCTGCCGAGGCCACAACCAGAATTCTCTTGTTGTCTTCAGCCAGTCTTCCGCATACGGAATAGGCTTCCGTTTCCTTGAAGGAGCAGGTGCGCATAGTGGCGCCTTTTTCAGGCCACCATCCGCTGTAAGTTATGTAGAGGTTCTTCAGGCCCAGCTTTTTGGCCAGGGCCTCGCTGCGGTATGTTACCGGAGCGCAGGATCCTTTCAGGGCGCGGCTGACAGGGAGCCAGTCGGAGAACCTGTAGATTCCGTAGGACGGATCCTTGAACTCGATCTGCTTCTTGTCATAGATGGCCCTTACAAGGGAAGGGCGGGAATCCTCAGGGTCTGCCATAAGCCATCCCGTGTCTTTGAACACTCTGTGTGTCAGGCAGTTTTCCAGGCGGTAACTCGTGGGTTTGATTTCCATATCATTTAGTTTTTATCATTGTTTTCAATATTCTCGCAGACAATCTCGGCAAAATCCTTTACAGGCACTTCAGCCTTGCTCCTGATTGCCCTGTAGCACATAGGGCAGGCTGTGACAATCTCTTGAGGATTCTCGGCCATAAGGCTGGAAACGGAACTCTCTGCAATCTTCGCCTTGTCTTTCTCGTCCAGAGTCAGGGTTCCCAGGCTGTAGCCGCAGCAAATGCTCTCGTCCCTTTCCTTGGAGGCCTTTTTCAGTTCGGCGATGGCTCTGAGGACATTTCTCGGCTCCTCGTAAATGCCGCAGCCCCTTCCCAGTTCGCAAGGGTCGTGATAAACAATCGCTGAAGAGGATTTTGAAACCTTCAGTTTTCCTTCCTTTATGAGACTGTCAATGAACTGGGTATAGTGGAGAATCTTAATGCCTTTCAACGAGTATTCTTCTTTGAAGATCTTAAGGCAGATAGGGCAGGATACAAGCAGGGTAGTACATCCGGAGTTCCTGATTATCTTGCTGTTGGCCTCAATGGTCTGACGTGCCGCATCGCCTCTTCCGGCAAGCATCAGAGGCCTTCCGCAGCAGATTCCCTCATTGCGGTCCATGAATTCATAATCCTGGCCGCTGGCCTTGAGGATGGTTTCCACGCTCTTTATGATTGTTGGTGTAAGATGGCTCATGCATCCGGCAAAATAGAGGATCTTACCGCCGGATTTTGGATTCTCGGAACTCTTCTCCGCATATTTGCCGAGATAAGAGTAGTCGCATTGTATCTTATTGTTCTGGGTTTCTCTGATTGCCCTTCTTATGGCAGGGGAATTGACTCCCACCGGGCAAAGCGCATAGCATTTTCCGCACATCAGGCATTTTTCTGCTATTTCTCTGGTTTTCCTTTTGTTATGCCTGCGGAGGAAACGCATGAAATAAACGGACGAATATTTGAGATTCTTCTTCTGGACATTCATAGGGCAGGCGTCCAGACAGAGTCCGCAGCTGGAGCAGGCGTAGATTTCCGCCTCCGCGAATCCCTTTCTCGGATGGCGCACCTTCAGGCCGGCGTTGCGGAAAAGAATCAGAAGAGGCTCGGTCAGAATGTGCATATAGCGGGAGAAAGGCATCGCTACAAAGAAGAGTCCCAGGCAGATGGAATAAGCCCACCAGGTAGGGAGGAAGTTCAGTTCGTTTCCGAAGAATGCCCTGAACACCCAGTTCAGAGGCCTGGTAAGGAATCCGCCGCCGCTAAGGTCTGCCGTAAATCCTTCCGCCAGAAGCCTCAAAGGGAAAATCAGCCACAGGCAGTAGAGGGCTACACGGTCTGCCAGGGATGGCTTTGTGGTATGCCTCATTCCCAGGGCTATAGACCTGACTCTCTTGAACATGGCCAGTCCGATACCGCTCAGTACGTACAGCAGCAGGAAGTCCATTATGAAGAAGAATACGGAGCCCCTGAGGGTTTCATGAGCCGGATTTATCCAGATGAAGAAGCGGTAGAAGATAGGGTAGTAGAGAGAACCTTCAGTCAGTCCGGAAAGATGTCTTGGAGCAAAAAGCCATACCTCTATATGGCCCACTACAATGAGCAGGAACCATCCGAAGGCAATTGCCGAGTGCATATATCCCAGAAGAGGTTTCCTCTTCCATATCTTGGTGTGCAGCAGGCAGTCGCAGAATATGTCCTTTATGTTTTTCCAGGCGGTTTTCGGGTTGAAAAGAGATTTGAGAAGCTTTAGCCTGTCTTCTCCGCTCAGGTGGTAAAGTATCCTTATAAGACCTATGAACAGGTAAATCAGGATGAAGGTAATTCCTATAACAAACGGCAGTACAAAATGATTGTAGCTGTTAGGGTATCTGTCTATGATCCCTTCCGGCGAAATCTGCTGTAAGTTTGTGGTCAGAAGGTAGATCATAGAGAGTAGATTTTTTGGATTGACAATATGAGGTGGCGGGTATTGATACCCCTAGGGCAAACCATCGTGCATTTTCCGCATAGCATGCAGTGACTCAATAGTTTGGAGGCATCATCGCCGAGACCGTTCTGGAGTGAAAGGATAGCCCTTCTGAGGCTTGTGTCTTCAAAGGCTGCGGCGGTGCAGGAAGCCGAGCAGCTGCCGCAGGCCATGCATTTGAGCACATCCGGCTCAGCGATGGCAAGCTCATTGAATTTCTCCTTGTCTGCGCTGTCGAGGTTTATCCTCGAACTTGGACTGACGCCAAAGCCGAAGTCTATCATTTCCTGAAGTTTTCTTTAATGTAACGGTCTATTTCCATGGCGGCGCTTCGGGCCTCGTGGAGGGTGTCCGGAAGAGTTTTCGGGCCGGTGCAGGCTCCGGCATAGAAGAATCCCGGAAGCTTGCTTTTCTGAAGTGAAAGCAGGCCGTCTTTAGCTGAGAAGAAACCATCGTCCTCCACGCTGAGATTCAGCTGCCTGCCAACTTTATGCCCGGCCTCTGAAGGCCTCATTCCGGCCATCAGCACCAGACGGTCCAGAGTGACTTTCAGCGGTCTGCTGGAGAGCGTGTCTTCCGCCTTAACCAGCAGCCTTCCTTCAGCTGTTTCAGCAACCTCGCTAACTCTTCCCCTTATGAACCTGATGCCGGATTTCTGCGCCCTCAGGTAAAGGTCCTCGTAGTGGCGGCCGAACATTCTCAGGTCCATATAGAAGCAGTAAACTTTGGCGTCCGGATAAAGTTCCTTGGTCTCAATTGCCTGTTTTACAGCGGTTGCGCAGCAGACCTTGGAGCAGGCCGGATTACCGGCTTTCTCGTCTCTGGATCCCACGCAATGCACAAATCCGATGGCCATCGGTGCCGGATTGGAAGACTTTCCTTCCTTGAAGGCTTGCTCCAGGTCAGCATTGGTAAGGACTCCTTCATATATTCCGTAACCGTATTCTTCCTTTTTCTCAGCCTTGAACATATCGAATCCGCTTGCCAGCAGAACTGCATCCGCCAGAATGGTTATTCCGTTGGAAAGCATAGCGTTATATGAACGGTTCAGAAGATTGATGGAGTTGACGTCGGTTTCCGTGAAGCATTTGACATCTCTGATTCCTTCCAGCAGGGTGTCCAGCACTTCCTTTGCAGGGATCTGGTCAGGGAACAGCCGGTCCCACTTGGCCAGATGGCCGCCAAGCCTCTTTTCCTTCTCTGCAAGAATCACGTTGTATCCCATTCGGGACAAAGCTGCGGAGGCTTCCAGTCCGGCGGGTCCGCCTCCAATGACTAATATATTGTTTTTCATAACTTTACTTAATACAATGTGGTTTTTCAGGCTCGCCTATGTATTTCCCGTTCTTGCCCAGATATTTCTTTGCGGGATCGTATGGTATTCCGATTTTGTCCAGCAGCGGTTCCACGCTAACCTGATGCGTCTGGAGGCCCAGATCCCACGGGTCATAACCCATTACAAGGCCTGCGACCTCCTCGTAGGTGAATACAGGTATTCCGTGCCCGTCCTGCCCGTAGGTTTTGCCCTGAGTCTCGGCGATGACATACTGCCATCTGTCCAGGAAATATGGGCAGCCCGGGCAGTTGGTGATTATCATATCCGGCTTGAAAGGCTCCATACTCTCGAATTTCTTGTGAGTATTGGAAATTGACTATCCTCTGTTTCCCTTTATAAGATACTGCCTGAATCCGAATCCGCAGCAATGCCTTCTCTCCGGATAATCAATGATTTGGCCTCCCCAAGCCTCAACCATTCCCACAAGCACGTAAGGATATTCGGCGCCTCCAACACCCTTTGAAGGGAACATTTTGGAGTAGTGGCAGCCGATATGCTCCACAACCCTTAGCGGCTCTCCGGTATTCTTGTTTACGAGCTTGAATTTGCTCTTTGCCGCAATCTGCATCCTGTATTTGAAGATGAGGTCGCTGGCGTGTACTAGGAACTTGGGCTTGGCAAATTCCAGGTGGCAGGTTTTCCACAGGTTCTCCGCGATTTTCTGCTGGAGTTCAGGATATTCCCTCCAGGTCTCCAGTGTCTCGCAGTACAGCCCGAATGAGGTGATGCAGGAGCATACGTAGTTCTCGTAGCCGTATTTGTGCATCAGGGCAAACTGCCTGGCTATGATTGTCATAGCTGTTTCCTGAGGAATCGCGTCAGAGTGGTAGGCTATGCCTCCGCAAGTTGTATGGTGCTCGGTCTCGAATATGTCCTTTCCCAGCTTGTTTCTGGTTATATCCAGGAATGTTGCCTCGGAAGCGGGGAAGAAAGACTGCCTTATGCAGCTTCTTACGTAGAAGTAATGGTCTTCAGGTATCTCTTTCTGGTATTCGGCCCAGATTTTCTTTTTTCCTTCGTAAATCATCTTCTAGTGGTTGAAATGTTTAGGACTGCATTCCGTGTAGAGTTTCTGGCAGTACTCTTCTTCAGTAAGGCCAAGTTCGGCCGCTTTCTTCAGTCCTGCATTCTTCACGTTCTCAAGCATTTCTGTAGCCCCGGTTATATCGTAAATCTTCTTCAGTTCATCCAGATCCTTCTGGGGTATCTTTCTCATCGCCCCCGGGCCTTCCTTGTCCAGGTTGCCGCCAAGTCGGTCAAACATATCGTCGATATTGTTTTCCACCCATTGCCATACTACCCCGGCTTCCAGATGCTCGTTATACTTGAAAGCTCTTGCATAAATGCAATAACCGTAGTTGAGGATGTTGTGGTTGAGGTCTTTGCAAAGAAGATACATCTGCCTTCCCTTCTCGGATTCCATAAACAGCCCGGTCTGTATAGAAAGGCTTCGCAGAGCCATGATTATCAGGCCGGGAGCGTTTTTCCTCGGGCATCTTGTAACGCAGCTGAGGCATTCTCCGCAATACCAGATGGTGTCGCTTTTGAGAAGTTCCTCTATCTGCGCATCATCCTGTTTCTGGACAATATCCACAATCCTTCTCGGGTCATAGCGGTAGAATTCCGCAGCCGGGCAGATGGCCGTGCAGGTACCGCAGTTTATGCAGGCGTTAAGGCCCTCGCGGAGCCTGTAATCCTTCATCAGTCTGTCATATAGCTGTCCCATCTATGCCGTGAATTTACTGTTGGTAGGGTACTTGGCAGCAAGAGCCATAAGGTCTATGTCGTTGTTCATGTTCTCGGCCATCTTGCTGAGTACCTTTATGAATATCTGCATATCTTCTCTGGTGATGCCGTTGATTATCCTGTCTACGGCATCCATCGCAACCGTGGTAACCTTGTCCTTAATTTTCATTGCATAGTCTGTTACCTCTATGAGGTTCTGACGGCGGTCCTTAGGGTTGCTTGCCCTGCGGACCAGTTTTCTGTCCTCCAGCCCGTCCACGAGTTTTACCACGGAATTCTTGTCTTTAAGAAGATAGTCTGCAATCTGCTGCTGGGTGAGGACTCCTTCGTCCCAGAGAGCATCCATAACCAGAAACTGCTCCGGAGTGATATTCAGTCCCTCGTCCTCAAAGATTCCGGCCACATACTGCTTGAAGCGGTTGTGGACAAGATTAAGGAACATTCCCACTTGCTTGTTCAGTATCATATAATACGAAATTATATAGTAAGAGGTTTTACTTTCATTAACGGTTACAAATATAGCATAAATCCGGTCTTGTTGGACTCTTATGCCAAAGAAATGGTCACGATAATGTAGAGGATGTAGAGAGCAAAGAGCATCAATCCTTCTATTCTCCTGATTTTGAAGCTTGTCCTCGCCGATACAAGGAAGAGTAGGGTAGCCAGGAGCAGGAAGATGAAATGCACGTGGTTTACACTCGAGAGAGGAAGCTGTGTAACCGTTGCGCAGCCTCCGAGAATAAGGAATACATTGAAGATATTGGAGCCTATGACGTTTCCGATTGCAATTCCCACTTTCTTGCGGCAGGCTGCCATTACACTTGCTGCAAGTTCAGGAAGGCTGGTTCCTATAGCGACTATGGTAGCTCCTATGAGGGTGTCGGAGACGCCCCTGGCCCTTGCCAGGACTGTTGCGTTGTCAACCAGTATGTTACCGCCCCAGATCAAGACAGCCAGGCCACCAAGGAACATGATAAGGGAAATGAAGAAGTTCTTCTTGACTACAGGCTTTTCCTCTTCCTTTGTTTCTGTACCCCTGGTTGCCTCTTCGTGCCGTTTGGCACTTGCAAATGAATAGAACATGAACACCAGGAAGAACAGCAGGAGAATGATTCCCTCGGTTCTGGAGATCACGTTTCCAGTCATCTGGTCGTCTATGGTCAGGGTTTCTATCTGGGCGTCAAGGGAAACGAGAATCAGAACAACCGTGGAAAGAAGCATGAACTGCATGTCCCTGTTGACATTTAGCCTCGTAACGGTCATAGGGTAGATAATAGAACTCAAGCCTATGATCAGCAATATGTTGCAGATGTTGGAACCCAGAATGTTACCAACAGAAAGTCCGACGTTGCCCTTCATCGCTCCCATAAAGGAAACCACCATTTCCGGCGCACTGGTGCCGATTGCAACGATGGTCATACCTATAATAATGTCCGAGATTCCGAAGCGGCTTGCTATCCTGGAGGAGCCCTCTACAAGGAAGTTGGCTCCTATGATAATCATCGCGAGACCTAAAATGATAAGAAGTATGGTATTTGTCATAATCTTTTGTTTTTGCGGTTTAATACTCGTCCCAGCTCTTTATCTGGACCTGGTCTATGTCCAGGTTGCAGAACGCGTTTATGAAGGCGCTTGCAAGGCGGGTGTTGGTCAGAAGCTGGATGTTGAAGTCAACCGCCGCCCTGCGAACCTTGTAGCCGTTGTCGAGCTCTGTCTTGGTTAGGTTCTTAGGGATGTTGACCACCATGTCTATCTTCTTCTGGCGGATCAGGTCCATAGCCTGGGGAGCCTTTCCTTTCTCGCTTGGCCAGTAAACCAGGGTTGTCTGTATGTTGTTGTCTTTAAGGTATCTGTAAGTTCCTCCGGTAGCGTAGAGCTTGTATCCCTTGCGGCTGAGCTTCTGGCACGCTTCAAGCATCTCGGCCTTTTCCTTGCCGTCTCCGGTAGAAAGGAGGATGCCTTTGGCAGGAATGCTGTATCCCACGCTGAGCATTGACTTGAGCACTGTTTCGGAAGTGTCGTCGCCGATGCATCCGACTTCTCCGGTGGAAGCCATATCCACTCCCAGGACAGGGTCTGCCTTCAGCAGTCTGGAGAAGGAGAACTGGGGGGCCTTGATTCCCACATAGTCAAGGTCGAAAGCGCTCTTGTCAGGAGTCTTGAACTTTTCTCCGGTCATTACCTTTGTCGCAAGTTCTATAAGGTTTATTTTCAGCACTTTGCTGACAAACGGGAAGCTTCTGGATGCCCTCAGGTTGCATTCTATGACAAGGATATCGTTGTCCTTTGCCATGAACTGGATGTTAAAAGGGCCGCTGATCCTGAGTTCCTTTGCTATGGTCCTGGAAATTTTCTTCAGTCTCCTTACGGTTTCCACGTAAAGTTTCTGTGGAGGGAACTGGATTGTGGCGTCTCCGGAGTGGACTCCGGCAAATTCTATGTGCTCGCTGATGGCGTAGGCAACTATCTCACCGTCCTTGGCCACGGCGTCAAACTCAATCTCCTTGGCGTGCTGGATGAATTCGCTTACTACAACCGGATGCTTCTTGGAAACGTCTGCCGCCAGCTGGAGGAACTGCTTGAGCTCGTGGTTGTTGGAACATACGTTCATGGCCGCGCCGCTGAGGACGTAGGACGGCCTTACAAGAACCGGGAAGCCCACCTTGTCCACAAAGGCGTGGATGTCATCCAGGGTGGTAAGCTCGCTCCAGCGGGGCTGGTTGATTCCCAGACGGTCCAGCATCGCGGAGAACTTGTGGCGGTCCTCAGCGTTGTCAATGGATAGGGCGGAGGTTCCCAGAATTCTCACATTAGCATCGTTGAGCCTCATTGCCAAATTGTTAGGAATCTGGCCTCCTACGCTTACCACAACTCCGTATGGAGATTCCATCTCGAAAATGTCCATAACCCTCTCGTATGTGAGTTCGTCAAAATAGAGGCGGTCGCACATATCGTAGTCTGTGGAAACGGTTTCCGGATTATAGTTGATCATCACTCCTCTCCAGCCGCACTTGCGCAAGGTGGCCAGGCAGTTTACGCTGCACCAGTCAAATTCCACTGAGCTTCCGATGCGGTAGGCTCCGCTTCCCAATACTATTATGGACTTGTGGTCTTTTTCGAATTTTATGTCGTTGGCGGTTCCGTTATAGGTCAGATACAGGTAGTTAGTCTTTGCCGGGAATTCGGCTGCCAGGGTGTCTATCTGCTTGACAACAGGGAGAATACCCAGAGACTTCCTGTACTCGCGGACCTTGATTGCGTAGCTGTCAGGATCAGTCTTGCCCTTGAGAACGAGCCTTCCGATCTGGAAGTCCGAGAAGCCGCTGGCCTTTGCCCGCTGCATCGTTTCGGAGTCGATATCCCTGAGGTCCTTCAGACGGGAAAGATCCTTTCCAATCAGATGGATGTTGTAGAGTTTCTGGAGGAACCACTTGTCTATCTTGGTGGCATCGTGGATCCTGTCTACGGTGTAGCCCGCTTCAAATGCCTTGGCTATGACAAAGATACGGCTGTCTGTAGGTTCCTTGAGCTCCTTCTCTATGTCATCCACCTTCATTTCCTTGTTACCCACGAAACCGTGTGCTCCGCGCCCGATCATCCTGAGGCCTTTCTGGATTACCTCCTCAAAGCTTCTTCCTCTGGCCATGACTTCTCCCACACTCTTCATGCTGCTGCCTATCAGGCGGCTGACTCCGTGGAACTTGCTCAGGTCCCAGCGAGGAATCTTGCAGACTATGTAGTCCAGTGCCGGCTCAAAGAAGGCAGGAGTTGTCTTGGTTACGGAATTTTTAAGGTCGAACAGCCCGTATCCCAGTCCAAGCTTGGCGGCCACGAAAGCCAGCGGATAACCGGTGGCCTTGGAAGCCAGGGCTGAAGAGCGGCTGAGGCGCGCGTTAACTTCAATCACCCTATAGTCTTCACTCTCAGGGTCAAATGCATACTGAACATTGCATTCTCCAACAATCCCGATGTGCCTGACTATCTTTATGGAAAGCTCCCTCAGAAGGAAGTATTCGTGATTTGTGAGTGTCTGGCTCGGAGCCACCACGATGCTCTCTCCTGTATGGATACCCAGAGGGTCGAAGTTCTCCATGTTGCAGACTGTTATGCAGTTGTCGAAGCGGTCTCTTACCACCTCGTATTCTATCTCTTTCCAGCCTTTCAGGGATTTCTCCACCAGCACCTGAGGGGAGAAGGTAAATGCCTTTGCCGTAAGTTTCTTGAGTTCGGAGTCGTTGGAGCAGAAGCCGCTGCCGAGTCCTCCGAGAGCGTAGGCTGCGCGGACAATCACGGGATAACCCAGCTGGTTTGCGGCCTTGAGGGCGTCTTCCGTGTTTTCCACGGCGTGGCTCTTTATTGTCTTTACGGATATCTCGTCGAGTTTCTTTACAAAGAGTTCCCTGTCCTCGGTGTCCATTATTGCCTGGATAGGGGTTCCAAGTACCTGTACCTTGTATTTTTCCAGTATTCCGCTGCGGTAAAGTTCAACTCCGCAGTTAAGGGCCGTTTGACCACCGAATGACAGCAGAATGCCCTGGGGCTTTTCTTTCTGAATGACCTTCTCCACAAAATACGGGGTGACCGGCAGGAAGTATATTTTGTCCGCGATGCCTTCCGATGTCTGCACGGTGGCGATGTTCGGGTTGATGAGCACTGTCTTGATGTGCTCTTCCTTCATCGCCTTGAGAGCCTGGGAACCGGAGTAGTCGAATTCTCCGGCCTCGCCGATTTTAAGTGCGCCGGAACCCAGTATGAGGACTTTCTTTATAGACTTCATTTACAGGAGGTTTATGAACTGGTCAAACAAAAATTCAGTGTCGGTGGGGCCGCTTGTGGCCTCAGGATGGAACTGGGCGGAGAAGAAAGGCTTTTTCTTGTGGCGAATACCCTCGTTGGTGCCGTCGTTCATGTTCACGAACAGCGGTTCCCAGTCCTTGTCCAGAGTGCTGTCGTCCACGGCGAATCCGTGGTTCTGGCTGGTAACAAAGCAGCAGTCCGTTCCAAGCATCCTAACCGGCTGGTTGTGGCTGCGGTGTCCGTATTTGAGCTTGTAGGTCTTTGCCCCGGCGGCCCTGGCCATCAGCTGGTTGCCCATACAAATGCCGAAGATTGGCTTGTCGCCTTTCATTGCGACCTTGAGATGCTCCACGGCCTTGGTGCACAGCTCAGGGTTTCCCGGCCCGTTTGAAATGAACAGGCCGTCCCACTCCAGCAGGTTGAAATCGTAGTCCCAAGGAACCCTCAACACTTCCACATTCCTGTTTATCAGGCATCTGAGTATGTTGTTCTTTACTCCGCAATCCACCAGCACCACCCGTTTGGTTCCCTGGCCGTAAACTGTCACGTCCTTGCAGGAAACTATATCTACCTGATTGTCCAGGTTAGGGTCTGCGACAGGGCCCTTCTTGCGGCTTCCCAGCGGAACTATCCTTCCGAGCATAGCCCCGTTTTCCCTTAACACTTTGGTAAGTTCCCTTGTATCAACCCCGTAGATTCCCGGAATCTTGTGGCTTTTCATCCACTCGTCCAGACTTCTGGCGGAATCCCAGTGGCTGTAGTTCTCCGAATAGCAGGAAATCACCAGACCCCTGACGTGAATCTTTTCAGACTCGAAAACTTTTGATATTCCGTATGAGTCCACACGGTCGTCCGGTACTCCGTAGTTTCCGATAATGGGGTAGGTTATGCAGAGAATCTGCCCGGAATAAGACGGATCCGTAAGGCTTTCCGGGTATCCCACCATCGCTGTGTTGAATACCACCTCTCCCTCTGCACTCTTCTGGTACCCAAAAGAATAGCCCTGAAATTCAAGGCCATTCTCCAATACAAGTTTTATTCTGTTGAGTGATTTCATCGCAGATGAATGTCTATTCGGGCTTCAAAGTTACAAACTTCTTGCGAAAATACTCCAGAATTCCTCCCTTAGTTCTTCCCAAGTTCTCTGCTCGGAGGCACTCAGACGGCTGCAATATCCGTTGAGAAGTTCAACGGCCTCATCCTTCTTTCCTGCCTTGATCAGTTCCACCGCCTTCTTTTCCACCTCCGGAGTATCCTCAAATATCATCCTGTCATACTCCGCGAGGGCTTTTCTGATCTTTCCCTTTGTTCTGTCCCAGCCGATTGTGGCTACGCGGTTGGTTTCCCTGAACCGCCAGATTGCGGCATCCTTGCGGTAACGTTTCTGGCCGCATACGTCAAATCCTTTCGGGAGTTCCGTCTGTCCTGCGTAGATAGGCACTCTAGGAGTCTGGGCCGGGTTGTCAAATGCAAAGTATGCCACTCCGCCTACCTCGTCAGGAAGCCATCCGCGGAGCTTGATAATCTCTGAGTATGAGCACTGTATAACTGCGATGGTTCTTATTGACGGGGCGCATCCGGGCTTCAGCTGGTTAAGCAGGGTGCGGGTGTCTTTTGTCATAAAGGTGCTGATAGGGGCGGTAGTGTCGGTAACCGTAACCATTTCTCCATCTTCATTCCTAACTCTTCTTTTAACTTCAATCTTCAGGTCTTTAACCTGGTCGAAATCAGTTCCGTCGTATGTTTCCCTGTAAAGCTCGAACATCCTCTGTGCGCTTATCTTCTGATCCGGCTTTACGGAGAAAGGCATTTCCTCGTCCTCGAACTTGAGTCCAAGGCTCGGAGCCACGGCGTTCAGCACAAAGTACTCCCTGTAGTAGAAATTACTCTTGTAGGTTGTTACCATCGGCCAGAACTTGAATGGGGCCTTTCCGTCCCACAATCCCAGCTCCTTGCATCTTTCTCTGAGGTCAGATCCGTACATGAAGCTGTCCGGATCCTTGAAGTCTATCACTCCGATTCTAGGCACGTTGGCGCTTATGCTCACGTGGTCGTCCGGAATTCTCTGCGCGGCCCACAGAGCTCCCGGCTTCTTGCCGCTCTTTCCGCTTCCGTATATCTCGAACAGCCAGGCTTCTTTCTTATCTATGACTGTCAGCGATTCTCCCCAGTCTCCGTAACCGTATTCCTCTGCAAGTCTTCCCATTAGCTTAATGGCGTCGCGAGCCGTCGAGCATCTTTGCAGAGCTATCCTTTCCAGTTCCTCTATCTGGAAAAGGCCTTCCTTGTTCACCAGTTCCCGCTTCCCTTCCGTGGTGGTTTCTCCCATTGCCAGCTGCTTTTCGTTCATGCACGGATAGGCAACATTCAGGAACCGGAAAGTTTCTCCTTCAGGCGCAGGAACCGCCCCCTTTACCTCTGTATTTCTCAGGTCGTATGGCTCTTCCGTGTGCAGAAGCCCCCAGCGGATTTCGTCCTGCCCTCCTGCAAAAACCTTCCTCGGCTCCATAGTTACCCAGGTCCTGTAGTTCGCGTCGCAGGTATGCGATGTCATCACAGACCCGTCATCAGAAGCTCCGCGTCCAACAATAATGGATGTGCAGCTCTCCTTTGCCGGCTCATCTTCAGGAAGATACGGCGATATTTGAGCAAATGAAGAAACAGTACTGAAAAGCAAGAAAACGGCAATTGCCGTCGCCGATGAAAAAAGAAACCTTCTCATAAGACCATAACATTTTGTTTCAACAAAGATAACATCCTCCCTCTTAATATGAAAATGGAGTTTTCTTTATAACTTTACGGACAGTAAACCAGTTCCGGTCCTCAGATGGGTGTTAAATCCAAGATAGTTGTTTGGCTTTCCGCCTTGGCGGGAGTGGCTGCCTTATTGTTCTATGTTATTGACAATAATGCAGATACTATCCTTTCCGGAATCGCAGACCGTGTAATCAGGAAGCATTTTAACGATTCTTCTTCCGTCAGACTGAATTACTCTGGCATTGATATAAACCTGGCATCCCGGAAGGTGGAAGTCAAGGATGTGAGGTTCGGTTATCCGCAAAAGGGCATTTCCTGTTCTGTCAAAAGCATTGAGGCCGGACCGGTAAAGCTTTGGCGAATCTGGAAGGACAAGCAGGCTAATCTGGATTATCTCACGATAAACAATCCGGAAATAACAGTAAATCTTCAGCCTGCCGATACTTTGGCTGTCTCCAACGCCAAAGCCGGAATGGTGAACTATTTAAAGAACGTTGGGGTTAAGAAGGTCTCCGTTAATGATGGATGTGTTTCTCTGAGGAGAAAGGATGACAAGCTGAATCTCTCCGCCCGGGATATTGACCTATCCGTATTTGACATTTCATATTGTCTGGAGGACAGGAAGTTGACCTATTGCGACTCTCTTTATGAAATCTCCGCATCCGGGTTTGCCTATGTTTCTGCCGACAGCCTGTACCGCCTTGATGTGGACAGCCTGGGAACCAGGAATTCAGAAGGTGTGGTAATAAAGGGCCTGCATGGAAGAAATACCGTTCACAAGACACGTCTTGCCGCAGCCAAAGGCAAGGTTCCTGTAACATGGTCTGACTTCAGCGCCAGGAAATTACACACTTCGCCCGTCAATATTGTCCGCACCGTTCTCCAGAAAAGCATTTTGATAGACAGCGTCTTCATAGAGGGAGACAAGCTTACATCCCATCGCGATGCCAGGTATTTGCCAAAGAAGACATTTCCGATGCCGCAGGAGTCTATCCTGAAAATCCCGATTCCTGTCCATATCGGTACCATTGATATCAGGCTTACATATTACAATATGGAAATCAAGCGACCGGAAGGCTCGGCAGGATTGCTCAGTCTCCACGACATGGGCCTTAAAGTCAGTAACTTCTCCAACGAGCCGGATCATACTGTAGTTTTTCATATCACTCCGCGAATGGGTAAGGGCGGCCACGGATCAGCCACCCTCCACATGAAAAACGACAGCAATTCCTCCTTTACCTTCAGCGGTAGTGTGAAAAATGTCAATATCAGTGATTTCGGCAGCCTCCTGACGCCGCTTTTCGGAGCATCGGCATCGGGGAACATACAGAGTCTCCAAACCTCCTTCTCGGGCAACAGGTTTTCCACTAAGGGAGACTTCTGCCTGCTGTATGACAACCTGAAACTGGAGGTAGATCCGGAAAAGACTCCGATTGCTTTCCTTGCCAAGCACGGAAAGGCAGTCGGTCTCCTGGAGGGAGGCCTGATCCATAGGCAGAACCCGCGCAAACTCAAGAAAGAACCGTTCAAGTGCACTGTAGAGGCAACTAGAGACCCTATGAAGAACTATGGCGCATACATTGTTTCCACGCTTCTGAACGGAGTGGAACAGACCGTCCTTAACTCTCTGGCTTACAAGGAAGCGCAGAAAATGAAAAACAGGAAGAAAAACAAAAAGGAGAATGTTGTCCAGCGCATAAAGCAGAAACTGGAAAAACGAAATAATCGATGATATAAAACAAGTATTATGAAGACAATTTATTATTCTTTGATTGGAATTGCGAGCCTCCTTATGGTGAGCGCTTGCGGTGGAGGAAACTCCGGCCAGAACACGGATCAGGAAACTGAGCAGAAGACAGAACAAAACGCTGTTGCAACGCAGCAGGCTCCTTCTCAGGAAGTTGCACAGGCAGAAGAACAGGCTCCCGCAGAAGCCGAGGCCCCAAAGGAGGAGGGAAAGGAATGGTGGAAGCACGATTTCGTCCTGACCGAGAATATGTATGTTGGAAATGTCTGTATGACCAGAACCTATGCACGCAAGGGGAACATTCTGATCGGTGTGTCAGAGGGAAGCGGGATGACAAACCTGTTTGTATGCACAGACTCCACCCGTACTCTCTATACGATTGGCAATGAGAAGAAAACTTACATCAAGAGGAACGAGAAGACGGGATTCAACGGTGTGGATGATGCTGTATACAGGTACCTGAAGGATCAGATGAGCAACACTGTCTTTGGCAAACAACTTAAGATCGGAGATGAGGGAACTACAGTTAGGGACACGACCATTTTCGGCCGCCCTGCTTACATCATCACCAAGGAAAAGTCCGAGAAGAATGCTATTGTGGATGTTTGGGGCAAGACCATCATGCACATCGACAAGGAGAATGGCCTGCCATACTACAAGTGGAGCATAATGAAAAGTAAAGGCCAGCTTGAGACTAAAGGTGAAGGCAAGGCCTTTGAAGTGACTGCTTTTTCTGCAGAACCTGATTATGAGGGTCTTATCATGAGCCTCGACGGATTGACTGAAATTAAAATGTAATACTATGAAATACAGATTTTTAATAGTTTTGCTGCTCCTTGTGGGCGCAAGTATGGTGTTTATGAGTATGGACGGCAAGAAACTCAAGCTTAAGGGAACCAAGTGGCAGTATGTGGAGAAAATGTTTGTGGCCGATGCCGGAACAGAGACCACTACATATACTTTGGAATTTACTACAGACAAGGATGTTGTAAAGACACGCAAAACATATATGCCGCCGCATCCGGCAATGTATATGGACGCTAACGGAGAGGTTCCAACCCAGCCTGGCTGGGAGTCCAGCAGTTCTGAAAAGGGAACTTACCGCGTCAAGCGTAATGTGGTTACAATCACGCTTGAAGACGGATCTACGGAAATATTTGACTATAGTGAGGGAAATCTTGTACCCTTGCGCAAAAGTCTGAGAGTGGAGAATATGGTTTTCAGTCCTTGCCAGGAGTGATTCAAATCCCTAGCAGATTTCTTACAACCCACCAGACAAGGTAAACCGCTATATAGGACATAAGCGTGTATTTGCTTGTGGCAAAGTTATATAGGGAGACGGTTAGCCTGGATGGGCGAGGCCTGTTTATCATCAGTGTAGCGTAGGCGGTTACCAGAAGAAAAGGTATCGCGATTATAAAGAAGAGGTTATAGGACACGGCCTCGGCGATCCGTCCGTGCAGGAAGGCGTGCAATGCCCTCTGCCCTCCGCAGGATGGACATTGCCAACCTGTCAGAAGCTTCATCGGGCATTTTGGGGCTATATCGGATTCCAGCGGGTTTACGCAATAATAAAATACCCCTGCCGCCACTATAGCGGCAGGGATTATCCACATCCATATCTTCCGGATTTTCCGGGCCATCAGGTCCGTTAATAAAGATCCATATAATCGGTAAGGCCGGTGCTGATTCCCTTAGCTGCAGCCAATACCACGACAACGATATATATAATGAAGAAGAGTAAACCTATTGAAGCGGACACTATTGCCCATGTTCCCGCTTTCCTGGCTGCATCCTTTGCCTCCTGATAGCGGCCGCTGTACCATAAACTATCTACCTTTGAGGCGAAGACTATGGATACTATTCCAAACGGAAGGCAGCAGAGAATAGTGGTTAATATGCCCCATACCAGGTTGTTGGACGGTTTAGGATAAGGTGGCATCTGATTCTGGTTAGGCTGCTGGTAGCCGTATGGATTCTGGTATGGCTGCTGATACTGGTTCTGGTTGTAGTAGCCGTTCTGGTTCTGATCATCGTTGATTACTTCCATGGCAATTGTTGTTTGAGGTTGTAAATATAGTTAATATATTTGTAAAGGTATGCTTATCACTCTCGGACTTCTGATATTCGGTATAATTGTGGGGATGTTCCTCAGGGGGCACAACGGCAAATGGGTTTCAGCCGTTGTGATGGCAACCGTGTGTATACTGCTGTTTGTCATGGGAGTAAGAGTGGGACTGAACGAGGAGATCATCGGGGCGATCAAGTCAACAGGAGTAATCTCCGCGATTCTTTTTGTGCTGGGAACGGGCACTTGCATTGTCTTTACCTGGCTTTTTACCAAGTATGTGATAGACCGTAAAAAAAGCAAAGACTCTGCTGAGAGTGAACAGGATATCACAGAAGAGGCGGTTCCCGAAGGCGGGGGAAGCGGATTCAAAGACAGTGCGATAATACTTGGATGCTTTGTGCTGGGGCTTGTTCTGGCGCTGACAAGGATTCTGCCGGATGCTTTCTATGCCCTTGACTTTGAGTCATATTCAGACTGGGTTCTGTATGCGATGCTGCTGTCTGTGGGAATCAATATCGGGATGGGAGACAGTATACTTGCCCTGGTAAAGAAGGTTCCAAGACGGGTTCTGTGGCTTCCTCTTGTTGCACTTGTGGGAACCTGGATAGGCTCGGTTATGGCTTATCTTGTCATCAGGTCTTGCGGCTATGACCTGTCACTTCAGCAAAGTGCTACGATCAATACTGCAATGGGCTATTATTCTCTCTCTTCCATATTGACAACCAAGGCGTGGGGAGCAACCATCGGCTCCATCTGCCTTCTGACAAATCTTATGAGGGAACTCTTCACCATCGTGTGCGCCAAGCCTTTGGGAAGGGTATTCGGCAGGTTTGCCTCCACTTCCAGCGGCGGAGCGACAGTTACGGACACCAGTCTTCCAATCATCCTGAAAGCTGAAGGAAACGGCATTCTGCCGGCAGTTCTGTACTTCGGCATCGTGATTAACATAGCCGTTCCATTCCTTTTGACATTCTTTTTAATGTAATACCAAAATTATTCGTACCTTTAACCGAATAATTGATTTTGGTTTTATATGAAAAGAATAATTGAGTGTGTGCCCAATTTTTCTGAAGGGCGCAACAGGGAAGTTATTGACAAGATAGTTGCCGCAATCGCGGCGGTAAAAGGAGTAAAAGTTCTGGACGTGGATCCTGGAGAGGCCACCAACCGTACGGTGGTAACCTTCGTGGGAAGTCCGGAGGACGTTGTGGAGGCTGCTTTCCAGGGAGTTAAAAAGGCTGCTGAACTCATAGACATGAGGGTTCACAAGGGTGCTCACCCAAGGTCCGGAGCAACTGACGTACTGCCTCTGATTCCTGTTTCAGGCATTACTCTGGAGGAATGTGCAGAGTTGGCCCGTTCTCTGGCAAAGAGAATCTTTGAAGAGCAGCAGATACCTTGCTACTGCTACGAGGCAGCCGCATTCAAGCCGGAAAGGAAGAACCTTGCAGTATGCCGTGCCGGAGAGTACGAGGCTCTGCCAGAGAAGGTTGTGGACCCTGCCAGGATGCCTGATTTCGGTCCCGGAGCGTATACCAATGTAGTTGCTAAGAGCGGCGCCATCAACGTCGGAGCAAGGAATTTCCTTGTGGCTGTTAACTATAATCTGAATACTACTTCTACCAGAAGGGCTATGGCTGTGGCCTTTGACGTAAGGGAGAAGGGAAGGAAGATGAGGGAGGGCGGAAGCCTTACCGGAAAGGTACTCAAGGACGAGAACGGGAAGGAGATGTGGCAGCCTGGAACCCTCAAGGGTTGCAAGGCTATCGGCTGGTACATTGATGAATATGGCATTGCCCAGGTATCGATGAATATCACCGATATTGAAACAACTCCGCTTCACAAGGCATACGAGGAAGTTTGCCGTGCAGCCGCTGCCAGAGGACTGAAGGTTACGGGAACAGAGATTGTGGGCCTGGTACCAAAGCGTGTTCTCATCGATGCAGGCAAGTTCTATCTGGAGAAGCAGCAGAGATCGCTCGGAATCTCTGAGGACGAGATACTCAAGATTGCGGTTAAGAGCATGAGCCTGGACGATCTGAAGCCTTTCAACCCTAAGGAAAAGGTGATCGAATACCTGATGGAAGACCCTAAGGAGATGGCCATTAAAGAGAGGCTTGTAAGGATGACCTGCAAGGACTTCGCCATTGAAACTGCAAGCGAGTCACCGGCTCCTGGCGGAGGAAGCATTGCCGCTTATATGGGAGCCCTGGGAGCTGCCCTTTCCGCTATGGTGGCCAACCTGTCTTCTCACAAGAGGGGATGGGACGACCGCTGGAAAGAGTTCTCGGACTGGGCTGAGAAAGGCAATGCCCTTATGAACGAGCTGATTGCGCTGGTGGACGAAGATACCGCGGCGTTCAACAAGATAATGGACGTGTTCTCAATGCCTAAGGGCACGGAAGAAGAGAAGGCTGCAAGGGCTCAGGCTATGGAAGAAGCCACTTTGTACGCAACCCAGGTGCCTCTGAGGACTCTAAAGACCGCATTCAAGGTGTTTGAAGTTGCCTCAGCGATGGCAACCGAGGGGAATCCTAACTCAGTTTCAGATGCCGGAGTCGGAGCAATCGCCGCTAGAGGTGCCGTTATGGGCGCAAGACTTAATGTTCACATCAACGCTGAGGGCTTGAAAGACAGGATGAAGGCGGAGGAACTGATGAACGAGGCAGATAGGATTACAGCCGAGGCAATCGCTGAGGAAAAGAGAATCCTGGAAATCGTTGAGGAAAAGATAAGAGGTTAATATAAAGCAAGATACTATGACATTCAAGGAAGAGATACTCTCCGGAATACCATCCGTTTTGCCGGAGCCGAAACCATACGACAAGAACATTAACCATGCTCCAAAGCGCAAGGACATTCTTACGCCTGCCCAGAAGAAGCTGGCGCTGAGGAACGCCCTGAGGTACTTCCCGAAGGAGTTCCACGCTACCCTGGCGCCGGAGTTTGCCAAGGAATTGAAAGATTACGGAAGAATCTATATGTACCGCTTCCGCCCTGAATACAAGATATATGCAAGGCCGATAGACGAGTATCCATGTAAGTGCCGGCAGGCCGCAGCCATTATGGCGATGATCCAGAACAACCTGGACGAGAGGGTTGCCCAGCATCCGCACGAGCTGATTATCTACGGCGGAAACGGGGCCATTTTCCAGAACTGGGCTCAATACAGGCTTGCCATGCAGTATCTTGCGACAATGACAGAGGAGCAGACTCTGAGTATGTATTCAGGCCATCCGATGGGGCTTTTCCCGAGCCACAAGGATGCCCCGAGAGTGGTTGTCACCAACGGAATGGTGATTCCGAACTACTCCAAGCCGGATGACTGGGAGAGATTCAACGCACTTGGAGTTTCCCAGTACGGCCAGATGACGGCCGGCTCCTATATGTACATAGGTCCGCAGGGAATCGTTCACGGAACCACGATAACCGTTATGAACGCTGCCCGTATGCAGCTCAGGAAGAGGGGAATAGAAGGCACGAGGGATAATATGGCCGGAATGCTCTTCGTTACCGCAGGACTGGGTGGAATGAGCGGCGCTCAGCCAAAGGCCGGCAACATTGCAGGCGTGGTGAGCGTTACCGCGGAAATCAACCCTAAAGCAGCCAGAAAGCGCTACGACCAGGGCTGGGTGGATGAGCTCCACGAGAATCTTGACGAACTCATCCAGAGGATAAGGAAAGCCACAGAGGGCAGGGAAACCGTTTCCCTGGCATACGTAGGCAACATCGTTGACCTTTGGGAAAGGCTTGCAGACGAGGGCATTAAGGTAGATATCGGTTCAGACCAGACATCTTTGCACAACCCTTGGGCAGGCGGCTATTATCCCGTAGGCTATTCTCTTGAGGAATCGCAGAGGATGATGGCTGAGGAGCCTGAGAGATTCAAGGAGGCCGTGCAGGCATCGCTGAGAAGGCAGATTGCCGCGATTAACCGCCTTGCAGACAGGGGAATGTATTTCTTCGACTACGGCAATGCTTTCCTGCTTGAGTCTTCAAGGGCCGGGGCAGACGTTATGAAGGCGGACGGCACGTTCCGCTATCCTTCATACGTTCAGGATATTATGGGACCTTTGTATTTCGACTACGGATTCGGCCCGTTCCGCTGGGTGTGCATGAGCGAGGATCCTGAGGACCTTGCAAAGAGCGACGCACTTGCAGTTGAGGCTCTTCTGGAAGAAAGCAAGACCGCAACAGACGACATAAAGATGCAGATGCTGGACAACATCCACTGGATTGAGGAAGCCGGAAGAAATAACCTTGTGGTTGGCTCCCAGGCCAGAATTCTCTATGCAGATGCAATAGGAAGAACAACCATCGCCCTCAAGTTCAACGAAGCCATAAGGAAGGGAGAAATCAAGGCTCCGATAGTTCTGGGAAGAGACCATCACGACGTGTCCGGAACAGACTCTCCGTTCAGAGAAACTTCCAATATATATGACGGCAGCCAGTTCACCGCCGATATGGCCGTGCAGAACGTGATTGGAGACGGTTTCCGTGGAGCTACCTGGGTATCAATCCATAACGGTGGCGGAGTAGGCTGGGGGGAAGTCATCAACGGAGGCTTTGGAATGGTGGTTGAAGGAACAGATGATTCCGCAAGGCACATCAGGGAAATGCTTCATTGGGATGTGAACAACGGCATTGCAAGGCGCAGCTGGGCGCGCAACAAAGGCGCAGAGGATGCCATCCGCAGGGAAATGGAGCGCACTCCAAATCTGAAGGTTACAATGCCTAACCACGCAGACGATTCCATTATTGAACAAGCTTTGAATAATCAGTAAAACGGTTTATGGAACACAAGATATCATTTGAGCATCTCTCCCTGGAGAGAGTGAAGGAAATAATAGACAACAAAATGACGCTGAGCCTTAGCCGGGAGGCTGAGGAAGCGATAATCAAATGCCGCAAGTATCTGGACAGCAAGATGGAGGACATCGGAAGGCCTGTGTATGGAGTTACAACGGGCTTCGGTTCTCTGTGCAATGTTACCATTCCGGAAGACCAGCTCAGCCAGCTCCAGTATAATCTGGTGGTCAGCCACGCCTGCGGCTTTGGAGAGAAGGTCAGGCCGGAAATCGTTAAGCTGATGCTGCTTCTGAAAGTGCAGTGCCTGTCTTACGGACACTCTGGAGCTCAGCTTGTTACAGTTCAGAGGCTGATAGATATGTTCAACGATGACATACTGCCTGTGGTTTATCAGCAGGGCTCTTTGGGAGCATCCGGAGACCTGGCCCCGCTGGCTCATCTGGCTCTTCCTCTGCTTGGACTCGGAGAGGTGGTTTATCAAGGCAAGACAATGCCAAGTTCCGAGGTTCTTGCCATCAAGGGATGGGAGCCAATCCGCCTTCAGAGCAAGGAGGGGCTTGCTCTTCTGAACGGAACCCAGTTCATGAGCGCTCACGCCGTTTGGTCTCTGATCCAGTGCCATAGGCTCTCTCTTTGGGCGGACAGGATAGGGGCTATGAGCCTTGAGGCGTATGACGGCAGGATCGAGCCGTTCTATCCTCTGACTCACAGACTTAGAAGACATCGGGGACAAATAGACACTGCAGAGAGGTTTATGGGCCTTCTGGAAGGAAGCAAGCTTATCGCGATGCCTAAGAAGCATGTCCAGGACCCTTATTCCTTCCGCTGCATTCCACAGGTTCACGGAGCGGTAAAGGACAACATCCGCTATGTGGAAAGCGTAATAGACAACGAGATAAACAGCGCAACGGACAATCCTAACGTATTCCCGGACGAGGATATGATAATCTCCGCCGGAAATTTCCACGGGGAGCCTATCGCGATACCTATGGATACCCTTGCAATCGCGATGAGCGAGCTTGCAAACATCTCTGAGAGAAGGACTTTCCGCCTTATCTCAGGTCAGAGGGGACTCCCACAGTTCCTGGCTCCGGACAGCGGCCTGAATAGCGGATTCATGATTCCGCAGTACACAGCGGCTTCCATCGTGAGCCAGAACAAGGGTCTTTGCTGGCCGGCTTCCGCAGACTCCATTCCTTCTTCCCAGGGACAGGAGGACCACGTTAGTATGGGAGCGAACGCCGCCACCAAGCTTGTCCGGGTTGTTGAGAACACGGAAAGGGTTCTTGCCATCGAGCTCTTCAACGCTGCCCAGGCTCTGGATTTGAGGCACAGGATTTCAGGTGAGAAATCCTCTCCGGTAATTGAAGGCATACTGGCGGATTATCGTAAGGAAGTGCCTTTCCTTGAGAAAGATGCCTATATGCATCCTCTTATGGAAAAGTCCGTGGAATTCCTTAGAAAGTAAGATATGAAAGACACTCTCTTTGTTAACATAGGACGGATAGCGGGCATTCTGCCGCAGGGAGCAGGAAGACTCTGCGGCAAGGAAATGGACCGTGTCCAGACTCTGGACAATGCCTGGCTTATGGTCCGGGACGGAAAGATTGACTCCTTTGGACCTATGGATTCTCTCGGGGAGATTCCATCCGGAATAGTAATGGAGGACCTTAAAGGCAAGATGCTCCTTCCTGCATTCTGCGATGCGCATACCCACATTGTCTATGCCGGAGACCGCCAGAGAGAGTTTGTGGACAAGATAAACGGCCTGAGTTACGAGGAGATTGCAAAAAGAGGCGGCGGAATTCTCAATTCCGCTGACCTTCTGCACAATACAAGCGAAGATGAGCTCTTTGCCCAGGCATCTGAGAGGCTGGAGGAAATGATTTCCAAGGGCACTCTCACAATGGAAATCAAAAGCGGATACGGTCTCAGGACAGAAGACGAGCTAAAGATGCTCCGTGTTATAAAGAGGCTGAAAGAAAAATATCCTGTAACGATAAAATCCACTTTCCTTGGCGCTCACGCAGTGGGAAGGGAGTATACCGGCAGACAGGACGAGTATGTTGATCTTGTCTGCAATGAGATGATACCTGCTGTAGAGGCTGAAAACCTGGCAGATTTCGTTGATGTCTTCTGCGATGAGGGTTTCTTTACCGTGGAGCAGACAGACCGAATTTTAAGGGCCGGAATGCAATTTGGCATGCGGCCTAAGATCCACGCCAACGAACTTGCCGTAAGCGGCGGAGTGCAGGTAGGGGTAAAGTACAACGCAGTGAGCGTGGACCATCTGGAAAGGACAACTGATGTGGAGATGGAAGTTCTCAGGAATTCTGACACCATGCCTTTGATGTTACCTGGGGCATCTTTCTTCCTCGGAATGCCTTACGGCAGGGCCAAGGACTATGTTAGGGCAGGTCTTCCTGTTGCACTTGCATCAGACTGCAACCCAGGTTCTTCCCCGTCTTGCGACATGAGGTTTGTGATGGCTCTTGGCTGCATAAAGATGAGGCTTACTCCGGAGGAAAGCTTCAATGCCTGCACCATAAACGCCGCTGCTGCAATGGGCTGCGCTGATGTTGCCGGCTCCATAACTGTGGGCAAGAAGGCCGCCTTCATAGTGACTAAAAAAGTGATGGAACTGGGATTCATCCCTTACTTCCACCATACTCCATTCATAGACAAGGTACTGTATTAGAATAAGATATATAATAGCATAAACTTCAGGGTTATGAAACGCAAACTTAGATTTCCGTTATTTGCACTTTTGCTTACTGTGCTGTCTTCTGTATCGGCGACAGCGCAGTTGGTAAAGTTCAATTCAAAGTTCGACGCCGTCTCCGAAGACGAAGTAAAAATGACTTCATATCCGAGGGATACATCGGCCGATGCTCTCATTATTTATCAGAAGATAGACAGGAGAGTATATATTTCTCCCGCCGGAGACTTTATGGTTGATAAAACCAACCGTATGAGAATCAAGATACTGAAGGAGTCTGCAAAGGATTTGGCAACCTTCAGGATGGTTTATCGCACAGATGGGGATATGGGCGAGAAAATCACGGACATAAAGGTCTTTACCTATAACTGGGAAAACGGCAAGGTGGTAAAGACCAAGATGAGCAAGGATTATATTTTTGACAAGAAGTTCTCCGACAAGGCCAACAGTATAAGCTTTACAGCCCAAAATGTAAAGGCGGGTTCTGTTTTGGAGGTGACATATACGCGCAAGAACCAGCATTTCTGGGATTTGGGAGAAATCAACTTCCAGGGGGAATACCCGATAAACTGCATAGAAGCCAACGTTACCTTCCCGGAATATTTCAAGTATAACGTCCTTAGCCGCGGAATAAAGTATTTTGACCTGAACACCAGAAGGGAAACGGAAACCCTTGTAACCGGGTACGGGGCAAATGTCGACTACGGAACGGTTCAGGAAATCTACAGGGCGGTAAATGTTCCCGCCCTCAAGGCAGAGAGTCATCTTTATTGCGTGGATCAATTTTACAGTGCTGTAGAATATGAACTTAGGACCATACAGCTTCCGAGACAGCTGCCTAAGAACTTCGGATCTTCCTGGACCGATGTGGACAAGCAGGTCTATGATAGCCGGATCTGTACCGAGATTACTTCGGGCTGCAAGTTCAAGAAGGAAGTGGATGCTATCAAGGCTTCCGGAAAGCCATTCAGGGATCAGGTGGTTGAAATCAGGAAACTTATCTGCGATAAGGTAAAGTGGAACAAGGAAGTAAGGCTTGTGCCGTCTTCCGCTTCTTCTGTCATTAAGGATGGAAGCGGAAGTACCGCTGATATTAACGCTCTGGTAGGAAACGCTCTAAACTATGCCGGATTTGAGGTACATCCTGTTTTGGTAAAGCTGCGTACCAGCGGAGAGTTTGCGGATTTCCACGTGGCCACTGATGTTTTTGACACATTCATACTCAGGATAACAGAAAAGGGCGGAGAGAGTGTTTTTCTTGATGCCGCACGCAGCGAAGCCTATCTTAACGTGCTTAACGACAACTATATGATAATTAAGGCACGAGAAGTTTCCAAGGGATCTGTATCAAAGTGGGTTAACCTCACAAGGCTCTGCGAGAACACAACCAATTTTGAAGTTGCCGCTAAACTGGATGAGGATGGCCTTATGACTGGTAAAATGACTGTTACCGCAAAGAATAACGAGTCTTACGACTTGAAGAAATTTTTCAATTCGTATGAAAAGGAGGAAGACCTGATTGCCAAACTGGAAAACGGCAACTCCTATACCGTGGAGAATGTCTCTTCTGCCAATATGAAGGAATACACTCCGGAGTGTTCAATGTCTTTTGATTTTGAGCAGCAGATGCAGTCTTCCCAGTCTCAGGACGGAGACCTGATTTATCTTAAGCCGATAATTGAAACCATGCATCCAGACAGATACTTCAAGTCCGAGACCAGATCAGTACCGATAGACATAGACCATATCAATACATTAGTATACCACATAACAATAGAGATACCAGATGGCTATACTTTTGAACAGATTCCTGCTTCAGAGCAAATGGGAGCCATGGGAACAGACGTAAGGGCCTCTGTGGAGCATAAGACCTCTGATGATGGGAAGACTCTTGAAGTAACTTACACAGTTATTGAGAACGCATTGTACGTGGATCCGCACAATTACGCAGGCTACCGCCATTTTTGGCAGCAGCTGGTAAAGACAGAAAACGAAACCATAGTGCTTAAGAAGAAATGAAACGTCTGATCCTTCTCCTGGCTTTCCTGCTTGGCCGGCAATTCTGTCCGGGGCAGGACTTTGTTCTTTCCAGGATACTGGGTGCTACCATCCTGGAAAGCAGGGAGACCTTTGACATGAAGAGTATTTCATCTGGAACCTACACGGTGTATGAAAAGGTCCTGGTGACAAAGGAATCCGGTTCGGCCGAGGGAGTTATCGTAATCTTTACGGACAAGGACAGGTCTCTGGATTCTTTTTCCGGGACTGTCTCCGATGTCTCCGGCAAAGTACTGCGCAAGATAAAGAAGCAGGACTTGCTGTCCAGAGCCCTTGCAACAGAACTGGCGGATGACTCTTACGCATATTATTTTCAGCCGGTTGCTCCATTCCCCTACATCGTTGAATATGAGTATTCCCTTAATTACAAAAGGGGAATCAGCAGTTTTCCAAGCTACATACCCGTGACAAGGCCGGAGGTTAGCCTTTCCAAAGGGCAGTATGTTATTTCCGTGCCGCCTGGGACAAAGATCCAGTACAGTTCTCCGGTCGAGGTGGAAATCGGATCCGCTGGAGGAAAGGATACCTATACCTGGAACGTTTCTGATTTCGGGGGCTATGTGTCAGAGAGTATGATGCCCCGCAAACTTTCACTTGTGCCATACGTATATGCCACACCGGTTAACTTTATGTATTCCAAGGTTTCCGGAACCCAAGGCAGCTGGAAGGAAATAGGAGCCTGGCTCTATGACCTCCAGAGCGAATGCAGCGATCTTTCCACCGAGAAAATTGCAGAACTGCGTTCTATGACTGAAGGCTGCGCCACCACCTTTGACCAGGTCAAGGTTCTCTACGACTATCTACGAAAGACAACCC